>NZ_JBVASJ010000005.1:0-248880 GCF_057813935.1 Pseudomonas sp. F220
TGGTCGCCGATCAAGTTCCAGGCGGACATGGGCATCCTGCTGACCTTCATGTTCCTGTGGAACATGCTGGGGGCGCTGATCCTGATTCCTGCGCTGTCGTACTTCCTGTTGCGCGGGCCCTCGCTGAACCGTCGTACTGCCCCGGATGAGCCGGTGGTGCATGAGTCGCTGGTACCCGTCAATGAGACCGACAACTCCCCAAAAACGGGCATGCCTCATGCCCTCACAATGACCGAGTAAGCCAATCATGTCTGATTACAAAGCCCCCCTGCGCGACATGCGCTTCGTACTCAATGAAGTCTTTGAGGTGTCCAGGCTTTGGGCCCAACTGCCGGGCCTGGCCGAGGTGATCGACGAAGAGACGGCTGCCGCAATCCTTGAAGAGGCCGGCAAGATCAGCGCCGGCAGCATCGCCCCGCTGCGCCGCAGTGGCGACGAGCAAGGTTGCTCCTGGGAAAACGGTGCGGTGAAAGTCCCGGATGGTTTTCTCTCGGCGTACCAGGCATTTGCCGAAGGCGGCTGGGTGGGTGTCGGTGGCGACCCGCAGTACGGTGGCATGGGCATGCCCAAGGCGATCTCCGCCCAGGTCGAGGAAATGGTCACCTCGGCCAACCTGTCGTTCGGCCAGTACCCGATGCTGACCGCCGGTGCCTGCCTGTCGCTCAGCGCGCATGCCAGCGAAGACCTGAAAGAGAAGTATCTGCCGAATATGTATGCCGGCGTCTGGAGCGGCTCCATGTGCCTGACCGAGGCCCATGCCGGCACCGACCTGGGCCTTATCCGCACCAAGGCCGAGCCCCAGGCCGACGGCAGTTACAGGATCAGCGGCAGCAAGATCTTCATCACCGGCGGCGAGCACGACCTGACCGAGAACATCATCCACCTGGTACTGGCCAGACTGCCGGATGCACCGGCGGGTCCCAAAGGCATCTCACTGTTCCTGGTGCCCAAGATCATGGTCAATGCCGACGGTTCGCTGGGCGGGCCCAACTCGCTGTCCTGCGGTTCCATCGAACACAAGATGGGCATCAAGGCGTCTGCCACCTGCGTGATGAACTTTGACCAGGCCACCGGCTGGATCGTCGACGCGCCGAACAAGGGCCTGGCCGCGATGTTCACCATGATGAACTACGAGCGCCTGGGCGTGGGTATCCAGGGTCTGGCGCAGGGCGAGCGCTCCTACCAGAGCGCCGTCGTGTATGCCCGTGATCGCCTGCAGTGCCGTGCGCCGACCGGCGCGCAGCACCCGGACAAGGCCGCCGATCCGATCATCGTGCACCCGGACGTGCGCCGCATGCTGCTGACCATGAAAGCCCTGAACGAGGGCGGGCGCGCATTTTCCAGCTACGTGGCCCTGCAACTGGACACTGCCAAATACAGCGAAGACGCACCAACCCGCCAGCGCGCGCAAGAGCTGGTGTCCTTGCTGACTCCGATCGCCAAGGCGTTTCTCACCGACATGGGGCTGGAAACCACCCTGCACGGCCAGATGATTTTCGGCGGCCATGGCTATATCCGCGAGTGGGGCCAGGAGCAATTGGTACGCGATGTGCGGATCACGCAGATCTACGAAGGCACCAACGGCATCCAGGCGCTGGACCTGACGGGACGCAAGATCGTGGGCAGCGGCGGGGCACTCTATCGGCTGTTCGCCGACGAGATTCGCCAGTTCACCGCGACCGCCAGCGCAGACCTGAGCGAGTTCACCAAGCCGCTGAACGCCGCCGTGGACACCCTCGACGAGCTGACCGCCTGGTTGCTGGATCGGGCCACGAACAACCCGAACGAAGTCGGCGCCGCCTCGGTCGAGTACCTGCAGGTGTTTGGTTACACCGCCTATGCCTACATGTGGGCACGGATGGCCAAAACGGCCTTGGGCAAACAGGCCGAGGACGACTTTTACGCCAGCAAGCTGGGCACTGCACGCTTCTACTTCGCCCGCCTGCTGCCACGTATCCACTCACTGAGCGCTTCGATCAAGGCAGGCAGCGAAAGCCTCTATTTACTGGATGCGGCGCAGTTCTGAATCAGGAAGTACAACCATGCTGAAGACAAAAATAATTCCGCCAGCACACGGCGCATACACCTACCCACTGTTGATCAAGAGCTTGCTGCTGTCGGGGGTTCGCTACGAACCCGGACAGGAGATCGTCTATGCCGACAAGTTGCGTTACAGCTACAAGACGCTCATCGAGCGTATCCACAGGCTGGCCAATGCGCTGACGGCGGCCGGCGTCAAGGCCGGGGATACGGTGGCAATGCTCGACTGGGACAGCCATCGCTACCTGGAGTGTTTCTTTGCGGTGCCGATGATCGGCGCGGTGCTGCATACGGTGAATATTCGTCTTTCTCCGGATCAGGTGCTCTACACCATGAACCACGCCGAGGATGACCTGGTGCTGGTGCATGATGATTTCCTGCCCTTGATCGAGCAGATTCATGATGGCCTGAACACCGTCAAGGGCTATATCCGGCTCTCTGACGACACCGCGACCGGCACCGACCTGCCGGTGCTGGGGGAGTATGAAAGCCTGCTCTCCCAGGCAGGTGCCCATTACGATTTTCCCGACTTTGATGAAAACTCGGTGGCGACGATGTTTTACACCACGGGGACCACCGGGAGCCCGAAAGGGGTGTATTTCACCCATCGGCAGTTGGTGCTGCATACCTTGAATGCCGTGGGTACTTTGGGCGTCTACCAAAGCTTTCCGCTGTTACGTTCCGACGACGTTTACATGCCGATCACCCCGATGTTCCACGTGCATGCCTGGGGCGTGCCCTATGTTGCGACCCTGATGGGCATCAAGCAGGTGTACCCCGGTCGTTACGAGCCCAATAGCCTGGTCAGGCTTTATCGAGAAGAGAAGGTCACCTTTTCTCATTGCGTGCCCACCATTCTGCAAATGATCCTGGGCTGCGACGAAGCGGCCCAGACCTCTTTCGATGGCTGGAAAATGCTCCTGGGGGGGAGTGCGCTGACATTGGGTATCGCCAGCCAGGCGAGCGCCAGAGGTATTCGCGTGCACAGTGGATACGGGATGTCCGAGACCTGCCCGATGCTTTGCTCGACTTACCTGCGTGGGGAGGCGCTTGAACAATCCACGCAAGCGCAGTTAGCCACTCGAATCAAGACCGGCATGCCCATACCGATGGTCGATTTGAAAATCATCGATGCCCGCGGCAAAAGCGTTCCTCACGATGGTGAGTCTCTGGGTGAGATCGTCGTGCGTGCTCCCTGGCTGACGCAAGGCTATTTGAAGGAGCCTGAAAAGGGCGCCGAGCTGTGGCAGGACGGTTGGCTGCACACGGGCGACCTGGCGTCTATCGACCCCCAAGGCGGGGTGGAAATCAAGGATCGAATCAAGGATGTGATCAAGACGGGCGGGGAGTGGATCAGCTCGCTGGATTTGGAGAACCTGATCAGCGAGCACGCGTCGGTCACGTCTGTCGCGGTGGTTGGCATTGCGGACGAGCAATGGGGCGAACGGCCCATGGCCCTGGTGGTGTGCGAGCCTGGACAGTACGTCGATAAACAGATGCTCGAAGCCCACCTGCAGCAGTTTGTGGAGCGTGGCCGGATTAACAAATGGGCAATCCCCAAGCAGTTCAAGTTCGTCGCTGAGATCCCTAAAACCAGTGTCGGAAAGATCAACAAGAAATTAATCCGGGAAAACGAGTTGAGCTGAAGGGGATAGGCACATTCCTTGGCGTCTACCTCTTTATCCGACCGAGATATCAATTATGAATAACCTGATCCATTACCGCTGCGAAGGCCATTTGGCCCTGATCGGCCTCGCCCGCGCCCCCGTCAACGCCCTCGGCCAGGCACTGCGCGAACAACTGCTGGATGCCTGTGAACGCGCCGCTGCGGACACCCGCGTGAAAGCGATTATCCTCCATGGCGAGGGCTATCCGTTCAGCGCCGGCGCGGACATCTCCGAGCTCGGCAGCGCGGCGTCGTTCGCCCAGCCGGACTTGCCGAGCCTGCTGGCACGTCTGACCGAACTGGATAAACCCCTGATCGCGGCCATCGGTGGCCTGGCGTTGGGCGGCGGGCTGGAACTCGCCCTGGCCTGCGGCTACCGCGTGGCTGACGCCGGGGCACGCCTGGGCCTGCCGGAAATCAAGCTCGGCTTGCTGCCCGGCGCGGGTGGCACCCAGCGGCTGCCGCGCCTTATCGGCGCTGCCGCGGCATTAGAGATGATCGCTTCGGGTCAGCCGATCAACGCGCCTCGAGCACTGGCGCTGGTTCTGCTCGACCGTGTGGCGCAAGACGCTGGCAGCCTGCTCGATACGGCTCGGCGCTTGGCCGAAGAACTGATTGCCCAGCAGGCGCCAGCTCGCCCGGCCTGGCCTCAAAAGCATCCGGGAGCCGCCCTGGCGGCCAATTTTTTCGCCGACTACCGCGCCGCCAACCAGCGTCGCTGGAAAGGCCAGAGCGCACCGCAGCGGGTAGTGACGGCGGTCGAGGCGGCCTGCAGCCTGCCGTTGGCCGAAGGCCTGGCCAGGGAGGTCGAGCTGTTCAAAGAGGCTGAAGCGTCCAGCGAGTCGCAGACCCTGCGCCATGTGTTCTTCGCCGAGCGTGAAGTCGGCAAGCTGCCGGGACTGGACGCGAGCACGCCGATCCGTCCGATTACCCAGGTCGCGGTGATCGGAGCCGGCACCATGGGCGGTGGGATTGCCATGAACTTTGCCAATGCGGGCATTGCGGTGACGCTGCTGGAGCTCAAGGCCGATGCCCTTGCGCGCGGCCTGGCGCTGATCCGCAAAAACTACGAAACCAGTGTCCAGCGCGGCAAGCTCACGGCCGAGCAGCTGGAAGAGCGCATGGGGCTAATCCACGGCACCCTCGACTACGCCGATATCGTCGACGCTGACCTGGTGATCGAAGCCGTGTTTGAGAGCCTGTCGATCAAGCAGCAGGTGTTTCGCACCCTCGACAAGGTGTGCAAGGCCGGTGCGATTCTCGCCAGCAATACCTCCACCCTCGATGTCGACGCCATTGCCGCCGTCACCCGCCGGCCACAGGACGTGGTCGGCCTGCACTTCTTCAGCCCGGCCAACGTCATGCGCTTGCTCGAAGTGGTGCGCGGCACGGTCACGGCGCCCGATGTCCTGGCCACCACGCTGAAGATCGCCAAGCGCATCGGCAAGATCCCGGTGGTCTCCGGGGTGTGCTTCGGCTTCATCGGCAACCGCATGCTCGAACCCTATTCCCGCGAGGCTCATCGCCTGCTGCTGGAAGGCGCTACGCCGGCGCAGATCGACCAGGTGCTGACCGGACTTGGCCTGGCCATGGGCGTGATCGCCATGCATGACCTGGCTGGCATCGACGTGAGTTTCCTGGTGCGCGAGTCGCGTCGCGATGTCATCGCCCACGACCCAAGCTACTGCAAGCTCGCCGACGCGCTCTACGCCCTTGGCCGTTATGGCCAGAAGAGCAACCGCGGCTACTACCTCTACGAAGGCCGCGAGCGCAAGGACGATCCTGAAGTGGTCGCCATGGCCGAGCACATCGCTGGCGAATTGGACATCCAGCGCCGCGACATCAGCGATCAGGAAATCCACGACCGCTGTGTGTTGATGCTGGTCAACGAAGGCATCCAGTTGCTCGACGAAGGCATCGCCCAGCGCAGCAGCGACATCGACCTGGTCTGGATCAACGGCTACGGTTTCCCGGCCTGGCGCGGCGGCCCGCTGCACTACGCCGAAGGGCTGGGGCTGGCGCATGTGCTGGAGCGCATCGGCCATTACCGCGAGGCACTCGGTGCCTATGGCGCGATGTGGTTCCAACCGGCAGCGCTGCTGGAACGCTTGGTGGCCTGCGGCAAGACCCGCATCGAACGTATCTGACCTTTGGTGGCCACTTCAGGGTGGCCGCCCCGACCGATCACGCAAGGACCTCAACCATGAAAGAAGCCGTCATTCTCTCCACCGCCCGCACCCCCATTGCCAAGGCTTTCCGTGGCGCGTTCAACACCATCAAGTCACCGACCATGGCCAGCCACGCGATCCGTGCTGCGGTCGAGCGCGCGGGCATCGAAGCCGGGGAGATCGAAGACCTGGTGATGGGCGCTGCGCTGACCAGCGGCACCGCCGGCTTGAACCTCGCGCGCATGGCCGCCCTGGCCTCGGGCCTGCCGTTGTCAGTCAGTGGGCAGACCCTGGATCGCCAGTGCGCCTCGGGCCTGATGGCCATCGCCACCGCCGCCAAGCAGATCATGGTCGACGGGATGCCGGTCGCCATCGGTGCTGGCCAGGAAAACATCAGTGCGGTGCAGAATCGCAACATGGAGTGGGCATTCGCCGAGCGCGACCCGCAGGTGGAGCGCAACGCCATCCATGCCTACATGCCAATGCTGAAAACCGCCGAGCTGGTCGCCCAGCGCTACGGCATCAGCCGCGAGGCGCAGGACGCCTACTCCCTGCAATCGCAGCTACGCACTGCAGCGGCGCAGCAGGCCGGATTGTTCGACGGCGAAATCGTCCCGGTCACCAGCCTCCGGCAGGTGATCGACAAAGCCACTGGCGAGGCGCGTCTGGAAGAGGTCACCCTCAAAATCGATGAAGGCAACCGTCCGCAGACACGCCTGGAAGACCTGGCCAACCTCAAACCGGTGATCGAAGGCGGCTGCATCACCGCCGGCAACGCCAGCCAACTGTCCGACGGCGCCAGCGCCTGCGTGCTGATGGATGCGCGCCTCGCCGAGCAGCGCAACCTCAAGCCGTTGGGCCTGTATCGCGGTATCGCCGTGGCCGGCCTGGCCCCGGAAGAAATGGGCATCGGCCCGGTGCTGGCGGTACCCAAGCTGCTCAAGCAACACGGCCTGACGGTCGACGACATCGGCCTGTGGGAGCTCAACGAGGCGTTCGCCTGCCAGGTGCTCCACTGCCGCGATACCTTGGGCATCGACAACGCCCGCTTGAACGTCAATGGCGGTGCCATCGCCATCGGTCACCCTTACGGCATGAGTGGTGCGCGGATGGTTGGGCATGCCCTGCTGGAAGGTCGGCGGCGCGGCGTGAAATATGTGGTGGTAACCATGTGCGTGGGCGGCGGCATGGGCGCTGCCGGGCTCTTCGAAGTGTTCCAGTGAGCGCCTGGGCGCCTACGCTTGTGCGGCACTTTATAGATTGATTTTCAATGACAGCACGCATTGCGCGCATAGCGTGAGCCTTGTGCGCAATGCTGACCTGCCTTTCTTGTACTGACCTCGACAGGTGCATCCGTCCATGTCCAAACCCGGCGCCAATTCACGCGATGCCTACCCACACTTTCGGCCGATCCAGACCCGCTGGATGGATAACGACGTCTACGGCCACGTCAATAACGTCAACTACTACAGCTACTTCGACACGGCCGTGAACGGCTATCTGCTGAGCCAGGGCGTACTCGATTTCGAGCGCGGCGAGACGATTGGCCTGGTGGTCGAAACGCAGTGCAACTATTTTGCGCCGATCTCCTTTCCAGACGACATCGAAGCCGGGGTGCGGGTGACCCGGCTTGGCGGTTCCAGTGTGCGTTATGAGGTGGGTCTGTTCCGCGCGGGTGAGGCCCAGGCGGCGGCGCAGGGACACTTCGTGCATGTCTACGTGGGCCGCGAATCCCGTCGTCCGGTAGCGATCGGCGAGGCGCTGCGTGCCGCGCTCGTACCGCTGCGGGTCAACGCCCTCCCTCTGTAGGAGCACGGCTTGCCTGCGATGGCGTCCTTGAGATCGCCATCGTCGGAACGCCGCCCGGACCAAGCTCGGCTCCTACAAAAAGGCCCGCGGCGTCTTGGGGGGGCTTCAGTTCAATAGTGCAGGCATATCTTGCCAACGTGCTTCGCGGCTATCTGGTGGGCAAAGGCCTCGGCAATTTGTTCCAGCGGATAGCTGCTGTCGATGACGGGGCGCCAGCTGAAGTTTTCCAGCGCACGCACCATGTCTTGCTGATGCTCGCGGCTGCCGACAATCAGGCCACGCAGGGTTTGCTGCTTGCGCATCATCTCCACGGTGGGCACGTTGCCGGAAAAGCCCGTGAGCACGCCGATCAGCGCAATGTGGCCGCCGGGAGCGCAGGCGCGGATGGACTGGGGCAGGGTGCCCGGGCCACCCACTTCCACCACGATGTCGACACCGCGGCCGCCGGTGGCGGCCAGCACCACGTCGCCCCATTCAGGCTGGTCTTTGTAGTTGATGACCAGATCGGCCCCCAGTGCCAGCAGGTGCTCTTTCTTGGCATCGGACGAGGTCGTGGCAATCACCCGCGCGCCAATTGATTTGGCCATTTGCAGGGCAAAGATGGAGACGCCGCCGGTGCCCAGCACCAGCACGGTGTCGCCCGCCTGGATACGCCCGTCCACCACCAGCGCACGCCAGGCGGTAAGGCCTGCCGTGGTCAGCGTGGCGGCCTCTTCAAAGGTGTAGCCCTTGGGCGCCAGGGTGAACGCCTGGGTGGGCATGTTGACCTGTTCACGGGCAAAGCCGTCCACGCCGTCGCCAGGGACGGTCTGGAAGGTGGTCGGCACGGCCCGACCCGATTGCCAATGGGGGAAGAAGCACGACACCACGAAATCACCCACGGCGAATTCCGTCACGCCTTCGCCCACGGCGGTGACGACTCCGGCACCGTCGGCCATGGGGATGCGCCCAT
Organism: Pseudomonas sp. F220; assembly: GCF_057813935.1. NCBI lineage: Bacteria > Pseudomonadati > Pseudomonadota > Gammaproteobacteria > Pseudomonadales > Pseudomonadaceae > Pseudomonas > Pseudomonas sp. F220. Next base: position 8,636 of record NZ_JBVASJ010000005.1, read on the forward strand.
CCTGCGCACGGCCATGACCGACGACTACGCCAAGGTCGTGGTAATTGAGCGAGCTGGCATGGATGCGCACCTGGATCTCGCCCGCTTTGGGCGCGCCGGGGTCGGCCATGTCGACAAGGCGCAGGTGGTCCAGGCCAGCGGGATGTTGGAGTTGAATGGCTTTCATGAATGTCCTTTGTAGGAGCAGAGCTTGCTCGCGATGGCGATCTCGAGGACGCCATCGCTGGCAAGCCATGCTCCTACAGAGATTCAATAACAAGAGGACGCTGCGGTGATGCGCACCGCAGCGTGGGACTTCATTACAGCGCCAGGTCACGCATGCTGTTCATGTCGATCACGAAGCGGTACTTCACATCGTTGCGCTGCAGGCGATCAAAGGCGGTGTTGATGTCCTTGATATCAATCATTTCGCAGTTGGGCAGTACCTGGTGTTCGGCGCAGAAATCCAGCAGTTCCTGGATCGGCTGGATGCCACCGATGAACGAACCGGCCAAGGTGCGGTTATTGCGGATCAGCAAGCCACCGTGGACGGGCTCCAGCGGTTCGATGGCGCCGACCAGCACCATTACGCCCTCGCGACCCAGCAGCATCAGGTAAGGGTTGACGTTGTGCCGGCTGGGAATGGTGTCGATGATAAATTCGAATGCATTGGCCGCCGCCGCCATCGCCGCCGAATCATTGGACAACAGCACGTGATTGGCGCCGAGGGTGCGGGCGTCGTCGGCCTTGCCCGGTGAGGTGGTTAGCACGGTGACGTCGGCACCCAGGGCGACGGCCAGCTTCACGGCCATATGCCCGAGCCCGCCAAGGCCGACTACCGCGACTTTCGAGCCCTTGCCCACGCCGTAGCGACGCATCGGGCTCCACACGGTGATGCCGGCGCACAGCAAAGGGGCTGCGTAGCGCAGATCGAGGCTTTCGGGCATGCGTAGAACGAACTGCTCACGAACTACAATATGCTCGGAATAACCGCCATAGGTGGTCTCGCCGGTATGACGATCCTTACCGTTGTAGGTGGGTGTCGGGCCATGGACGCACAGTTGTTCCTGATGGTCCGCGCAGGGCGCGCACTGCAGGCAGCTGTCGATCTGGCAGCCGACCGCGACCCGGTCACCGACCTTGAAGCGGCTGACGTTGCTGCCGACGGCAGTGACATGCCCGACGATCTCGTGTCCAGGCACCATGGGATAAACGGAGTTGTTCCAGTCGTTGTTTACCTGATGGGCATCCGAATGGCAGACGCCGCAATAGGCGATATCGATGGCGACGTCATCGGCGCGCAAGGCCCGGCGCTCGAAACGAAACGGCGTGAGGACGGAGTGGGCCTCGTGGGCGGCAAATCCCAGGCAAGTAGTCATGGGTAATTCCTGTAAAAATCAACGCGTACCCCCGGCAATAGCAGGGGGTACAGGGGGGTTAGATCGACGGGCGTAACCAAGGCGCCGGGGTCGTTTCCGGCGAGGCGATCTGGTTGACGATCCACTTGCCCATCCGCCGCAGCGGCTCGATGGAGTCCTGCGGACCCGCCCATTTCAGCCCTGCCGCGTAGCCCAGCGAGACGATTCGCTGAGCGCCATACAGAGGCAGGATGTCCTTGAGTTCGTCCTTGATGCTTTCCGGATAGACGCCGACGGTCTGGGTGTAGGCATCCACTGCATCCATCATCTCGTGCAGTTCATCGACCGGCACCAGGTTGGCGGTGCGGTCGTCGAGCCGGGTGGCAAAGGACACCGACTCCGGAATCTGCGAGCAGATGACTGCGCCTTCGCCGTCCAGGCCACCAATCACCTTGTACCACTCATCATCCAGGCGCAGCGCGTCGACTTCGGCCTTGAGGCCCTGGTCGTAGCGTTTGGGCAGGGTGCTGAGGGTGTTGGGCAGGGTCTGCATGGCGTCGTAGACGTACTTGCCGAAGGTGTTCAGATTCGCCAGGCCAGCCTCGTCGGTGCCACTCTGCACGTAGACCACGCGGGCACACACACAGGCTTTCTGGTTCAGCGCTCCAATGTCGCAGGCCAGGCGCACGGCGGCCTCGCGCATGGTCGCTTCACTGTCGAAGGTGCCCTTGCCGATGATGCTGGCGCTGCGTTTCGGGTCGAGGGAGATCAGCTCCAGACCCGGCTGGATGTAGCGGGTGACATGCTTCATCGAAGCAAAGCCGCCCCAGGCAACGATCTTCTCCAGGTTCTGCGGCTGGTACAGGCGCTCTTCGAAAGCCTGGTCGCCGCCTTTCCAGTAGGCGACGCTGAGGTGTTTGGTCAGCGGATGGTCCGGCGCCATGTCGACCATGGTGCGGGCGATGGCCAGGGCCGTGAATGGGTCGTTGGACGGCGCCTTGATGATCGCGTCGCTGCGCAGCACCATGTTGCGCAGGATGGTCAGCAAGGACAGCCCGGTCGCGTTGCCAGCGACGATATGCAGGGTGCGCGCGCCGAAGCAGCGTACATCCAGTTCGGTGCCGTCGATCAAGCGCTGCTTGACCCAGCCTTCCAGGTACTTGATGCCTACGGAGTTCTCCACCTGCTCGGTGACGGACTCACGGGTGAGCATGTGGCGCAGGCCCATGTAGCTGCCCTTGACCATGGTCGGGGTGACCGGCGCAGTCAGGTAGGACAGCTCGCAGGCTTCCTGCAGGTAGACGTTCTTGTCGAACTCCAGGCGCTCACCGAGCTCTTCGCAGTAGTCCAGGATGTCCTTGAACTTGAGCGTGTACAGGTCGGCCAGCTTCGCCGGGTTACCCAGCGGCAGTTGGTCAATGTATTTGTGTGCATCCGGGGTTTGGAAGACCAGGTCGCCGCCACGGCCGCCTACGTCGATCAGGTTGTCGGTGATGACTTTGCCACGGATGATCATTGGCGCAATAGGTTTGCTCATGGGGTTAGCCCTCTAATGTGTTCAGGAAATCCATCGCTTGGCGATGGGAATCTTCTGTGGCGGCACAGGTGATCTTGTCGTCGCCGCCGTTGAGTTCGCTGTAGCGCTGGATCGGCCCGACTACGTAGCAACTTGGCCGGCCGCATGCGCAGGGCTTGTCCCATTCGACGGTGATTTCATCACCGGTGATAAAGCCGCCCCAACGGATCTCTGCGCCGAGGTCGAAGAAGGCTGCGCGACCGGTTACGCGGCCTGTGCGTGGCAGCGGCTTGCTCGTCTCCGGATCGAGCAAGTAGGGGATGACGGTGGGGGCGAAGTGGAAATGGCCCTCTTCGCAGCGCGCATGGGCACCGCCGACGATTTCGGACATGGCGTAGGATTCGTTGAGGGTCTTGGCGCCAGTGAAGCGCAGCACGTCTTCGCGCCAGCCCTCCGGCTGTACGACACCCTTGCCGCCACCGGCGGTGTGGACGAACGAGTCAGGGTGGAAGACACCTTCCAGACCGCGCGCAAGGCCGGCCTTGGCCATGCTGTGCAGCAGGTTCCAGGTCGCGCCGATGTACACGCGCTGGCCCTTGAGCTTGGTGGACATATGATCGAAGAAGGTCGCCAGGTGCTGCGGCATTTCGGCTTGCAACTGGTCGAAAGCCTTCTTCTTTTCCAGCAGTTCCGGGCTGATCACCAGGCGATCGAGGGTGCCCTTGGACTGTGCCGCGCGCAGCTTGGCCCCCAGGTGGAGCACGTCGGTGCTGAGTGTGGTCGGGTAGGCCGCATGGAAATGCGATTCGTTCGGCAACAGCGCTGGAATCATGGCGGCGTGGACGCGCACATGACTCAGGTAGCCCTTGCGGTAGTACGGGTAAATCGTGTGCAAGTTGGGCTCTGGAGTGTTCGGCCCCTCCATGTTCCACACCATCATCTTGCGCAGTTGGGCGAATTTTTCCCACTCACGTACGCCTTGGGGCAGGAACGACAGGGTGCCGGAAGTGCCCGAGGTGTGACTGATGCGTAGTTGCGGCACCGCCTCGTCCATGGTCTCGAACCACTCGTCCAGGCCCTGGCAATTGCTGACGTCGACCGCAGCAATGGCTTCGGCAACCTCTGGCGTCACCAGTTTGCCCAGCCACTTGTTGATCTGGCCGAAGCTGCGCTTCTCCAGCAACGATGGCGGGTAGGACTTGTATACGGTGTGTTCGAACAGCAGCGGCACCACGTCGTCGAGTTGCTCGATCTGTTCCACGCCTTGGGCGTCGGCGAGTTTCTTGAGTACCGGTATGCGGTCGCGAAGTTCTTCGAAGCGCTGCTTGAGGGCGTTTATTTGTAGCGCGTCGATTTCGGCGCGGGGCAGATTGTTCCAGTCCTGCTGGAAATAGTTGACCAATTCTGCCGGGTTGTTCAGCAGCTGCTGGGTTTTTTGTTCTATCGACAGTTGTGCAGTGGGCATTTTCTGGCTCGCTACTCGACTAGTGGGAACCGGCGAGTGCCGGGGGAGGGTGTGGCTCAAGTATGGGGTTGCAGTCTTGGATTTTGTTCCGGATTAAGGTGATCGCTGTTTTAGTTCAACTAACTGAAAAATAAGGAAAAAAATTGAATTATTGGGGTGCCCGTGCAGGGCGTTCCGGATTTGAGGCGGGTGCCCGGATTTCAGGCAGGTGCAGGCAGTGGACTGGAATACACTCTGTTTTCCTCACTCATTTTAATGGGGAGGAGAGCTGCCAGTCAGACCACTATTTGTGAGGGGTTTGCGGTTGGCGCATGTGCTTTGCACTCGCCATAAAACTCAGCGCAATACACCTAATTCGTGAGGCTTCCATGTTGAAAATGGTATTTCAAACCACTCCATCAATGATCATCGAACGCGGTGCTTCGACCCGGCTCGCCGCTCATGTTCGCGCCATGGGTTGCACATCGGTTCTGTTGGTGACCGATCCGGGGGTTATTGCGGCTCGGCTATTGGATGCGGTGCTCGCCGGTCTCGAGGGCGACGGGATAGCCGTTACCGTGTTTTCGCAGGTCCAGGCCGACCCGCCGGAGTCGGTGATTCTCGCCGCGGTGGATGCCGCGAAAGCCTGCGGCGCCGATTGTGTGCTGGGCCTGGGCGGCGGTAGTTCGCTGGATGCCGCCAAGCTGGCAGCGCTGTTGGCGCGCAGTGGCGAGTCCCTGACCGAGATCTATGGCATCAACAAGACGAAGGGCCCGCGCCTGCCGTTGATTCTGGTGCCGACCACAGCAGGGACAGGTTCGGAGGTGACGTCGGTCTCGGTCGTGACCACCGGTGCCGGTGAGAAGAACGTTGTTTACTCGCCCATGCTGTTGCCCGACGTGGCCGTGCTGGATGCAGAGCTGACCCTTGGCCTGCCGGCCCATGTCACGGCGGCGACCGGTATCGATGCCATGGTCCATGCCGTCGAGGCCTATACCACTAAAAATCTGAAAAACCCGATTTCCGATTGCCTGGCGCGCGAGGCGCTGCGTCTGTTGTCCGGCAGCCTGTTCCAGGCCTGTCAGGACGGCAGCAACCTGGAAGCGCGGGAAAACATGTTGCTCGGTGCTTGCCTGGCAGGCATGGCATTCGCCAACGCCCCGGTGGCGGCGGTGCATGCCCTGGCTTATCCCCTCGGCGCACGTTTCCACGTGCCACACGGGCTCTCCAATGCCCTGGTGCTGGGGCCGGTGATGCGCTTCAACCTCGATACCGTGGCGCCTCTGTATGCGCAGTTGGCAGACATCGTCCTGCCCGGTATCAGTGGCACCGATCGGGATAAAGCGTCTGCCCTGGCCGACTACCTCGGCGCTTTGACCGGTGAGCTGGGTCTGTCGACCTGCTTGCGCGATCTGGGCATCGTCGAGTCGGACATCGAGGCGCTGGCCGTCGATGCGATGAAGCAGCAGCGCCTGCTGGGTAACAACCCTCGGGAACTCTGCCTGGAAGACGTGCGCTCGATCTATAGGGAGATCCTATGAGCGGCAAGCTCAAACGGCCGTGCCGGGACGAGTTTCGTCGCTTCACCCAGATGCCGACGCGCTGGGGTGACCATGACTCCTATGGGCATGTGAACAATGTGGTCTATTACTCGTACTGCGAGTCGGCGATCACTGCGTTCCTGGTCGAACAGGGGACCCTCGACATTGCCAGCAGCCCGGTGATCGGGTTGATCGTCAATTCGAGTTGCACCTACTTTTCGCCCATCAGCTTCCCCGACCAGATCAGTGTCGCAATGAAAATATCCCACCTGGGTAACAGCAGTGCACGGTACGAGCTGGCACTGTTTCGCAACGATGAGCACGAAGCGGCCGCAGCAGCCCATATCGTCTATGTGTATGTCGAGCGGGCCAGCAACACCCCGGTGCCCATCCCGGAATCGGTACGTACTGTACTCGCGAGACTCGCTGACTAAGCGAGCCGGCTCGGTCATACTCCAGTTTGCTGCTTGGCGGGTCTGCCGCAGTGGCAGTGGGCAGCACTCTGGAGAGGACACGATGATCAAGCCAACCCGTGACAAGAAGGGCGCCGGGGACGACGGCGTCCTGCAGGTCGAAATTCCTGCTCAGCCGCGCAAGGAGCCGCGACAGGCACGCTCGATCGCGCTGGTCACGGCCGTGAAGCAAACCGGTCGGCAGATTCTTGAAAGCGAGGGGCGGGAAGCCTTGAATGCCATGCGCCTGGCCGAAGACTCAGGCGTGGCGATCAGTTCGATCTACGAGTACTTCCCGACGATGGAGGCGCTGATCGCTGCGATCTTTGATGATTACCGGTCCGAAGCCCGCACCGAACTGTTCGCCGACATCATGGCGCTGCCGCCTGGGGCCACCCTGTTAGACGGGATTTTGCTGGCCTTGCGGGCCGTTCTGGCCAGTCACTACAAGAAAACCCTGTTCGATCCGGTGTTCAGCGTGCGCTCCACTCATTATGACGAGCTGGTGCGACTGGATGTGGTCAAGGCCAAGCAGCTCTGGACCACCACGGCGAGCTCGGCCTTGATGAAGCGCTTCGCCAGCGAAATCCGGGTGAAGGACCGGGAAAAGGCCGAATTTCTGGTCTACCAGACATTGACAGCGCTACCTCGGGCCATACTGCTGGAAAGACCGGGCTACCTCACTGACGAGGACACGCCCAAGTTGATTGCACGCATGCTGCACGCGCTGTTGACTGACCCGGGTGATTCGCCACGACCCTCGTAGCGACCGTTCTATATAACCAATCAATTCATTCTGTATTCTGCGTTGGAATATAAAATTTGCCCTCGCAATAATTGCTCATCTTCCCGATCACCGAGAGATTGAGGGCACGATGGCAAGTCAACCAGAATTCTCTGTTTTAACCGGAATGCGCCCGCGTGAATCCAGGACCCTGGTGTGGATACGAACCCATGCGCCAGGCGTCGCTCTCTGCATTGCCGTCACGCTGGCCGCCTTCGGGGTGCAACTGGTTGAGCAACGTTTATTCGGGCGTACCTGGTTAGAAGCACTGGTCCTCGCCATTCTCATAGGCACTGCTGTACGAAGCGTCTGGAAGCCAGCTCTTCACTGGCATGCCGGGATCAATTTCAGCGCCAAGACATTACTTGAAGTTGCCGTGGTCCTGCTGGGGGCCTCGCTGAGTACCCAGACCCTCAAGGCCGCCGGAGTGGGCCTGTTGGTCGGTATCGTGGCCGTCGTTGCGGTTGCCATCGTGATCAGTTACGGCATAGGTCGTCTGCTCGGCTTGCACCACCGGATGGCCTTGCTGGTCGCTTGCGGCAACTCGATCTGCGGCAACTCGGCGATTGCCGCAGTGGCTCCGGTGATCCGGGCGCATAGCGATGATGTAGCCGCGTCGATTGCCTTTACCGCGGTGCTTGGCGTAATCGTTGTTCTTGGGCTGCCGCTACTGGTTCCCGTGCTGCACCTTAGCCACCTGCAGTACGGTGTACTGGCCGGGCTGACGGTCTACGCGGTGCCGCAGGTGCTGGCTGCTACGGTTGCCGTTTCGCCGCTCAGCGCCCATATCGGAACGCTGGTCAAACTGGTCCGCGTGCTGATGCTCGGTCCTGTGCTTCTTGCCCTGTCGATCGGCTCACGCGGTGGTGCTGGCCTGGCCGCATCGCCAGATGCGTCGAAGGCTCCGCGCCTCGCATGGCACAAAGTCGTGCCGTGGTTCATCATTGGCTTTCTGGTATTGATCGTCCTCCGTTCGAACAATCTCGTTCCGGCGGTAGCGCTACAGCCCATCAGCAATGCGTCAAGCATGTTGACGATCATCTCGATGGCTGCACTCGGTTTGGGTGTCGATCTACGAATGGTTGCCAAAGCCGGCGTGCGTGTGACACTCGCGGTGGTGCTTTCGATCGTTGCACTCATCCTCATCAGCCTCGTGCTCATTCGCGTGCTGGGCATGGCATAAGAAAAAGCTGAGGTCCACTGAAGACAATGACGCTAGATCAACTTCGTATTTTTGTTGCGGTTGCGGAACAGCAGCATGTGACGCGCGCGGCGAACGCGCTGGCCCTTTCGCAATCGGCGGTGAGCAGTTCAATTGCCGCCCTCGAAGCTCAGCATGACATCAAACTATTCCACAGGATTCGCCGGAATATTGTGCTGACGGACGCCGGCCAGCAGTTTCTGAGCGAAGCGAGCGCGGTGCTCGCCCGTGCCTCATCGGCTGAGAACGTGCTAGCCGATCTGGCAGGGCTGCGGCGCGGTGCGTTATGCCTGGCGGCGAGTCAGACGGTGGCCAACTATTGGCTACCAAAGGTGATGCAGCGCTTTCACGAGGCCTACCCCGGCGTTTCGCTCAAGCTCTCGATCACCAATACCGGACAAGCCGTCCGGCAGGTCGCCGAAGGCACCGTCGATCTCGGTTTCGTGGAGGATCAGGTTGACAACAACAGTCTCGATATACGCGCGGTTGCCCAGGATGAACTGGTGCTAGTGGTCGCCCCCAACCATCCGTGGGCCAATCAGGATTCGATGCTCGCCGATATCGACTTGCGTGACAGCGCCTGGGTCCTGCGTGAACAGGGATCTGGCACGCGCGGGATCTTCGAAAAAATGGTGCGAAGCTTAGGGGGGGATCCCTTAGAGCTCGAGATAGGACTCGAACTCCCATCGAATGAAGCCGTGCGCGCCGCAGTCGAAGCGGGCGCGGGCGCAACCGTGATGTCCCGCTTGGTCGCTGCTGCTTCGCTGAGCGCCGGGACATTGACGGCGCTGCGTTGGCCCGTGCCGTCGCGCGACTTCCTGATGCTGCAGCATCAGCAGCGCTATGTGACGCAAGCCATGCAGGCATTCGTCGCGATGGCCCTGGAATAGACCGGACGCATTTTCGCTGTCATCAAAAGAGAAGAATCTGACATCAAATGTAAATCGCACCGGCCGGGCGCTCGTTAATGTCAGCACTATGGAAGTGTCTGGCGATTGCGCCAGTCGAGTCATCGAGAAGGTGAGGGTGTTCAAGTGGACAGACTAAGGTAGCTTCGCTTCAAAAAAATACAAAAAAAGGCAGCGATGACGTCATGCATAACAATAAGAGTCATAGCCACCCCCTTTCGCGCCACAGTCTGTTGGCCTTGGCCATCCTGGCTGCGTCCTTGCCGACAGCCCATGCCTTCGAGCTGGATACCGGCAACCCTGACTGGGCTGTGCGTTTTGATAACACCGTCAAGTACAACTACGGTGTGCGCACCGAAAATGCGGACAAGCGCATGCTGGGGACGCCGAACAACAACGACGGTGATTATAACTTCCGAAAAGCCGGCACCAATATTACCGATCGTGTTGACCTGCTGACCGAGCTGGATGTAGTTCACCAGGGCAACAAGGGCTTTCGCATCAGTGCTGCGAGCTGGTATGACAAGGCGTATGACAACGTCGGTTCCAGTTCCAATCCCTTCGTCAACGGCAATGGCTCGACCTCGGGCCTGGTCGACAACGATCCACGCCTGGCCGCGGTCACCCAAGACAATGTCGGCCATGGCAGCCCCCATCTGAGCCACTATGCCCAGCGCTACTACAGTGGTCCGTCCGGCGAAATTCTTGATGCCTTTGTGTTCTACAACACTGAAGTGGGCGATGAGTCCCTGATCAGCCTCAAGGCCGGTCAGCACAACGTGTTCTGGGGCGAGACCATTTTGAGCCCGGTGCATTCGATCAGCTACGGCCAGTCCGGCCTGGACCTGGCCAAGCTGGCGGCCTCGCCCGGTACCGAAGCCAAGGAGCTGTTCGTTCCGCGTAACCAGCTCTCGATGACCTTCACCGTCAATCCGGAGCTGACCCTGGGTGCGCAGTACTACCTGGATTGGAGTGCTGCCCGTCTGCCGGAGGCGGGTACCTACTATGGCGGCTCCGACCTGGTGGGAGTCGGCGCGCAGTCGTTCCTGCTGGGCAACACCAATGCCGTGGTACCTGGAAGCCCGTTGGGATGTGGCCTGGCGCCTTGCAACGCGTTGACCAGTGTGCGTCGAGGTCATGATCTGACACCGGGCAAAAGCGGAGACTGGGGCGTAATGGCCAAGTGGTCGCCGGCCTGGCTGGACGGTACCCTCGGCTTCTACTACCGCAATACCTCGGATATTTTGCCGCAGGCGTGGTTGAACGCTACAGGGATAAGTTCGGCCAACCCTAATGGGACCCCGCCAGCGGGCGCCGTGCCGGCTGTCGTCAATGCGCTTAACTCGGCGGGTGCCACCACCTATCAATTTGCCTATGCCGACAATATCCACATCATCGGCCTGAGCCTGTCCAAGGATATTGGCGGCGTCAGTGTCGGTTCCGACCTGAGCGTGCGTCACAACATGCCGCTTGCCAGCATCCCGGCCATTCTCAGCTCCACCGGGCCGCTGGGCCTGGGCGAAGGCCTGGGTCTGTTGCCTGCGCGTACGGCCCAGACCGGTATTGTCTATGACGTGCCGAGCAACGGCGACAGCATGAGCGCCACCGGTGACACGCTGCACTGGACGCTCAACGGCCTGTTTGCCTTTCCCAGGACGCCTGTGTTCGATTCGGCAACCCTGCTCACCGAATTGTATTACAGCAATCTGCTCAAGCTCGATAGCCAGAACTCGGCGCTCTACAAGGGCAACAGCAGCTACCGTGGCATTGATGCGCCGACTCGGGACAACTGGGGTATCGCAGCCAACTTCACGCCGACCTGGTACCAGGTGCTCCCGGGTGTCGATTTCAATATGCCGATGTCCATCAACATAGGGCTTGCCGGCGTGTCACCGGTGTCTGGTGGCGGTGCGAAAGACACCGGCAACTATTCAATCGGCGTCGGTGCCATCGTGTACAACAAATACTTTGTCGACCTGAAGTACGTGGACGCCTTCGGCAAGACCGACAAGTGTGATGTCAGTGGTACCAATAGCGGCGCTGCCAATGCTGGCAGCGGTAACGGCTCAACACCCAACGCGTTCAGCGGTAACCAGAACTATGCGTGTTATGGCGGTAGCTATTCGTCTTTCTCCGGCGCTGGCGCGAGCATACAAGACCGAGGAGCCGTTTACCTGACGATGAAAACCACTTTCTGATTCACGAGTTGCTTAGGCCACTAAGCAGGAGAATAACAAAATGAAATTCGTGAAAAGTCCACTGGCTGCGTCGCTCATCATGGCGCTGGCCATTCATGCTCAGGCGTCGGTGTCGAGTCAAGAAGCCGCCAGGCTGGGCGTCAGCCTGACCCTGGTGGGGGCCGAAAAGGCCGGTAATGCCGATGGCTCCATCCCGGCCTATAACGGGGGTCTGACCACCGCTCCGGCCAGCTTCAAGGCGGGTGATAACATGCGCCCGGACCCCTATGCCGGCGAAAAACCGCTGCTGGTGATCAATGGCAAGAACATTGACCGGTACAAGGGCATGCTCACTGCCACCACCGCGGAGTTGGCCAGGCGTTTTCCCGGCTACCGCATCGACGTGTATCCGACCCACCGCACCGCGGCACTGCCACAGGCGGTGCTGGACAACAGCCAGAAAAATGCCATCGGGGCCAAGTCTCTTCAAGGCGGGCTGGCCATCGACAACGTAATGCCCGGCGTGCCGTTCCCGATTCCGCAATCGGGCGCCGAGGCGATGTGGAACTTCTTGCTACGCTATCAGGGGGTCACCATCAACTCCAAGTACGACTCCTGGAGTGTTGACTCGGCAGGCGTGGCAAGCCTGACGGTCACCGGCCAGGCACTGATCTCCTTCCCGATTTACGAAAACCTGTCCAAGCCCATCAACAATGCCGACATCTACTATCAGATGAAGTTGTCCTACACCGGCCCTCCGTGCCGCGCCGGCGAGTCGATCATGCTTAAAGATGCCGCCAACCCTGTGCAGCAGCCGGGCCGGGCCTGGAAGTACATGCCTGGTCAGCGTCGCGTCAAACAGATATCAATCCTGGCCTACGACACGCCTAACCCCGGTACAGCCCACGCAATGGAGCTTTACGACTGGAAACTGCTGGGCAAGCAAGAAATGATCGTGCCCTATAACACCTACAAGTTGACCTACGTCCAGGATCCCGCGTTGTTGACCACCCCCAACTACCTCGCACCCGACTTCGTGCGCTGGGAGAAACACCGCGTCTGGGTGGTGGAGGGCACCCTCAAGGCCGGCGCACAGCACATCTACCAGAAGCGCCGCTTCTATCTGGATGAAGACAGCTGGGCCGCTCTGGCCTCCGATCAGTACGGCGCCAGTGGCCAGCTTTACCGTGGCTCCTTCGCCTTCCTCAGCCAGAGCTATGACAAGCAGGTGCCGGACGCCACCCCTTTCATGACCTACGACCTGGCGCGCGGCACCTACAACATCAATGGTGTGGTAGGCCCTCACGGCGGTATCAAGTACATCGAACCCTTGTCGACGGCTCAGTGGTCGCCGGAGTCTATGGCGGGTACCGGCATTCGCTGATATGGCGCGCAAGAGACCGCTGGCATGAGACCCATGCCAGCGGAGTAGGGTACGACCTTGCCGTCAGCGACAAGGTGTAGTGAGTCAGATGCCGATGCAGAGGTATTTGATTTCCAGGTAGTCCTCGATGCCGTACTTGGAGCCTTCGCGGCCCAGCCCCGAAGCCTTGATGCCACCGAACGGCGCCACTTCGTTGGAGATGATCCCGGTGTTGACGCCGACGATGCCGTACTCCAGCGCTTCGCCCACACGGAACACACGGCTCAGGTCGCGGGCATAGAAGTAGGAAGCCAGACCGAATTCGGTGTCGTTGGCCATGGCGATCACATCGGCTTCATCCTTGAAGCGGAACAGCGGCGCCAGCGGGCCGAAGGTTTCTTCCTTGGCGACTGCGGCATTGCGCGGCACATCTACCAGGATGGTCGGCTCGAAGAAGGTTCCGCCCAGGGCGTGCGGCTTGCCGCCAGCGACCACGCGAGCCCCTTTGCTCACGGCATCTTCAATGTGCTCCTGGACCTTGGCCATGGCCTTGGCATCGATCAGGGGACCTGTGGTGATGCCGTTTTCCAGGCCGTTGCCGATGTTCAACTTGGCCACGGCAGCGGTGAGTTTCTCAACGAAGGCGTCGTAGATGCCGTCCTGGATATACAGGCGGTTGGCGCAGACGCAGGTCTGGCCGTTGTTGCGATACTTGGAGATCAGCGCGCCATCGACGGCGGCGTCCAGGTCGGCGTCATCGAAAACGATGAAAGGTGCGTTACCGCCCAGTTCCAGCGAGACCTTCTTGATGTCCTTGGCGCACTCGACCATCAGTTGGCGGCCGATTTCGGTGGAGCCGGTGAAGGTCAGCTTGCGCACGATCGGGTTGCCGGTCAGCTCGCCGCCGACTTCGCCAGCACTGCCGGTGACCACGCTGAACACGCCTTTCGGAATGCCGGCGCGCTCGGCCAGTTCCGCCAGGGCCAGGGCCGAGTAGGGCGTTTGCGAGGCCGGTTTGAGGACCATGGTGCAACCGGCGGCCAGGGCCGGACCGGCCTTGCGGGTGATCATTGCCGAAGGGAAGTTCCACGGGGTGATGGCCGCGGTTACACCGATCGGCTGCTTGAGCACCATCAGGCGCTTGTCGACCTGGTGACCGGGGATCATGTCGCCATAGACGCGTTTGGCTTCTTCGCCGAACCACTCCAGGAAGGAGGCGGCGTAAGCGATTTCGCCACGAGACTCGGTCAGTGGCTTGCCTTGTTCGAGGGTCATCAGGCGGGCCAGGTCTTCCTGGTTGGCCATCATCAGGTCGAACCACTTGCGCAGCTTGTTGGCGCGGTCCTTGGCGGTCAGGGCACGCCAGGCCGGCAGCGCCTTGTCGGCAGCTTCGATGGCGCGACGGGTTTCGGTAGCGCCCATCTTCGGCACGCTGCCAATGATTTCGCCGGTGGCCGGGTTGTTGACCTTGAGGGTCTGGCCGTTGTCGGCATCTACCCAAACACCGTCGATATAAGCTTGCTGGCGGAACAGTTGCGGATCGTTGAGTTGCATGCGAAACACCTCGTTATCGGGCTGCGACGGATGCCGCCAGAGGGGCGGGCCGAGTGGAGTTGACGGGTTTGACGAAACTGGCGCCGGTGCTGGCGAGCTGCTCGCGGACCTTGTCGACGATGTGCGCGCCGATCGGAATGGCCGACGTCGCCGCGGGTGATGGGGCGTTGCAGACGCTGACGCTGCGGGCGGTGTTGACAAACAGGAAGTCGTCGATCAATTTGCCGTCCAGCGAGACAGCCTGGGCGCGCACACCGGCCGGGTAGGCGGTGAGGTCGCTCTTATTGATGCTTGGGCAGTACTTCTGCACTTGCTTGAGGTAACCGCCCTTGAACAGCGAGTTCCTCATCTCGATCAGGCCGGGGCGCAGGTTTTTCATCAGGACCTTGAGAATGCCCGGGGTGGTCAGGGTTTCGAACATATCGGACAGTGAGAAATCGGTCTTGCGATAGCCTTCGCGCTTCATCGCCAACACGGCATTGGGGCCGACGGTGACGGTGCCGTCGATCATGCGGGTCAGGTGCACGCCGAGGAACGGCATGGACGGATCCGGGATCGGGTAGATCAGGTGGTTGACGATCTGGTTGTGCTGCTTGGGCAGCAGGTAGTACTCGCCACGGAACGGGCAGATGATGAAGTTCGGTTTGATCCCCAGCATGCGCACCACGCGGTCGGCCATCAGGCCCGAGCAGGTGATCAGGAAGCGCCCGTGGTACTCCTGGTTGCCGGTGCGCACCACCACTTCATCGGGACGCTCGTCGATGGCGAGCACTTCGCTGTTGTAGCGGATCTCGCCACCGGCGTTTTCGAACTCACGGCTCATGGCCGCGGTGACCTGGGCGTAATTCACGATGCTGCTCGAAGGCACGAAGATACCGCCCAGGCCGACGATGTTCGGCTCGCGCTCGCGTAGCTCGGCGGCTGACAGCCAGTCACGTTTGATGCCATTGGCTTCCGTGCGCTCCCACAGCGCGCTCATGCGCTGCATTTCCAGCTCGTTGGTGGCCACCAGCAATTTGCCGCATTCGTCGTAAGGGATGCTGTGCTTGTCGCAAAAGGCCTTGGTGGCCTTGTTGCCTTCCAGGCAGAAACGCGCCTTCAGGCTGCCCGGGGTGTAGTAGACGCCGGCATGGATCACGCCACTGTTGTGGCCGGTCTGGTGCCTGGCCGGGCCGGACTCTTTCTCCAGCAGGAGGATTTTGGCGTCCGGGTAAACCTGAGTCAGTTGCATGGCCGTGGACATGCCCACAATGCCGCCACCGATGATGATGAAGTCGTACACAGCCATTTGCTTGCACCCACCTGAATTACGTTGTTGTCGGAAGCATGACGAAGGCCACGCGTGGTGGCCCTGGTCAGTTCGGCGCTTGGCAAGCCTTATTGGCCGCGCTGGTACAGGGTTTTCTGGTAGCTGATGTAACCACGCTGGCGCATCAGCTCACGACGCAGACCCTGGTGGGCGGTGAAGCGGTCACGGCCGTGCAGCCAGAACATATTGTTGACCAGCACGAAGCTGCCGACTGGCACCGGTACCGACAGCTTCTGCGGGCTGCCTTCCAGGGATTCGCTCATGGCGTTCAGCCAGATGCCTTCCTCGAAGTCTTTGGGCTGCACGAACTGGTCGATGTAGCGCATGGTCGGGCGACCTTCGGCGTCGTTGTCAAACACCGCGTGGTACACGTCTTCACGCACGTTCTTGCTCGGTGGCGCGGTGAAGCGCATTTCACGGCGGGCCAACGGGTGAGTGTAGTAGTGCTTCAGGTCTTCCCAGTCGTCCAGGTGCAGCAGCAGGGTGTTGCCGCCTTCCATGTTCTGCTCGTCGATCTTCATCATCAGCACGTAGTCGGTACGCTCCTGGACGAAGGTGCCGTCATTGTGCAGTTCCATCACCCGGTGTGGCTGGCGCAGGTAACTGTCGGAGTTGTCGGTGTTGACCACCGCGAAGCGGGCGTAGAACTGGCCGCTCATGGCATCGAAATTGGAACGGCCGATCAGGTGCGCCACCGCCGAGGAGAATTTGACCATGTCATCGGCCTGGGACACCTCGTTCAAACCTTCAGGAGTGATCAGCATGCCGCCGGTGGCGCGGTCCAGGATGGTGTTGACCAGCACCGGGCGCAGGGTGCCTTCGCATAGCTCGTCAAGGATCTGACCGACGCGAAAGCGCAGGAACGACTTGTACTCCAGTGCCTGGACCGGCCATTCGGCCACCGCCTTGACGAACGCGTCCACGGTTTCTTTGGCGAATTTCAGTTCCAGCAGGCGCGGCGACTGCCTGGAAGGGGTGAGGGTGAAACCCTTGCTCTCCGATGGCAGCGGCATCACAAGGTCCTGAATCTGAGTAAAGGCGTTCATGGCAGCTCCTGGGCAGAAGGTAGTGATTAGCGCCTTCCAGCATTGGTCTGGGTCAGGCGTGGAGCAAAAGTATCGCTATAAATTAAAAATGTCTACGTTTTTATATTTGATCGACAAAATTACTTTTGGTCGAAAATTTTTCGTCTGATAGATGTTTGGGTATGATTGGGCTTTGGCGAGTTTAGGAGCAGCACCTTGGATAGCCTCACCCCCAGGCATAACTCTGCATTCAGTGGGTATGAGCGGCTCAAGCTGGACATCATCCGTGGCGTCTTCAAGCCCGGTGAAAAACTCCTGATGAGCGGGCTCAAGGAGCGCTATGACCTGGGTGTCGGCCCGCTGCGCGAAGCACTGTCGCAACTGGTGGCCGAGCACCTGGTGGTGGTCATCAGTCAGAAAGGTTACCGCGTAGCCCCCATGTCGCTGCAGGAGATGCAGGACATCTATGACGCCCGCGCAAATCTTGAAGCCATGATCGTGGGTCTGGCTATCGAACGGGGTGATGACACCTGGGAAGCTCAGATCCTGGCCCAGTCCCATACCTTGTCGAAAGTCATGGACGTGACAACCCGCGAGAAGGTACTCGACGTTTGGGATGAGCGGCACAAGGCCTTCCACAGCGCCATTGCGGCAGGTTGCGGTTCCAAGCATTTACTCCAGGCGCGTACCTACCTGTTCGATCAAGCCGAGCGCTATCGTCACTTGTGGTTGACGCAAACGGTGTTCTCCGAAGAAGCCCTGGCGTTGAAGCGCAAGGAGCATGCCGCGCTGGTCGAAGCTATCCTCGCCCGCGATACAGTTCGAGCGACAACTATGATGCGCACCCACCTGATGACGCCCGTGCCCATCATCGTCCAGGTGATGCAGCGTGACGAGTGGGCGAAGCTTCCCTGACGCCTGTTGAGGGGGCCAGGACGGCTAACGCAGCCTCGCGCCTACAATAGAGCCCTCATTTCCTTAACTGGCAGGCATTAACCTTCTGGTCGCTTTTTTCGTTTCAGTGAATTCCAGCGGAAACCGAAATCAGTGTGCTGTTGCACGGCGGCGTGGGACTCCGAGTACACCGCCGACGATCGGGTTTCGTTACATCCCTTGCAATCTTGACTAAAGTTTCAACTATCGGTGGCCGTACCTCGGCCGCCGTGATCGTCCAGGATTTCCCGGCCAACTACCGGGTAACTTCACCTGATCAGGAGTGCACGATGGACCTCAACCGTCGTCAGTTCTTCAAGGTCGCCGCCATCGGCCTTGGAGGCTCAAGCCTGGCCGCGCTGGGCATGGCCCCAGCACCTGCCTTCGCCGAACAAGTCCGCCACTTCAAGCTGGCCCATACCCATGAAACCCGCAATACCTGCCCCTACTGTTCGGTGGGTTGCGGCTTGATCATGTATAGCCAGGGCGATGCGGCCAAGAACGTCACCCAGAGCATCATCCACATCGAAGGTGACGCCGACCACCCGGTCAACCGCGGCACGCTGTGCCCTAAAGGTGCAGGCCTGCTGGACTTCATCCACAGCCCCAGCCGATTGCAATATCCGCAGGTGCGCAAGCCGGGCAGCAAGGAGTGGACGCAGGTGTCTTGGGATGAAGCGCTGGATCGCATCGCCGACCTGATGAAGGCCGACCGTGATGCCAATTTCATCGAGAAGAACGCCCAGGGCCAGACGGTCAACCGCTGGCTGACGACGGGTTTTCTCGCAGCCTCTGCGTCCTCCAACGAGGCCGGTTACATGACCCACAAGGTCGTTCGCAGTCTGGGCATGCTGGGGTTCGATAACCAGGCACGTGTCTGACATGGCCCGACGGTGGCAAGTCTTGCCCCAACGTATGGCCGAGGTGCGATGACCAACCACTGGACCGATATCGCCAACGCGAATCTGGTCCTTGTCATGGGCGGTAATGCCGCCGAAGCCCACCCTTGTGGCTTCAAATGGGTGACCGAAGCCAAAGCGCACAACAAGGCGCGACTGATCGTGATCGACCCACGCTTCACCCGTACTGCCTCGGTGGCCGACTATTACGCACCGATCCGCACCGGCACCGACATTGCCTTCATGGGCGGTCTGATCAACTATTTGCTCACTGAAAACAAAATCCAGCACGAGTACGTGCATGCCTATACGGACGTGTCGTTCATCGTCAAGGCCGGCTTCGGCTTCGAGGACGGGCTGTTTACCGGCTACGACGCGGCCAAGCGCACCTACAGTGACAAGTCCAGCTGGGGCTATGAAATCGGCGAGGACGGATTCGCCAAGGTCGACCCGTCCCTGAAGGACCCGCGCTGCGTCTACCAACTGATGAAGCAGCACTACAGCCGCTACACCCTGGAGCTGGCCAGCCAGATCTGCGGCATGCCGCAAGACGCCATGATGAAGATCTGGGAAGAGATCGGCACTTGCTCGCAACCGGGCAAAACCATGACGATTCTCTATGCCCTGGGCTGGACCCAGCATTCGACCGGCTCGCAGATGATCCGCAGTGCGGCCATGGTGCAGCTGCTGCTGGGCAACGTCGGCATGCCGGGCGGGGGCGTCAATGCCCTGCGCGGACACTCCAACATCCAGGGCCTGACTGACCTTGGGCTGCTGTCAAACCTGCTGCCCGGCTACCTGACCCTGCCGGGCGATGCCGAACAGGACTACGACACCTACATTGCCAAGCGTGCACTCAAGCCGCTAAGGCCCGGGCAGTTATCCTACTGGCAGAACTACGGCAAGTTCCACGTCAGCCTGATGAAGGCCTGGTACGGCGCCAACGCCACCGTGGACAACCACTGGGGCTACGACTGGCTGCCCAAGCTCGACATCCCCGGCTACGACATATTGAAAGTGTTCGACATGATGTCCAACGGGCAGGTCAACGGTTACGTCTGCCAGGGCTTCAATCCCATCGCCGCCTTGCCCGACAAGAACCGTGTGATGGCCGCGCTGGCCAAACTCAAATGGCTGGTGGTGATGGACCCGCTGGCCACCGAGACCTCGGAGTTCTGGCGCAATGTCGGGCCTTACAACGATGTCGAAACGGCCAGCATCCAGACCGAAGTCATCCGCCTGCCCACCACCTGTTTTGCCGAAGAGGACGGTTCACTGGTCAACAGCGGCCGCTGGCTGCAATGGCACTGGAAGGGCGCCAACGGCCCGGGGCAAGCACGCACCGACATCAAGATCATGAGCGATCTGTTCATCCGTTTGCGTCAGCGCTACCAGGCCAACGGCGGTGCCTTCGCCGAGCCGATTCTCAAGCTCAGTTGGCCCTACAAGGTGCCCGACGATCCTACACCGGAAGAGCTTGCCAAGGAGTTCAACGGCTACGCCATTGCCGACGTCACCGACGCCACGGGAGCGACGGTCAAGGCCGGACAACAGTTGTCCGGTTTCGCCCAGCTCAAGGACGACGGGAGCACCGCGTCTGGCTGCTGGATCTTCTGCGGCAGCTGGACCGAACAGGGCAACCAGATGGCCCGCCGCGATAACAGCGACCCCTTCGGGATGAAGCAGAACCTGGGATGGGCCTGGGCCTGGCCGATGAACCGGCGCATTCTCTACAACCGCGCCTCGGCCGACACGAAGGGCCAGCCCTGGGATCCGAAAAAACGCCTGGTGTGGTGGAACGGCAAGACCTGGGGCGGCACCGATGTGCCCGACTACAAGGCCGACGTGGCGCCGGAAGCGGGCATGAACCCGTTCATCATGAACCCCGAAGGGGTGGCGCGTTTCTTCGCCCTCGACAAGATGAACGAAGGGCCATTCCCGGAACATTACGAACCGTTTGAAACGCCTATCGGCATCAACCCGCTGCACCCCACCAACAAAAAGGCGACCAGCAACCCGGCCGGGCGCATCTTCGATTCAGTCTGGGAGAGCCTCGGGACGGCCAAAGACTTCCCTTATGCCGCCACGAGCTACCGGCTGACTGAGCACTTCCACTTCTGGACCAAGCATTGCCCGATCAATGCCGTGACCCAGCCCGAGCAGTTCGTCGAGATTGGTGAGGTCCTGGCCAAGGAGAAGGGCATTGCTGCTGGTGACCGGGTGCGGGTCAGCTCCAAGCGGGGGCATATCGAGGCGGTGGCGGTGGTGACCAAAAGGATCCGTCCGCTGCAGGTCAACAACCAGACCGTGCACCAAATCGGCATCCCGCTGCACTGGGGCTTCACCGGCGCCACCCGACATGGCTACCTGACAAACACCCTGGTGCCGTTCCTCGGTGACGGCAATACACAGACCCCGGAATCCAAGTCATTCCTGGTCAACGTGGAGAAAATCTGATGGCCAGCCAAGACATCATTGCCCGTTCGGCCACCACCACGTTGCCGCCCTCGGTACGTCAACAGGAGGAAGTCGCCAAGCTGATCGACACCACCAAATGCATCGGTTGCAAGGCCTGCCAGGTGGCCTGTTCGGAATGGAATGAATTGCGCGACGAGGTGGGTCACAACCATGGCACCTACGACAACCCTCAGGACCTCAGCGCCGAGACCTGGACGTTGATGCGCTTCACCGAGCACGAAACCGATGCCGGCAACCTGGAATGGCTGATCCGCAAGGACGGCTGCATGCACTGCGCCGAACCTGGCTGCCTCGCGGCGTGCCCAAGTCCCGGGGCGATCATCAAGCACGCCAACGGCATTGTCGACTTCGACCAGGACCATTGCATCGGCTGCGGCTATTGCATTACAGGCTGCCCCTTCAACATTCCGCGCATTTCGCAGAAGGACCACAAGGCCTACAAGTGCACGCTGTGCTCGGACCGGGTGGCGGTAGGGCTTGAGCCCGCCTGCGTCAAGACCTGCCCGACCGGAGCCATCGTGTTCGGCAGCAAGGAGGACATGAAAGAGCACGCCGCCGAGCGCATCGTTGACCTCAAGTCACGGGGCTTCGACAACGCCGGTCTGTACGATCCCGCCGGCGTCGGGGGCACTCACGTGATGTACGTCCTGCACCATGCCGACCAGCCGTCGTTGTACGCCGGCTTGCCGAATCAGCCAGCCATCAGCCCATTGGTAGGACTGTGGAAAGGCGTGAGCAAACCGCTGGCGTTGTTGGCCATGGGCGCCGCGGTGCTGGCGGGATTCTTCCATTACGTGCGCATCGGCCCGCAGCGGGTCGAGGAGGACGAACACCCACCCGGCAAAGACACCAGCGTGCATGAGGTTGACCCGGCCGTGCATGTCTTTGACCCGAACACGCCTGGATCGCAGGAGGGAAAACGACCATGAAAGACAAAACGATCCAGCGCTATAACGCCAACGAACGCACCAACCACTGGCTGGTGGCGATTCTGTTCTTTATGGCGGCCCTATCGGGGCTGGCACTGTTCCATCCAGCACTGTTCTGGCTCAGCCAGCTATTCGGCGGCGGGCCCTGGACGCGCATCCTGCACCCTTTCATGGGCGTGCTGATGTTCGTGTTTTTCATGGGGCTGGTCATCCGCTTCTGGCGGGCCAATTTTTTTATTGCCAACGACCGCCTGTGGCTCAAACGGATCGATCGGGTGATGCGCAACGAGGAGGAGGGCGTGCCGCCGATCGGCAAATACAACCCCGGGCAGAAGCTGCTGTTCTGGACCCTGCTGGCCTGCATGCTGGTACTGCTGCTGAGCGGGGTGGTGATCTGGCGGGTCTATTTCAGCCAATACTTCGGTATCACTTCGATTCGCCTGGCGATGCTGTTGCACGCCCTGGCGGCTTTCGTGCTGGTGCTGAGCATCATCGTGCATATCTACGCCGGCATCTGGATCAAGGGCTCGGTCAGCGCGATGCTGCATGGCTGGGTCAGCCGTGCCTGGGCGAAGAAACATCATGAACTCTGGTACCGCGAGGTGACGCGCGACGAGAGCCCTGACAGCCAGACAAGCAAAAAAGGATGATGCCTTGAGCCTGATACTCGAGCCCGGCCAGATCGAAGCGTCGGCGAGCACGCCGCCGTTCCTGCGCCTGCCGCCGCGTAACCTGTTCAGCTTGCGTGCCGCGCGCCTGGAACGCTTGGCCAACGAGCATCCACTGGCCGACTACCTGCGGCTGGTCGCCGGTCTGTGCCACCTCCAGCAGAGTCTGCTGGACGAACCGCTGCTGGCGCAGGCCCCAGCCCCCGAACGCCTGTTGTTGTGCCAGGAGCATGGCTTGCCACCGTTGGCCGCCGACAGTCTGGTGCGCGAGGACGGCTGGCTACCGTACCTGGACATCTTGCTGCGGCGTTACCAGGCGCCGCCGCGATCTGCAGTGAAAAATGCCGTGGCAACCTTGCACAATGCCAGCGTCGGACAACGCAAGGTCTGGGCGATTGCCTTGCTCAGCGGCCAGTATGCGGGGCTGCCGGCAGCCGTGGTGCCGTTTCTCGGCGCGGCGTTACAGGCGGCCTGGAGCCACTGGTTGCTCAGCATGCCGGCGTGCGAACTGAAGCCTTGCGCCAGCCTTGGCCAATGCCCGGCCTGCGGTTCGCCAGCCATGGCCGGGGTGATTCACCAGCGGGGCAAGTACAACGGGCTGCGTTACCTGGTGTGTTCGCTGTGTGCCTGCGAATGGCATGTGGTGCGGGTCAAATGCGTCTATTGCGAGCAGAGCAAAGGGCTCAAATACGTCAGTTTCGAGGATGACCGCTACATGGCCAACCAGGCACCGCTGCGGGCTGAAATCTGCCCCGGCTGCAACAGCTACCTGAAACTGCTCTACCTGGAAAATGACGCTGACGCCGAAGCTCTGTCGGCGGACCTCGCGAGCTTGACGCTGGACATGCGCCTGGACCTGGAAGGCTACCAGCGCCTGGCGCCGAACCTGATGCTGACGCCTGGGGGAGATTGATCGCCGGTACGCATACCGTAACCCCTGTAGCAGCTGCCGCCAGGCTGCGTCAAAGTCCGCAGGACGTTCATGCAATCATAAATCCTGCGCCCGCTTCGCGAGCGGACGCAGCCTTCGGCAGCTGCTACAGGGGCCACCATTTGACCCAACGTTAGCGCTTGCCTTACGAGGAGCAAGACGGCATCTACACTCAAGGCCTGTACAGACGGTGGAAATTTCTATGTTGTCTGCCAAGGCCCCATTGCATCTGCCCTCCATCGACAGCCTGCTACGCAGTCCCGCCTGCCAGCCGCTGGCCGAACGTTATGGCCGCGACGCCTTGCTCGCCACCCTGCGGCAGTTGCTCGATGATGTGCGCGAGCCGGTTCAACTAGGACAGCTTGACGCCATCGAACTCACGGCTCAGGTATTGGCGGGGAGGGCGGGCGAGCGTCTGGCAACCCAGCACCGCAGTCAGGTACGGCGAGTGTTTAATCTGACCGGCACGGTGCTGCATACCAACCTCGGGCGGGCACTGTTGCCGGAGGAAGCCATTGAGGCGGTGCAACAGGCCGCCCGCTATCCGCTCAATCTGGAATTCGACCTGGTAAGCGGCAAGCGCGGTGACCGCGACGACCTGATCGAAGGCCTGATACGCGAGCTGACCGGTGCCGAGGCGGTGACAGTGGTCAACAACAACGCTGCCGCCGTGTTGCTGGCGCTCAACAGCCTGGGTGCGCGCAAAGAGGGCATCATCTCCCGTGGCGAGCTGATCGAAATCGGCGGTGCATTCCGCATTCCCGACATCATGGCCCGGGCCGGGGTCAGACTGCATGAAGTCGGCACCACCAACCGCACCCATGCCCGAGACTACGAAGCCGCCATCGGCCCGCGCAGTGGCCTGTTGATGCGTGTACACACCAGCAATTACAGCATTCAAGGCTTTACTGCCCAGGTGCCGACTGCCGAACTGGCGCAACTGGCCCATCGGCACGGACTGCCACTGCTTGAAGATTTGGGCAGCGGCAGTCTGTTGGACTTGACCCGTTGGGGCCTGCCCGCCGAACCTACGGTGCGCCAGGCGCTGGCCGATGGAGCCGATATTGTCACCTTCAGCGGTGACAAGTTGCTCGGTGGTCCCCAGGCGGGATTGATCGTCGGTCGCAAGGACCTGATCGCCCGGATCAAGAAAAACCCGCTCAAGCGTGCCTTGCGGGTGGACAAACTGACCCTGGCCGCCCTCGAAGCAGTGCTGGGGCTGTACCGCGACCCCGCCCGATTGGCCGAACGCTTGCCCAGTCTGCGCCTGCTCACCCGCCCGCAAGCCGATATCCTCGCTCAGGCCGAACGCCTGCGCCCGCTGCTGGCGAGTGTACTGGGCGATGGCTGGGGAGTGGCCGCGCTGCCGGCGCTGAGCATGATCGGCAGCGGCAGCCAACCGATTGCCCGCTTACCAAGCGCCGCCCTATGCCTGCGTCCGCACGTTTCTAAACGGTTGCGCGGGCGGCAGCTGCATGCTCTGGAGGCAACCTTGCGGGCCTTGCCCATCCCCGTGATCGGTCGTATCGACGACGATGCCCTGTGGCTGGACCTGCGCCAACTGGATGACGAGCCGGCCTGGCTTGCCCAACTGGACCAGCTACAAGGGGCAGGGGAGGCAAGGTGATCGTCGGCACTGCTGGACACATCGACCATGGCAAAACAGCCTTGCTCAAGGCCCTGACAGGTCAGGCGGGCGACCGTCGCCGGGAAGAACGCGAACGCGGAATCACCATCGACCTGGGTTTCCTTTACGCGCCGCTGAAACCAGGGGCGGACATGACGGGTTTTATCGACGTGCCCGGTCACGAGCGTTTCATCCACAACATGCTCGCTGGCGCCCAGGGTATTGACCTGGTGCTGCTGGTGGTGGCTGCCGATGACGGGGTCATGCCCCAGACCTGCGAGCATTTGGCGATCGTCGAGTTGTTGGGTATCCCCCAGGCGTTGGTAGTGATCAGCAAATGCGACCGGGTCGAGCCGGCCCGGGTGCAGTCGGTACACGCCCAGGTCGCCGCGTTACTGGAACCCGGACCCTATTGCGGCGCGCCGCAGTTCGCGGTGTCGAGCCTGACCGGGGAAGGCATCGAGGCCCTGCGCCAGGCGTTGCTGGCCGCCCAGCGTGAGGTCCGGCAGCGCGCCGCCTGCGGCGGATTCCGTCTGGCAATTGACCGCGCCTTCAGCGTCGCCGGAGCCGGTATTGTGGTCACCGGCACGGCCCTGGCCGGGCAGGTGAGGGTGGGCGATACACTGCTGTTAGGTCAGGCCGGCAAGCCTGTGCGGGTGCGTGGTTTGCATGCGCAGAACCACGTCGCCGTCGAGGCTTGGGCCGGGCAACGGGTGGCGTTGAACCTGAGTGCCGAACGCCTCGCCCTGGAACAGATCCACCGTGGCGACTGGTTACTGGCCGAGTGGTTGTATGCACCCACCCAGCGCGTAGACATCGAGATACAGTTGCTGGCCAGTGAACCGCGGGCCTTCGAACATTTCAGCCCGGTGCACGTGCATTTGGGCACTCAGGACGTCACCGCTCGGGTCGCATTGCTGGAGGGCACACGCCTGGCACCAGGTGAGCGGATGTTCGCGCAACTGTTGCTGAATACGCCGTTGCAGGCGGTGCATGGCGACCGCCTGGTCCTGCGCGATCAGAGTGCGCGGCGCACCCTCGGCGGCGGGCGGGTGCTCGACCCGTTTGCACCGGCCCGCCAGCGCCGCAGTCCAACCAGACTGACGCAGTTACAGGCCCTGGCCGCAAGCGAAAGCCTGGAGCAGATACTGCCGGTGCTGCTTGCCAACAGTGACACCGGACTCGATCCACTGCGCCTGGAGCGCCAGTTCAATCGCCTGCGCAGCACCTGGCATTTGCCAGCGGATGTCCGTGTCATTGCTACGCGCCAAGGTCCGTTATTGTTCAGCGCTGTACGTTGGGAGGCCCTTAAAGCTTCGTTGCTGGAGCAACTGGCGCGCTTTCATCAACTTGAACCGGACGAACTGGGGCCAGACCGAGATCGCTTGCGACGGTTCGCGGCCACGCCGCTA
Source organism: Pseudomonas sp. F220 (assembly GCF_057813935.1). Taxonomy (NCBI): domain Bacteria; kingdom Pseudomonadati; phylum Pseudomonadota; class Gammaproteobacteria; order Pseudomonadales; family Pseudomonadaceae; genus Pseudomonas; species Pseudomonas sp. F220. Next base: position 35,124 of record NZ_JBVASJ010000005.1, read on the forward strand.
GACCGACCGACCTTCATCAATCTGCTCGACGAATTACTGTCCAGCGGCACCCTTGCAGTCAGTGGGCCCTGGCTGCATTTACCCGAACACCAGGTGCGACTGAGCGAAGCAGACGAGGCCCTGTGGCAACGGTTGCAGCCACTGTTCGAACAGGCAGGTTTCGATCCACCCTGGGTGCGTAGCCTGGCCAGCGCCATGGGCGGTGACGAAGCTGATGTGCGCTTGCTGCTGCGCAAGATGGCGAGATTAGGGCTTGTTCACCAAGTAGTCCGTGACCTGTTTTACGCCGACGCTACGGTGCGCCAATTGGCGGCTATGCTGTTGCAACTGGTCGCCGACAACCCGGTGATTCTGGCGGCAGCGTTTCGCGACAAGGTAGGGGTCGGCCGCAAACGCAGCATCCAGATACTCGAGTTCTTCGACCGGATCGGCTTGACCCGACGGCTTGGCGACCAGCGCCGCATCCGTGCGGACAATGCTCTGGCGCAGCGAATCGAGGACTGACTTCAAGGAAGGCAATCGCGTCCGGTGGCGCGGCCGGGCTTCAAACCCGGTTGGGGGCGGCAACCGTTCCCGGGCAGGTTCGACTCCCGCTGCCTTCCGCCATTTAAAACAGCAAACGATGACGTTGTGTCAGGTGCAACTGGCGCGCACGAACCAGCTGCGCCTGGCGCTGTTGAGCAGCAGCCAGTAGGCGCCAAACGCACTGACGAACGTCACTGGCGCCGAGAATGTGGCCAGCGTTGCACTCCCAACATTCAGCAAGAGGATGCCCAGCCCGGCAGCGAGGAACCACGCGCCGAGGCCACAGGGGTTGAATGCGCTGACACGTTCCAGTTCGTATTCGATCTTGCCCTCGAACAGCTGAGTGTATTTGGGCGAGAAAATGTGCGCCAAGGCAATCGCGACCCAGGCCACGACGAAGATGCTCTGGTACGCCAACGCCTGCAGGATGTACTCGAAAACGTTAAGGCGCATCAGCGTGTAGACCAGCGCTCCGACGGCAATTGCCCAGACGATGTAAGGCACCTTCGCCAACCCCAGACGGCCGAAGAATGCCTGCATGTTAGTGGCCGCCAGGAAGAAATTGGCAGAGTTGATACGCGTCTGGCTGACCCAGACGAAAATCAACCCCCAGACACCCATTAGCTCGATAATCGCCATCACTACCGAAACCTCCGTCAGACCACCCGGTGTCGGAATAGTCCCGGCAAGAAAGATCCCCACCAAACCATTGATCAAAAAGGTGAAGGTGTAGAAAGGTAGCCCGAAGTTGAATCGGCCATGGTATTCAGCGTCCTCCTTGCGCCCGAAACGTGCATAGTCCCAGGTGTACATCATCAGGATCCACACCCCCATGAAGTAACTGAAACAATTCCACCAGCCGTTTTCCACCGGGCCGCTCTGCGGACCCATTTCCAACCAGGCCGAGCTGTAACCGTATTCGCCGATGGTCATCACCACCAGCGCAACCAGGCCGATCAGATAGAAGGGCAGCAGCACCCCGTTGAGCTTGTCCATCCAGTTCTGCACGCTGCCGAAGATCAATGGCACGCTGTACAGCACAACCAGCAAGTACGCCTGATTCAGTGACATCGCCGACACGTACTGATGAATCGCGATGGCGATGACCGAACCTTCGAACACGCTGTAGTAAGTGGCGGTAGCGAAGAAGATCAACGTAGCCAGGATCGCGCCTGTGCGACCAAACAACACGCGTGAGAACAGGGCAACCGAAAGTCCGGTCTTGATCGCGTAGCGCGAAATGATGCCGTTGATGGCGGCGTAAGTGACCACCGACAGCACCAGGCCGATAATTGCGTTTTTAGTACCGAACGTCATCGCCAACGTGGCAGAAACTACCAGCCAGAACATTGCGCTGCAGATGCCCCACCAGGCCATCGTCAGCGAGTTTTTACTCATGCGGTGTGTGTCTGGAACGGCAACGACTGAGTAGTCGGTGCTATCGCCCTGTTTCTTGAGGGTTGAGGCCATGGCTCTTCTCTTTGTTTTTGTATGAAGAGTCATGATGGTAAGAGAAGCCGGGCGCCTATTAATTGCTTTTGGCGGCCCTATCTTTTGTCATTGAGTGAATTGGCACAGCGTCCGTCTGATGACTATCCACCCTGTCCGCTTCAATGAAAGGGCCGCACAGTAGGGAACAGCCACATTGCGTCCGTGACGTGCACTTTGCGTATCGGGTGATGAATCTTATTCGGCGGTGGGGCTGAGCAAACGCAGCCGGTAAGCATATGGCGCCTGCCCGCTCCAGCGCCGGAATGCGCGGGTAAACGCGCTTTGCTCGGAATACCCCAGCAATTGGGCGATTTCAGCCAGCTGCAGACGCGGGTCGGCCAGATAATCCTCGGCCAGGCGCTGGCGGATACTCTCGCGCAGCTCCCTGAAGTTGATGCCGCCGACAGCCAGTCGGCGATGCAAGGTGCGCGCCGAAACATGCAGCTCTTTGGCGACCAGATCCAATTCCGGCTGGCCTTCGCGCACCAAGCGGGCGATGCAGCGCCGCACCGCCTGTTCGAAATCGTCGCTGGGCGGTAATTGCGCCAGCAAGTCATCGGCCTGTCTTTCCAGGACATTCAACAGGTCCGTATCGGGCTGTCGCAGCGGCAATGCCAGCAGCGCTTGCGGAAAACGGATCGAGGTTTGCGGCTGGCCGAACAATACTGGACAGCCAAACCAGTCCCGATATGGCTGGATGTCGGCCGGCGGCGGGTTGAGGAAGCGGATTTCGGTGGCTACGATGCGCCGGCCGGTAGCGTTGTGCGTCAGCTGCAGCAGGGCGGTGATGGCGCACTCGTCCACCAGCGGTCCGGGACGGCCCTGATCGACACCCCATTCCAGAAGCAGGTCGCTGCCCTCCAAGGTGCTTCGCATTGGATTGACGTCATACAGCAGGCGCTGGTATTGCAAGGCGCGGGCCAGCGCCGCACCTAGATTCGGACAAGCCAGCAGCACATAGCCCATTACGCCGAAATGGGCCGGCGTAACGGTCTGGCCCAGATGCAGGCCGAGCAAGGGGTCATGCAAGTGTTCGGCGGCGCGTTGCAGCAAGGCGCGCCAGGCAGCCACCGGGTAACGCAGCGAGCCGCGGTCGGCTGCTTGCGGCGCGGCGACGCCCAGCAAGGCGGCGGCAGCCACACCCCGTTTTTCAAGGTACTCATACAACAGCCGCACATAGGTGCTAGGGACCACGCCCCGGGGCGGCTGCTCCGCTATGGTTTGGTGCATGGCGAGAATTGTTAAATTATTGTCTGTCGCGGTCAAGCCTTTAAGTTTCCCCTGCGCCAAAATCCAGCGTATCGACTAAGCGTATGGAGCGGTGCACCATGATTGATCTGATTGCCTGGATGGAAGCCACTTTCGGCCCTCATATAGAGTGGAAACAGGTGGTGCTGATCGGCATGACGCCTTTATTCCTGGTCGGTTTTGCCATCGAATGGCAGGTCATGCGCAAACGCGGCGCGTGCCAGCAGTTCTATTGGAAAGACATCCTCACTAACCTCACCCTTGGCAGCAGCTACCAGCTGTTTGAGCTGGCGGTGCATGTAATATTCGTCGGTGCCGCCATATTCTGGGTCTGGGACCATCGCTTCTTTACGATTCCAATCAACGGCTGGACCCTGCTGCCAATTTTCGTCGGCGTCGAGTTCTGCTACTACTGGTTCCATCGCAGTAGCCATCGCGTGCGCTGGTTCTGGACCGCCCACGTCGTGCACCACAGCGGCGAGCACATGAACATGACGACCGCCATGCGGCAGTCGATGCTCTATCCGATCACCGGCTGGTGGCTGTTTTTCATGCCGCTGGTGCTGCTGGGCGTGCATCCGGCGGTGGTGTTCATCCTGTACGCCTGCGACCTGGTGTATCAGTTCTTCATCCACACCGAAAGCGTCGGCAAGCTGCATCCCGTGCTGGAGTACCTGTTCGACACCCCCAGCAACCACCGCGCTCATCACGGCCGCAACGACTGCTATATCGACAGGAACTACGGCGGCGTGCTGATCATTTTCGACCGCCTGTTCGGCACATACGTGCAAGAGCAGGAAGCCGTGGATTACGGCATTAAACGTCAGGTCTACAGCCACAATCCGCTGACCCTCAACTTCCACGAATTCATCGCGATGTGGCGCGACGTGGCGCAGCCGGGAAGCCTGATGCAGCGCCTGAAGCACCTGTGGGCGCCGCCCGAATATGAGCGTGCGCCCCGGCCTTGAGCGGTGGCTATGGCTGACAGCAGCTGACCTCGGGGAAATCAAGATTGATCAGCGGCAGCTGCCGGGCGAGGGTTCCGGTGGCGATATGCGCACCACGGATGCGCTGGTATCGCCGTGCCACATGCCTGGTGACGTTGATGGGCACCGGGCCTGGCCGGTGCGGTTCAGTCTTCCGGCAAATTGTTAAATATTTTTTCCAATGTCCCATTCAGCTTGGTGATCTGGGCTTCGGTCAGGCCCTTGAAGCTGGTGCGGAAAATATCGCTGGTGCAGTGCTGGATTTCTTCGATGGTCTGGCGGCCGATATCGGTCAGCGATACCTGGGTGACCCGTCCGTCGCTGGCGCTGGTGTTGGTTTCCACCAGGCCGTCGGCTTTCATGCGGTAGACGATCTTGGTGATGGTCGAGAGCTTGGCGATGGCATGGATGGAGATTTCCGAAATGCTCGACTCACCGTTCTCCTTGAGGATGAACAAGATCCGCCAGCGCGGGATGTCCATGTCGATTTTCTTCAGGGCTTTCTCCATGGCCATGGAGTAGCGTCCGTGCAGGCGAGCCAGCCAGTAGAAGGGAAACTCTTCCTTCTTGAAGTCCTCACTGGCGGGGTTGTATCGGCTCAGGCGCTTTTTCGGGGTGGTCATAAAGGTTCGCGTAGTCTTTCTGATGAGCTGGGTTTGTTTATAGAGGCTTGAGCGCGCGCTGTCGACTGCGGTTCCAAAGGGTTCGCCAGGCAAGTGGAGCGGCGGGCGTCATTGTCGCGCCGCCCGCCGCAAAAAACCAGCAGGCACACCGAGAACGGCGTGCCATGGGGGCGGGCGTCAGGCCAGGCCTTCCTGCTTGAGGCTCTCGCGAAAGTGCCGGCAACCCTTGATCAGCAAGAACAGGGTGAGGGCGACCGCGAAGGCATTGAGCACGGAAATCGACGAGCCGACCATGGCCGGGTTCTGAAACAGCCGATCGGTGAGCAGGGCGACCAGCGTGGTGCCCAGGCCCAGGCCGACCAGGTTGGAAATCAGCAGGAACAACGCCGAAATCTGCGCCCGCATCTGGTTCGGCGGCAGGATCTGCATCGCCGCAGTCGAGGCCGGCATAGGGAAAGAGGCGAAGAACATGGCCGGCGCCAACAGCGCCAGGGACATCCACAGTTCGCTGACCTGAGTGAACGCGATGGCTGGCACAGCCATCCCGATGGCCCCGATCACCCCGGCACGGATCGGCGCATCGCTATAGCCTTTCTTAGCCAGCCAATCTATCAGCCAGCCGCCGCAAAAGACGCCGCTGGTATTGGCCAGCAATACCACGATCCCGAGCATGTAGCCGGTGTTGCTGGGGGCCAGGCCGAACTTGCGCATGTAGAAGGCCGGGGTCCAGCTGAGCATGCAGAACAGCGTCATCGCGTAGAACGAAAACCCCAGGTAATGGCAGAAGAACGTCTTGCGGTGCACCGACAGGAAAGTGAAGGCCTGTTTCAAGCTGGGTGCGTGGACCTTGCCCGCGGCGTCCAGTTTCAAGCCCTTGCGGGCCGGGTCGCGGACGGTCAGTGCGATCAGCAGGGCAATCAACACGCCCGGCAGGCCCACCAGAAAGAACATCACCTGCCAGGGCCGCATTTCGCCCAGCAGCGGCACTACCACGCTGTCGAGGTTCTTCAACAAGTCGATGACATAGCCACCAATCAGAAAGGCCACACCGCCGCCGATAAACGAGCCGATGGAGTAGATCGCCACGGCGCGCCCGAGTTTTTCCCGGGGGAACATATCGCTAAGCATCGAGTAGGTGGCCGGCGACAGCGCCGCCTCGCCGATCCCGACTCCGATGCGCGCCATGAACATCTGCGGGAAGTTCTTGCTCAGCCCGCACAGGGCAGTCGCCAGGCTCCAGAATGCAACGCCGAGGGCGATGATTTTCGGTCGGGAGAATTTATCCGCGAGCAATGCGATGGGCATGCCCATAAAGGCATAGAACAGCGAAAAGGCCAGGCCATGCAGCAGGCTGAACTGGGTGTCTGACAACTGCATGTCGTGTTTGATCGGTTCGATCATCAACGCCAGGATCTGACGATCAATAAACGAAAAAATGTAAGCCAGCATACAAACGGCAACGACATACCATTCGTAGGCATAGCTTTTACGGGTGACCTCGGTCGGTGTTTTGCTGGTCATGCTGTTTGGCCCCTTCAGGGTTGGCAATCAGTCGGTCGGCGGCAGCGAGTTTTGCAGTTGGGTGAATCGGTGACGCTGGCGTTACCTGACCGCCTTGCCCTGGTGCGATTATTGGTTTTGTTGTGCGGTTCCAGGTTGCCAATTGCTTGGCTTGCGTGTGGTGCATGACCTTTGTAAGCCCATGTTTGCCCCGACTCTATGCGCCAGACGCAGGGGTTGTTCCGGGCACGCAGAAAGCGTTTTGATGGCGTGAAAATTGCTTTCCATTTCCACTAAATTCTCAATGTGCCTGCGGGTAGCGACAACCTTTTTTAGGGGCTTTTACATGCTCGATAACCGCTCTTCGCTCCATCACCATTGCCTCCTGAGTTCAGCCGGGTTCGGCGAGGTCAAGGATCTGGTCAGCCACTACCTGTGGCCCCATCAGATGAAAATGCAGCAGGGCGGCTCCCTGCAATCTCAGCTCTACGGCGTGTTCTTCGGCAGTTCGGCCTTGTTTGATCTGCACTACGGCGCACCGGTGGAAATCGATGCTGGCGATATCACCAACTACTACTTGATCCGGGTCACCCTCGAAGGCAGCGGTATGGTCAGCTTGGGTAAGCAGAGCGCGATTCTGCGCAAGGGTGGGCTGACCATTTCATCGCCTTCCGAGCGCAGCTTTATCCGCATCGACAAGGACTGCCGTAACCTGATTCTGCGGGTTGATCGCGAAGCCCTCGAGCGCCAGTTGCAAGTGTTGCTCAACCGGCGTTTGCGCCAACCGCTGGTCTTCGATATCCAGGTTGACGCCGATTGCCAGGGCATGGCGGCGGTACGCACCACCCTGGACTACATCTGCCAGTTGTATAGCGACGCGAGCCAGACGCTGCTCACCTCGGCCATGGGCGGTAGTTTGTCGGACTATCTGCTGTCCGTGCTGCTGACTCAGTTGCCGCACAACTATTCTGTCGACCTGCTGGAGGACCAGCGTCAGCCGATGCCCCGCCACGTCAAGAAGGCCCGCGACTATATCGAGCAGCACCTGGCCGAACCGATTGCCCTGGCGAGCCTGGCGCAGTTCTGCGACGTGTCCATCCGCACCTTGCAGAACGGTTTTGCACGCTTTCTTCAGCAAACCCCCAGTGACTATGTGCGTACCCGCCGACTGGCTCTGGTCCACCTGGCCTTGCAGCAGGCCGGGCCGGCCGACAGCGTGACAGACATCCTGCTTCGTCACGGGGTCAGCAGCTTCGGTCATTTTGCTATGCAGTACCGCAAGCAATACGGTTGCTTGCCGTCCGCGACCCTACGGCGCCAGGCCTGATACGCCATGGCTGACACCTCAGGGTGGAGTCACTCAGCCCTGAAGAAAACGTTGGGCCAGGTCCAGTTGGGAGTTGGCCAGTTGGTGCAACTCCTCACCAATCTGGGTGCTGCGCCGGGACTGATCGCTGCTGGTTTGCGCCAGGGTGACGATCTGGGAAATCTGCCCGTTTATCTCTTGGGCGACGTGCCCTTGCTGTTTGATGGCCGAGGCCATTTGCAAGCTCATGCCGGAGATCTGCCCGACTTCATCACAGATGCGCCGCAACGCCGTCTGTACCTGCGCCACATCCTCTCGGGACTCCCGCGCGGCCGACTCGCCGCGTTGCGCGGTGGCCAACGCCTGGGCACTGCCATCGCGCAACAGCTCAATGGAACGCTGGATCTGCTCGGTGGATTCGCGGGTCCGGGTGGCTAGGCTGCGTACCTCGTCGGCTACCACCGCGAAACCTCGACCGGTCTCCCCAGCGCGAGCTGCCTCTATGGCGGCATTGAGGGCCAGCAGGTTGGTCTGTTCGGCGATGCTGCGAATCACATGGGCGACCCCACTGATTGACTCGATGGACTCGGCCAGTCGACTGACCGCCTGGCCGATTTCTTCGACCGAGGTACACAGGCCCGTCATCGACAGCTGGCTCTGATCGGAAATCCGATCCCCCTCGTGGGCGAGGCGATCCACGGCCTGGGTGGCTTGGGCCGCCTGTTGCAGATTGCGCGACAACTCCTGGATCGTGGCGCTCATCTGATGGACCGCGGCGGCCGACTGCTCGGCTTCTTCGAGTTGCCGTTGCAGGTGGCCCGACTGGGCCTGAACCAGCATCGACGATTCTTCCGCCCGTTTGCGCACGGTCTCGCCATTGATCTGGATCCGCGCCATGACTGTGCGCATCCGCGTGTTCTGGCTGTTGAGGGCCATGTCGAAACGGCCGGCCACGGAGGAGGTGTCGCCCTGTAGCGACGCCAACAGGGCGTCGCTGTAAACCTGGTCATGGCGGGCCATGATCCGGCCGGCGTCCGCGCGCTGCTTGGTCCGCCACTGCAAGGCCGACGCGAATATGCCGCCGAGTACCACCAGCCCCGGCGCCAGATCGATTTGTCCGCCGATCATTGCCCTTGTGACCACAGCCCCTAACAGCCAGGCGATGCCCTGGCTGCTGGCGTGTTCTTGCATGCGCTGGGCAAACGTCAGTGGACCGTGACCGGCGTTCAGGCGGCGGTAGAGCTTTTCTGCGCGCAAGCTTTGCGCGCTGTCGAGGGGATGATAGGCCGTGCCCAACGCGTTCAGCTGACCGGCCTCAAACAGCGGCACCACGTAGAGGTTGCACCAAAAGGTCATGCCCTGTTTGTCACGTCCCATCAAGGGCGCCGTCCACGGCACGCCACTGCGCAGGGTCTGCCACATGCGCTCGATGATTTGCTTGGGCATCAACGGATGGTTGATTAGCTCATGTGGCTGGTTCAGCAAGGCTTCCCTGGCATAACCGCAGAGCGTCAGGTAAGCGTCATTGCAGGCGAGCACATGGCCCTGGACATCCAGGCGCGAGATCGGGATTTCTACCAGTCCTGGCGCGGCGGACGGGTGTGCGAGTACGACTGACTTGTCCATGACACGCTCCCGCGATTACCAGCATTGGCCGCGTTCGGCGCGCATTTTGCGAACCATGGCGTCGAAGAATTTCACCGCGAAGCCGCTGTCCCGGATGAGCATGGCGGTAAGGTCGGCGCACTTGTGGCTGATGTCTTGCGGCAGTGGATTGTCTTCTCCGCCCAAGGCGCCGGCCTGGCATTGGATTTCGGCGGCGCGCTGCACCGTCCACAGCAGGAAGAACGCCTTGGCGATGCTGTTTTCGCCAACGGCTATGCCGTGGTTACGCAGCACCAGAATGTGCTTGTCCCCGAGGCTGTCGATCATCCGGGCTTTCTCGTCATCGAACAGCGTGATGCCTTCGAACGTGTGGTAACCTATCCGCCCGTAAAGCTGCGCCCCGTAGAAATCGTTGTGGCTGAAACCGGCCTTTTTCATGACGATGGCGGAGATCGGTGTGGTGTGGGTGTGGATCAGGCACTGAATGTCCGGGCGCGCACCGTGAACCGCGCTGTGCAGGGCGAAACCGGCGGGGTTGCCATCATAGGGCGAGTCTTCGAGCTTCTTGCCGTGCAGGTCGACCTTGAGCAGGTTTTGCGGCGTCACTTCGGTGTAGTTCAGCCCGAAAGGGTTGACCAGGTAATGGTGCGCCGGGCCAGGCAGGCGTGCAGAAATATGATTGAAGATGGTCTCGGTCCAGCCGAAGAAATCCACCAGGTGGTAGCAATGCGCAAGCTGCACGCGCAGGGCCCATTCTTCGTCGCTGTACTGTTCAGGTTTTTCCAATAGCGTGTGGCTCATGTCGGAGTCCTTGTCATAGAAAGTCAGTGGCAGGCCTGTTCGCCGCGAAAGCGCGCCAGGGCAATGAGGTGTCGCGTGACCGGCATTGGGATCGCCATGCAATCAGCCAGCTCCAGCACCGCATCACCGATGGCGGCCAGCTCCAGCGGGCGGCCTTTTTCGTAATCCTGGAGCATCGAGGTACGCACCGCGCCCATGCCGGCGCCGAGTTCGAGGAAGGTCTGTGGATCGATGCTCACACGAGCGCCATACGCGGCGGCAGTAAGCAGGGTTTCGTGCAGGCAGGTGCTGACCAGGTCTCGCAGATCCGGCCGACTGTAAAGCTGCTCGAGGGTGGCGCCGGTAATCACCGAGAGCGGGTTGGAGGTGATGTTGGCGATGATCTTGGTCCACAGGTTGTCGCGGATGCGTTCAGTGGCCCGAGCTTCGATCCCGGCGTTTTCGATCAGCGCGCGAACCCGCTCCAGACGCGGGCTGAGGCTGTTGTCGGGCTCGCCAAAAATCATCAGGTGCGGGGTGCGCGATTCGACCACGGCGTTGGCTGGGCACTGGGCGGTGATGAACACCACGCAACCGATCACTTGGCGCAGGTCCAGGGCCTGGCTGAGGATCGACTGAGGATCGACCGCGTTCACTCGTTGCCCGTCGAACCGTCCACCTTCGCCATGGAAGTACCACCACGGCACGCCGTTGACCACCGGGATCACCACGGTTTCGGCCCCGATCATCGGTTGGATCTGCAGCAGCAGGCTGGCCAGGGCTGGCGCCTTGGTGCAGAGAAAAATCAGGTCCTGTTCGCCCAGGCTGGCGGCGTTGTCGGTGGCGTCTAGCCGTACATGGTGGTTGCCGTCCAGGTCGGACAAGTGAATGCCGTCGCGGCGGATGGTCGCCAGGGTTTCACCGCGGGCCAGGACCTTTACCGTCTGGCCGCTGGCGGCCAGACGCGCTGCCAGGGTGCAGCCGATGGCGCCGGCACCGGCAATGCAGATGCGCAGAGAGGAAGCGTTCATCGCGACTCCGGATTATTCAGAAGAGCCTGGGAAGGCCCGGCTCGACGCCGTTTGGGCAGCGGCGCCGAGGCAGGGTGGACATCACGTGGCGAGCATTTCCTGGTGCTTGCTGGCCAGGCCCAAATAGGCTTCGATCACGCGTGGATCATCAGCCAGTTGCTTGGCCGGGCCCTGCATGGCGATCTGACCGGTCTCGAGGACATACGCGTAATCGGCGACCCGCAACGCGGCGCGGGCGTTTTGCTCCACCAGCAGGATCGACACCCCTTGGTCGCGCAGGGCGTTGATGATCCGGAAAATCTCCCGGGTAATCAGCGGCGCCAGGCCCAGGCTCGGTTCGTCAAGCATCAGCAGCTTGGGTTTGGCCATCAGCGCCCGGCCCACGGCGAGCATCTGCCGTTCACCGCCAGACAAGGTCGCCGCCAGTTGCTCGCGGCGCTCCCACAGCCGAGGGAACAGTTCATAGACTTCGCCCAAGGTCTCGCTGTAGCGACGGTCGCCTCGGCGATGGCGTTGAAAGGCACCGAGCAACAGGTTGTCGGCCACGCTCATACTGGTGAACAGCTCGCGTTTTTCCGGCACCAGGCCCAAGCCGCGCGAGACCATCACTTCCACTTCCGGCAGGCTTTCCAGGCTGCCGTCGAAGTTCACCTGCCCCCTGGAACCCAGCACGCCCATGATTGCCGAGAGCAGGGTGGTCTTGCCGGCGCCATTGGGGCCGATCACAGTGACGATCTGGCCCTTGCCGACCGTCAGGCTGGCGTTGCTCAGGGCTTCGACCTTGCCGTAGGCGACGCTCAGGTCCTTGATCTCCAGCACGGCGTCGCGGACCTGGTTGCGCGGCTCGGATTGCGGTTCTATGTGCATGTTCATCATTCGACTCCGCCCAGGTAGGCTTCCAGTACCGCAGGATCTTTCTGCACGTCTTCGGGCAGGCCCTGGGCGATGCGCTGGCCAAATTCCATCACCACCACGCGATCCACCAGGCCCATAACGAAGTCCATGTCGTGCTCGACCAGCAGAATGGCCATGCCTTCGTTACGCAGGCGGCTGAGCAGGATGCCCAAGGCTTCTTTTTCCTTCAGGCGCAGACCGGCTGCGGGCTCGTCGAGCAGCAGCAGGCACGGATCGGCGCACAGGGCGCGGGCTATTTCCAGAATCCGCTGTTGACCGAGGGCCAGGCTGCCAGCTTCTTCGTTGAGGTAGTCACCGAGGCCGACACGCTCCAGCTGCCGCCGGGCTTCGTCCAGCAACTCGACTTCTTCGCGACGATCCAGATGCAGCGCGGCCGACAGCACGCCCTGATGGCCACGCAGATGCGCACCAATAGCAACGTTCTCCAACACGCTCATGTTCCCCAGCAATTTCACGTGCTGGAAGGTCCGGCTCATGCCCATGCGCGCCACTTGCCGCGAGCTCATGCCATTAATTTTCTGGCCCATGAACAGCACTTCACCGGAGGTGGGTGTATCGACCCCCGAGAGCTGGTTGAACATGGTGCTCTTGCCGGCGCCGTTGGGGCCGATCAGTGCGAGGATTTCACCCGAGCGGATTTCCAGACTCATCTCGTTGTTCGCGACCAGACCGCCGAAGCGCTTGGTCACATTGCGCGCCTCCAGAATCAGCTCGCCGTGTTCGGGCAGTTGCCGGCGAGCCAGGGGGGCGGGGCTGGCGTTAAGGCTGTGGACCTTGGGGCGCACCCTGAAACGAACCGGTATCAGGCGGGTCAGCAGCGGCCACAGACCACCAGGCGCACGCTGCATCAACACCACGATCAGGATGCCGAACACGATGATTTCGTAGTTGCCGGTGTTGCCCAGCAAGTGCGGCAACCAGTCCTGCAACCACTGCTTGAGCATGGTCAGAATGCCGGCGCCGAGCAGGGCGCCCCACACGCTGCCCACACCGCCGATCAAGGCCATGAACAGGTAGTCGATGCCCATGTTCAAACCGAATGGGGTCGGGTTCACGAAGCGCTGGGTGTGCGCGTAGAGCCAGCCGGAAATCGCTGCGAAGACCGCCGAGATCACGAAGATCACCATCTTCGAACGGAAGGTATTGACCCCCATCGACTCGGCCATCACCTGGCCGCCCTTGAGTGCGCGAATGGCTCGGCCTTCGCGCGAATTCAGCAGGTTCTGGGTGACGACAATAGCCACCAGCAGTACGGCCCAGATCAGGTAGAAAACCTTCTCACCTTTATCCAGCTTGAGGCCGAACAGCGAAATCGACGGCAAGCCGCTGACTCCGGTGTGACCGCCCAGCGATTCCAGGGTGCCAAACAGGTAGTACAACGAAATACCCCAGGCAATCGTTCCCAGCGGCAAGTAATGCCCGGACAGCTTGAGCGTCAGCGCACCAAGAATCAGCGCCACCGAAGCGGTCAGCACGATGCCCACTAGCAACGTCAACCAGGGCGACGTCCCGGCCCAGGCAAGCCAGCCCGGTAATTGTTCGGTGGTGGTGAGGTAGGCCGACGTGTAGGCGCCCAGCCCGACAAATGCGGCCTGGCCGAAACTGGTCATGCCGCCCACGCCGGTCAGCAGGACCAGCCCCAGTACCACCAGGGCGTACATGCCGATGTAGTTGAGCAGGGTGACGTAGTACGGCGGCAACAGCAGCGGCGCAACACCTACTACCAACAACAAGACAAGCAACAAGTAGCGCGGATTCATTCCTCTTCCTCCACATGACGGCTGGTGACCGAACGCCAAAGCAGGAACGGAATAATCAGCGTGAACACGATGATTTCTTTGTAGGTGCTGGCCCAAAACATCGAGAACGCCTCAATCAGGCCAACCGCCAACGCACCGAGAGCGGCCGCTGGATAGCTGACCAGCCCGCCAATGATCGCGCCGACGAAGCCCTTCAGACTGATGATGAAGCCAGAGTCGAAATACAGCGTGGTGATCGGCGCGATGAGGATCCCCGAAAGGGTGCCGATCAGCGCCGCCAGCATGAAGGTCGATTTGCCCACCAGCGTCGGTGAGATGCCCATCAGCCGGGCGCCCATGCGGTTGACTGCGGTGGCGCGTAAGGCCTTGCCATAAAGCGTGCGTTCGAAAAACAGATACAGCCCGACAATCAGTCCCAGGGACACGGCCAACACCCAGAGTGTCTGGCTATTGAAGGTCACCGGGCCGAGCTCCAGACCGACTTCGGAGAACGGTCGGGTCTGGGCGCCTTCCGGGCCGAACAGCAGCAGGGCGATGCCGACCATACTGACGTGCACCGCGATCGACACGATCAGCAGCACGAGTGAGCTGGCCGAGGCAATCGGCTGGAACACAAGGCGATAGATTTGCGGCCCCAGCGGGACCACCAGCGCGAGCGTCAGCAGTGCCTGAATCGCCATTGGCAAATCGGCCAGCGGCAAGGTGTTGATCAGCACGGCTATCAACCCGGCGTAGCCGAGCTTGACGAGGATGCGTTTGGGAAAACGAAACGCCTGGCTCGAACGTGCCGCACCCCACACATCGAGTGTGCAATCAATCAGCGTCAGGCCGAGCAACAGCCAGACCAGGGCAGTCGGGTGACCGCTCTGCAACGTGGCCATGGTCAAGGCGCCGTAGGTAACGAATTCACCCTGAGGGATCAGCAGGATCCGCGTGACGGTGAACACCAGGAGGATCGACAAGGCCAGCAGCGCATAGATCGCGCCGTTGGTCATGCCGTCCTGGCCCAGCAGCATGGCTATCTGGAAATTCATAATGGGAACTCTTTTCTACAGATTGAATATCAAGCGTGCCTGCCGGCGAGGGTCGACTCGTTGGCAGGCAGGGCAAGCAATGGGCAACGTGCCCGGGGTGTCGATCAGTTGTCGCGCAGCAGCATCCAGTTGCCATTCTTTACCTGGATCAACTCGCGACCGCGCTCGTCGAAGCCGCTGTGGTCCTGTGGCGTCATGTTGTAAACACCTTGGGTGCCGGCCAGTTCGTTGGTTTGTTCCAGCGCGTCACGCAGGGCTGCACGGAACTGCGGGGTGCCGGGGGCGGCTTTTTTTGCAGCAATCGGGATCGCTTGCTGCAACAGCAGGCCGGCATCGAAAGTGTTACCGCCGAAGGTCGCTGGTTTGCTGCCGTTGAGCTTTTCGTAGGCGGCGGTGTATTCGCTGGCGATTTTCTTCGAAGGGTGGCTGTCCGGGATTTCATCGAGGACCAGCATCAGGCTGGCGGCCAGGATGGTGCCCTCGACTTTCTTGCCGCCGAGCTTGAGGAAGTCTTGCAGTGCTGCGCCGTGGGTCTGGTAGACCTGGCCGCGATAGCCCTGGTCGAACAGCGTGGCTTGCGGCATCACGGCCGAGCTGCCTGGCGCTGCGACCAATACTGCGTCGGGGCGGGCCGAAAGCATTTTCAGGCTCTGCCCGGTCACCGAGGTGTCCTGGCGCTGGAAGCGTTCGTTGGCCACGACCTTGATGTTGTGCTCTGTCGCCAGGCCGGACATGACCTTGGCCCAGTTCTCGCCGTAGGGGTCAGCGGTGCCGATAAACGCGAGTGTCTTGACGCCTTTTTTATCCATGTGCTCGAACATCGCCTTGGCGATCAGGTCATCGTTCTGCGTGGTCTTGAACACCCATTTCTTCTGTTCGGTCATCGGCAGCACTACGGCGGCGGTGCCAACCGGAGCCAGCAACGGCACGCCGGCCTCGGCGACAAACTGGATCACGCCCATGGCGTTAGGCGAACCGCTTGGGCCAATGATGGCATCGACATTTTCTTCGTCGATGAACTTTTTCAGCGCCTTCACCGTCGCAGTCGGGTCGCTCGCATCATCCAGAGAAATGTATTTCACCGATTGGTCGCCGGCCTGAGTTGGCAGCAGCGCAATGGTGTTTTTCTGTGGCAGCCCGATCAACGCAATCGGACCGGTGGAGGAGGTGATGACACCGACTTTCACTTCAGCCTGCGCGGCGGCGCAGGCGACACTCAACAACAATGTGGACACGGCTTTTCTGAAAAGCATGACTTTCTCCGAAGAGTTGCAAGGCGCTGCAAAAGGCTAATTGGCCAGCCGGCTCGACCATGTGTGGTGCGAGTACGGCCCAAGGTACGGCCTGTTTTTTTTGGCGAACTGCTGCGGTACCCCATGGCGTGTTACCGAGCGTGTGGGTACCGGTCGACCATGAGCAATCGATCGAAGGCAACCTGGGCAAAAGCAGATTGCATGCCAGAAAATTTTCCAAAGATGGCAGAACGCCGTTACTGCCGACCTTCAGCCGACGCTTTACAAGACGATCCGGCCAAGGCTTGGCGATGACCTGGAGGGGATGATTTCAGGGGCTCGAAAAACACCCACCACGCCACGCCGAATAAGGCCTTGATCTGGATCAAGGGTGGGTGAAACGGTCAAAAAAACACTTTAAAAAACATCAAAAAAATGCGATTTTTTTAGGTGTTATTCACGCCATTTTTTGCTGTTTATTTATTTTTGTAATTTTTATCTTTGCAGAATCGTCAGCCATGAATTTTACGAAATGTTTCCACGCATTTACTTGGAAAAAACAGATTAAATAGCTGATAAATAAGGAGTTTATAAATATTTATGAGTTTTTATCGTTTGTGCATCAGTGTTACCAAATTGCACGCAGTCGGTGCGTTCGGCTGAAAATTGCACCGAAAATACACACTCTTAAGTTTGGTAAAATTCAATTGACATTTCACGTAAATATTACGATTTTAGATTTAAGCGTTCACCCAGGCCTTCGCGCCGAGGGCAACCGTTCTGGTGAGACATAACAAGCAGGTAATAAGCATGTCGATCGTCGTCGAGGATTTAGCGTTAGGTGGGAGCGGCCGCTCGGTCATGGTGAAAGACACCATTGATATCGCTGGCTATCCGACCCGCGCTTCGAGTTATGCGCTGGCCGATGCGCCAGCTGCCGCCGAGCATGCACACGTGGTTCAGGCTGTTCTGGATGCGGGCTGCCAGATCACCGGTAAAACCAGCCTTCATGAATTGGCATTCGGCACCACCGGCCTCAACGCCTGGACCGGCACTGCGTCCAATCCGCGCTATCCGGGTTACATCCCCGGTGGCTCTTCCAGTGGTTCGGCGGCCGCAGTGGCGGCGGGGCTTTGCGACTTCGCACTGGGCACCGATACCGGAGGTTCGGTACGGATTCCAGCGGCCTGCTGTGGTGTATTCGGTCTCAAGCCAACCTTCGGCCGTGTCAGCCGCCAGGGTGTCATGCCGGCGTACAGCACCCTCGATTGCGTTGGGCCGCTGGCACGGGATATGGACTGTTTGATCGAGGCGATGGAAGCCATCGACCCGACGTTCAAGTCTGTATCGGTGCCTGAAAATCTTTCTATTGGGGTCATCGCGGTACAAGCCGACGAACAAATCCACGCTGCGGTGAACCAGGCTCTGGGTCGATCGGGCTTCACGCTGGTCGAGCAATCACTGCCTGGCATGCTGGCGGCTTATGGCGCAGGAATGGTGGTCATCAACGCCGAAACCTGGGCAGCGTGCGGTCATCTTCTGCAAACCGGTCGAGTCGGCAATGATGTCGCCGACCGTCTGCGAGACGCCAGTTTGACCGCTGCCGAGTCCGTTGAAGAGGCCGAAATTATCCGCCGCGCATTTACCGCAGAAGTGGATGCGGCCTTGGCCATCACCCCGATTCTGGCCATGCCGACCATGCCTGCCTATCCGCTGCTGGTCGCCGATGCCGCCGACACACGCGCCGCGCTGGGCATGACTTCACTGGTGCGCGCTTTCAATCTTTCCGGTCACCCGGCCTTGAGCATTCCACTGGAAGGCGCCTCAGGACTACCGGTCGGCCTCCAACTCATTGCCGCCCATGGCGCGGATGAACTGCTGTGTGCAGTCGCCCGCGAGCTGGTCCGGCGCCTGGAAGACTAATCGTCATGCTTACTATGGAGAAACCCATGACTGCGCCAAGCGAGCTGAACCAACAGCGCTGCGTGCCGATCACCGCGAATGAAGCGTTTCAGAAGTTACTGGCCGAGATTCGTGTGCGTGCCCGGAACGAAGAATTCGATCAGCAAAAATTCATCTCTCAGGACGTTGTCGAGCAGTTCCGCAAGCTCGGTGTGTATCGGGCGCTGGTGCCTAAGCGCTTTGGCGGTGACGAGCGTTCGCCCGCTGATTTCTGCCAGATGGTTGAAGATATTTCCATCGCCGACGGCTCGGCCGGTTGGGTCGCCAGCTTCGGCATGAGCCCGGTTTACCTGTCGTCGCTGCCGCTCGAAACCATCAAGAAGATCTACGCTGATTCGCCCGACGTGGTATTCGCCGGCGGAATCTTCCCTCCGCAGCCTGCGGCGTTTGTCGAGGGTGGTCTTGAGGTCAACGGGCGCTGGAAATTCTCCAGCGGCTGCATGGGCGCCTCGCTGATCGGTGTCGGCATCAGCCCGAAAAACGGCGAGATGCTTGGCTTGCCACGCCTGGCGGTGATGCCGCGGGAAAAGGTGCGAATCGAGGAAACCTGGAATGTCGTCGGCCTGGTCGGCACGGGTAGCCATGACGTCGTGGTCGAAGGTGTTGTGGTGCCGGAAGAGTGGACGTTTGTGCGTGGCGGTCCGTCGAATCTGGACGAACCGTTCTTCCGTTATCCGTCGCTGTCCTTCGCTACTCAGGTGTTGTCGGTAGTCGGCCTCGGGGTTGCGCGTGCGGCACTCGATGAATTGAGCGGCATGGCCAGTGGGCGGATCTCCGTGACCGGTGCGCCGTCGTTGTCCGACCGGCCGCTGGCGCAGGTCGAAATGGCCAAGGCCGAAGCCTCGTTGCGCGCCGCGCGTTCGTGGTTCTACCAATCCATCGACGATGCCTGGAACAGCGTATTGGCAGGCGATGCCGTGAGCGTCGAGCAGACCAACATGCTGCGCCTGTCCTCGACTCACGCCACCCGCGTGGCAGCCGATGTTGCGCGCACCGCACAAATGCTTTCGGGCATGAGCGGGGTTTACCGCACCAGCCCTCTGTCACGTTTCGTCAACGACACTCAAGTCATTACACAGCACGCCTTCATGGGCGACATGACTTACCAGAACGCCGGCGCGATCTTTTTCGGCAACAAACCGCTGCCTGGCTACCTGTAATTTTTCCCTACTGAATGATTGGTGAACCCCATGACCGATAAAAAAGCCCTGCGAGTCCTGTTCTGCATCGGCATCAACCAGAACTTCTTCGATGCGCCACGCCCTGAGGCCCTGGAAGTCTGGGCCGCGTTCGGCGCCATGTGGAACGGCATCGCCGATCTGCCGGGCGTCACCGTGCTGGGCAATATGGACGACGATCAGAGCATGGTCGGCCCATCTGCCGGCTGGCCCTGGACCACCTATTTGCTGGCCGATGTGCCGGACATCGAAACCGTCCACGCCGCCTGCAATCTGTTCCGCACCACGTCGGTAGGCGATGGCCCTTACAAACTCTGGAAGTACTGCAAGGTCGAGGCCCGTACCGGTCGCGAACTGATCATCCAGCGCTGAGTCGAGAGAAGTCGCCATGTCACCTCAAGAGCATTTTCGGGCACTGGAGCAACGGCTCGAACAGCTGGAAAGCGAGAACGCAATCCGCGCTTGCATGAACCGCTACATGTTCCTGTGCGACGAGCTGGGCGTGGATTCCCCGCTCGACGAACTGGCCGGGTTGTTCACCGTCGAGGCAGTGTGGGAAGGCAAGGGTGCCAAGTACCGGAACAGCTTTGGCGGTTACCAGGGGCGCGAGGCGATCAAAGCCATGTTTGCCACTTACAGGGTGGAGCCGGCGCACTTTTCGCTGAACGTGCACTTCCTGACCTCGGAACTGATCCGGGTCAGCGGCGATGTCGCGGATGCCAGTTGGGTGATGTTGCAGACATCGACGTTTGCCTCGGGTGCCTCGCACCTTAATAGCGCCCGCCTGACCGTGCGGTTCGCCAAGGAGCAAGGGCAGTGGCGCATGTCGCACTTTCAGACACAGAACCTGTTCAGCCGTCCCGTGGACAGCTGGAACAGCGACGCGCATCTGCCCGTACCCGGTAAATCCGGCGAGTAATACCCAGAATTCTTAAAGTCGGCGGGCCACGCCGACGAGGAGTAATCGTGAATAACCTGATAAACACCGTAACGCTGGAAACCAGTCCGGCCGACCTGGTCTTGCATGACCGCGTCCACACCTCGCTGTACACAGACGCGAAGATCTTCGATGAGGAGCTGGAGAAGATTTTCTACAGCACCTGGATCTGGGTCGCCCATGCCAGCGAGATTCCCGATTCGGGCAGCTACAAGAGCACCTACGTCGGCAAGCAGCCGGTGATTGTCGTGCGTGACCGCAAGAAGGAAGTTCACGTGCTGCTGAACCGCTGCCGCCATCGTGGCGCGACGGTTTGCGAGCACAAGAAGGGCAAGACCAACAGTTTTGTTTGCCCTTACCACGGCTGGAGCTATGCCCTGGATGGCAGCCTGCGCGGCGTGCCGCACCCGGAAAGCTATGCCGATTGCCTGGACAAAGCCGAGCTGCCATTGGTGAGCCTGCGTGTCGAGCAATACAACGGCATGATCTTCGCCACCTTCAAGGACGATATCGAGCCGCTCGCCGATTACCTCGGCCCGGCCAAAAAATGGATTGACCTGTTCATGAAGCAGGGTGCCGGTTACCCGGTCAAGGTGGGTGGTGAGCATCGCTTCCGCTTCCCTGGCAACTGGAAAATTCAGCTGGAAAACACCACCGACGCCTACCACTTTCCGCTGGTCCACAAGTCGTTTCTGTCGTCCGTGGATGAGCAAACCCTGGCGCTGTTCGATTTCGTCGAAGGGCCGGGTTACGTCGAAGACCTGGGCAACGGCCATAGCGTGATGGTGATGATCCCCGACCTGATCGACCTGGAAGCCAACCTCGACTTGCCGATCCCCGAGCGTTTTGAAGACCTCGCCGAGCAGCTGCGTGCCGAAGGCCAGGACGAACAATCGGTGCGGCGCATCGTCCGTGCCGTGGGCGGTTCGGGCTTCAACCTCAACCTGTTTCCGAACATCGCGTGCTCCATGGCGTTCTTCCGGGTACTGCAACCGATTGCAGTGAACGAGACCGAGATCCATCACGCCGTCATCACCATGGATGGCGGCCCGGCGGTGGCCAACCGTTATCGCCTGCGCCTGCATGAACACTTCCAGGGGCCAATGGGTTTTGGCACCCCGGACGACTCCGAAGCCTGGGAGCGCGTACAACGTGGCGCCAGTGCCGGCACCGATCTGTGGATCATGCTCAACCGCGGCTTGCCGGGTGAAAAAGAGAGCGAAGACGGGTTGGTGAGCGATGTGAGCGCCGAGACCGGCATGCGCGCTGGCTACCAGCAGTGGAAAAAGATGATGTCGGCCTGAGTCGACGGAGAACACCATGATCAATCTGCAATTGCTCAACCAAGTCAGCGCGTTCATCTGGCAGGAAGCGGACATGCTGGACCACGGCGATTTCGTCCAGTGGCTCGATCTGTGGACCGAGTCCGCGACCTACATCATCCCGATCGATCCGCTGGAAACCGATTTCGAAAACACCTTGAACTATGCCTACGACGATCACCACATGCGTCAGTTGCGCGTGACCCGGCTGACCAGCGGCGAGTCGATTTCGACCACCCCGCGCGCGCGTACCGTGCGCAGTCAGTCGCGTTTTCGGGTGTTGTCGGATGAGGACGGGATCGTGACCGTGCGTTGCGCGCAGAACTTGCGCGAATTCCGCAAGGACGTGCTCAAGCAGTACACCGCTGATGTCACCTTCCAACTGGTGCGCAACGGCGATAGCTTCAAGATCCAGCGCAAGCTGATTCAGCTGATCAACTCTACCGACACCCTCGCCGGTATCGGTTACATCCTCTGAGGACGTTGCCATGACACAGGTTGCATTGGTCACCGGCGCGGCCCAAGGGCTGGGTAAAAGCATCGCCGAACAACTGCTGGCCGCCGGTTATCGGGTGGTGATCAGCGACCGCTCGCTGGAGTCGGCGCAGGCCACCGCCGTAGAACTCGACGCCAGTGGCGAGCGGGTTCTGGCGCTCAAACTCGACGTGTCGAGCAAGGCTGAATTCGAAGCAGCACTGGCGGCAGTCGTGGCGCACTGGGGCTCGTTGCACGTGGTGGTCAATAACGCCGCGATGACCATGACCACGCCGGTGATGCAGATCAGCCCGGAAGAGTTCGACCGGGTTGTCAGCGTCAACCAGCGCGGGACGTTCGTCGGCTGCCAGGTGTTCGGCAGCTATCTGGCTGCTCAGGGTTACGGACGGATCATCAATATGGCCTCCCTGGCCGGGCAGAACGGCGGTACCGCGACCGGTGCGCATTACGCCGCGTCCAAGGGCGCGATCATCACGTTGACCAAGATCTTCGCCAAGGAACTGGCGGCGTCCGGAGTCACGGTCAACGCCATCGCTCCCGGTCCTATCGAATCGCCGGCAGTACGTGCCGCAGTGCCGCCAGACCGTTTGGAAAAACTGATCGAGGCCATCCCTGTCAAGCAGCTGGGCAACGCTGCGTTCATCGGCAAGCTGATCGTGCAACTGGCCAGCGAAGACGCCTACTTCACCACCGGGGCGACCTGGGATGTGAACGGCGGGATTTTCATGCGCTGAGCCTTTCAGTCTCACGTTTTCAGAAAAGCAGCGGGGGGCGCCCAGGTGCGCCCCCCCTTACAACGAATTCGGGATGATCCTGTATGAGTGATCAATTATTGAAAGTCGTCGTGCGCAAGCGCGAAGAGCAGGGCGAAGGTGTCGTCGTACTAGATCTGAGCGATCCGTCGGGGCAGCCGTTGCCCGCCTTCGAGGCGGGTGCGCATGTCGATATCCACCTCAAGACCGGTCTGGTTCGCCAGTATTCGCTGTGTGGCGACCCGGCCAACGCCGACGCCTATCGCTTGGGCGTACTCAAGGATCCGGCCTCGCGGGGCGGTTCGGTGGCGGTGCATGAATTGCTGCAGGAAGGTCGCGAAATCGAGATCAGCCTGCCGCGCAACCACTTTCCACTGGCCAGTGATGCCAAGCGGTCGATCCTGATCGGCGGCGGTATCGGCATCACCCCGATGGTCGCCATGGCCTACGAGCTGAATGCCCGCGACAGCGATTTCGAACTGCATTATTGCGGCCGCTCCCGTAGCCGTAGCGCCTTTCTCCAAGAGCTGGGTAACGCTGCGTTTGCCTCCCGGTTGCGCACTCATTTCGATGACGAAGCGGCCGAACAGAAACTCGACCTGCAACAGGTGTTGGGCATTCCACAGGCCGGTGTGCATGTGTATGTCTGCGGCCCAGCGGGTTTCATGGATTGGGTCATCGCCGAGGCCCTGAAACTGGGTTATGCCGATGATCATGTGCACCGCGAATACTTCCAGGTTGAAGTCGACACTGGCGGTGCCGGTTTCGAAGTGGTCGCCCAGCGCAGCGGCAAAACGGTGCAGGTCGCTGAAGGCCAGAGCATCGTCGATGCGCTGACCGCCGCGGGCATCAAGATTGAAGTGTCCTGTGAGCAGGGCGTTTGCGGTACGTGTTTGTGCGACGTCATCGAAGGCGAACCGGATCACCGCGACGTCTATCTGACGGACGATGAAAAAGCCGCTAATGACCAGATTCTGGTGTGCTGCTCCCGAGCCAAGTCCAAAAAACTGGTACTGGATATCTGATAGACCGGAGGGTAAGACCATGGTCGATACAACTGGATTTCGTAACTCAATGGCAATGCTCGGTGGCGCAGTTTCGATCATCACCACCGATGGTCCTGCGGGTCGTTTCGGCTTCACCGCCTCGGCGGTATGCAGCGTGACCGACCAGCCACCGACGTTGTTGGTGTGCATGAATCGCTCGTCGTTTTCCAACGTGCATTTCAAGAGCAACGGCGTGCTGAGCGTGAACGTGCTGACGCCCGGTCACCTGGAAGTGTCGGGGGCGTTTGCCAATCGCAACCTCGATACCGAACAGCGTTTTTCCTGCGCATCCTGGACCACGCTGGAAAGCGGGGCGCCTTTGCTTGACGAGGCACTGGTGAGTTTCGATTGCCGCATCGCCCAGGCTCATGAGGTGGGTTCACACACCATTTTCTATTGCGAAGTACTGGGTATTCGCAATGGCGAAAGCCAGGAAGGCCTGGTGTATTTCAATCGCGCTTACCACCATTTGGGTACTGCATCGAAATCAACATCCTGAGGGTTCAACTACCCGTAAGCGGTTAAAACGTTCCAGGTTCGTTGAAGAGTTAAATACAACTAAAAAAGCAGTTGTCGCTGTGTTGGCGAATGGCTGTGTCACGACTTTTTTTGCAGTAAGTGGTTATAAAAACAATACTGCGGATTGACTGCCAAAGTTGCACTTTTGCTGATTTGATCTGCTTCCACTAGCCGTGCCTTTGTGCAGGCAAAAAAGAAGGAAAGTTTGATGTTTCAGAAGAGCTGGGTAAGCCGTGGCGTCACCACTGCGGCTGTGATAGGGATCTTCACACCGCTGGTTGCGTACGCTGACTTCATCAACGATCGCCAGATTAGCCTGGGGACGCGAAACTTCTACATCGACCGCGATTTCAAGCAGTCCGATGCGCCGCAGTCGAGAGTTGGCAGTTGGACCCAAGGGTTCGATTTTCGCGCCATCTCGGGTTACACCGAAGGCACCTTGCAGTTTGGTCTGGACTTCTCGGGCCAGTATGCCTATCGCCTTGACGGCGGTGGAGGCCGGGGCCCGGATACCATCATTCCCTACGATTACGGCAAGCGCGAACAGGTCCGGGACTATGGACGTGCGGCGCTGACCGGGAAGGTTCGGTACAACAAGACTGAACTCAAGATCGGTGAACTGCGCCCGACGTTGCCAGTGGCCTACATAGACGACTCGCGGCAGCTGATTACCACTTACCATGGTGTTCAGATCGAATCAAAGGACGTGGACAACCTCACGCTGACCGCTGGCCGCTTTACCGAAATAAGCTCCCGGGAGTCGTCCAATACCGAGAAGATGTATTTGTTTAATGGTCCCAACATTAGACACCCCAGTGACGGTTTGAATTTTGGGGGTGCGACCTATGCCTTTACACCGAATTTGTCCGCTACTTACTTCTTTGGTCAGTTGGAAGATATCTATAAGCAACACTATTTTGGGCTGACTTACAATCATGACCTTGGTGCCGGTTACGGGTTGAAAACAGACCTTCGCTACTTCAATAACAGTGAAGATGGCAAAGCGATGTACGGCGATATCGATAACAGATCCTATGGGATTATGACCACCCTGAAAAAAGGTGCTCATGCCTTCGGTCTCGGCTACCAGCGCATGATCGGCGAATCGTCGTTTCCGACGCTCAACGGTTATGCCCCGCAACCGTACCTGGTGAACTGGTCGACCGTGGCATTCATCAAGCCGAACGAAAGCTCCTGGCAACTGCGCTATGACTACAACTTTGCGGGCATCGGCTTGCCGGGGTTGAAGCTCATGACGCGTTACATACACGGCACCGGCATCGACCGTGGCAGCAATGCCCTCGAGCAAAACGTTGAAAGCGAACGTAACATCGTGCTGGGTTACGTGGTGCAAAGCGGGGCGCTCAAGGACGTGGGCTTCGAATGGCGCCGGATCGACGTCAAGACCCGTTTTGGCAATGGCGGCGCTTCGGGTCCTGATTATCAGGAAAATCGCCTGATCACCACTTACACCTGGAAGTTCTGACGTACTGGTGAGCCGTTCGCGGCTCCCGAATCTGCCCGCGCATCCGGACACTTTCGGTTTCCAGATACTCGATTTTCTTCGCCCGGATCGCTCCCTCCGGGTTTTTTTTGCAGTTCTTTTTGAGGATCGCTCATGCGTCATTTCCATACCGGCACTGACTTGAGCCGCGTTCACAGCATTGCCGAACTGGCCGACATGGCCCGACGGCGCTTGCCTTATTTCGCCTGGGAATACCTCAACGGCGGGGCCGAAGCCGAATTGACGCTTGGGGACAATCTTGATGCTTTCTGCGGCTATGGCCTGCACGCCAGGGCCATGGTCCCGTGTCATGCGCCGGACACCCATCGAGCCCTGTTCGGGCGGGTGCTGCCGTCACCAATGCTGATCGGGCCGACCGGCTACAACGGCCTGCTGCATCGCGACGCCGACATTCACCTGGCCCGGGCCGCGACCGCGCGCGGGCTGCCATTCAGCCTGAGTACCGCGTCCAATACCTCCCTGGAGGACCTTGTCGCGGCAGTGCCTGGAGTTGACTTGTGGTTCCAGCTTTACGCCATGCGCGACCCTCAGGTGCAAGGCGACCTGTTGCGTCGGGCCGCTGCTGTGGGAAGCAGGACTCTTGTGTTGACCTGCGATGCGATGGTGCTGGGCAATCGTGAGTGGGACCGGCGCAACTTCGCCAGACCTCGGCAATTGTCATGGCGCAACAAATTCGACGTGGCGCGCCACCCGCGCTGGCTGAAGCAGGTGATGTGGCCGTCGGGGCTGCCCGGCATGGGCAATCTCGAACCTTATTTGCCGCCAAGTGAACGTAATCCGCTGGGTTCAATGGCGTTTATCGGTAAACAGATGGACACCTTGCTCGACTGGGACATGCTGGCGCGTTTACGTGATCAATGGGGCGAGCGGTTGCTGCTCAAGGGTGTGTTGCATCCGGCGGATGTCGAGCGCGCCATCGTCTTGGGGCTCGATGGTGTGGTGGTGTCCAACCATGGAGGTCGCCAACTGGACGGCGCTCTCAGCAGCCTCGACGCACTGGCGGCCATTGCGCCCGAAGCGAGGGGCAAACTCAGCCTGCTGCTCGATGGCGGGATCCGCCGTGGCAGCGACATCGTCAAAGCCGTTGCGCTTGGCGCCGACGCTGTCCTGCTGGGCCGCTCGACCCTTTACGGCGTGGCGGTGGCAGGCGAAGCCGGTGCCGGCCGGGCGTTGGACCTGCTGACCGACGAATTGAAACTGACAATGAATCTCATGGGTTGCACCCACCTCAACTACCTTGACCGCGACACGTTGTTCCGGCGCCGCATGACCTGAAAGTGCCCTGCGGCGGTCGTACCACCTGGATGCGTGGAGGGGCAAACGTTCCATGGCGAGCACCGCGCCCACAGAGGGCGAGCAGGAACATTGGATTGCAGAATCGGGACGGCGCTTGCGCGTTTCGGGCAGTGGGCCTGAGGGGGCATTGCTAGGATCGAGGCTCTTCTACAGGAGTGCATTCATGAATATCAGTGTTATTGGCGGTGGTCACGGTTGCTATGCGGCAGCGATCGAGTTGGCGGAAAAAGGCCATTCAGTGCGCCTGTGGCGCCGGGACAGTGCCGCCCTGGAAAAACTGCAAAACCTCGGTCATTTGGCTGTGCGCGACTTTCGCGGCGAACGCACCCTGAGCCTCGGCCAGCCTGGCGATGCCCTGACCCTGACCGCCGACCTGGCGCAAGCCGTGGCCGATGCACAGTTGTTGGTCATTGCCTTGCCGTCGACTTCCCACGAAGCCCTGGCCGTCGAGTTAGCGCCGCTGTTGCGGGACGGTCAGGTGGTGTTCCTGCCGCCGGGCACGTTCGGCAGCATGGTCTTCGCCCAAGCCATGGCGAAGGCGGATAACCGCAGCCAGGTGGCGTTCGCCGAAACAGGCACTTTGCCCTATCTGGCGCGCAAGCATGGCGATAACCAGGTGGTCATCAGCGGCTATGCGACCCGTCTGCCGACCGGGGTTTTTCCGAGTCGCTTGAGCGAGTCGGCGTTCGCCGTGTTGCGCGAGGCTTACCCCAGTGTCGAACCCATTGAGGATGCCCTAAGCGGCGCACTGATGAATGCTGGGCCGATCATTCATCCGCCGTTGATTTTGATGAACGCCGGCCCCCTCGAACATTTCGACACCTGGGACATTCACAACGAAGGCACCGTGCCTTCGATCCGCCGCGTAACCAATGCCCTCGACGCCGAACGTATTGCCGTGCGTGAAGCCCTGGGTTATGGCGCACCGCATTTCCCCCTGAGCGATCACTACGCCACCGACGGCGATGAGTGGATGTATGGTCGTGGCGCCCACGGCAAGCTGACCGACAGCGGCGACTGGCGCGAAGACATCGACCTGCAAAAACATCGCTACATGCTCGAAGACACGCGTCTGGGCTTGTCGTTCCTGGTGTCGGTCGGGCGCTGGGCCGGGGTGCCGACGCCGGTCGCTCAGGGCTTGTTGAGCCTGGCCACGGTGGTCAGCGGGATCGACCTTTACGCCCAGGGCCGCACCCTGGAAAACCTTGGGCTCGACCAACTGACCCGAAGTGAAATGGCTGAACGTCTGACCCAGGGATTGCAGGCATGAGCGCCGGCCTGGGACGTATCTGCATCGTGGGCGCGGGTCGCATGGGCGAAGGCATTGCCTTGGCGTTCATGTACGCCGGACTGCCGGTGACCCTGATCGATATCAAGCAACGCGACGAGGCGGCTCGGGATCACTACTTCCAACAGGTTGAGCTCCATTTGCGGGGCGAACTGGCGACCCTCGCGCACCTGGGCTCCCTCGATACCGCCCAGGCTGAGCACGTCATGACCCATCTGCGGCTGAGTGACCGCGAGCGCAGTGGCGACGATTTGCAAGGCGCTGCCGTGGTGTTCGAGGCGGCGCCCGAGGTGCTCGAACTAAAGGCCGAAACCTTCGCCTGGCTCAGCGCCGCCTGCGGCAGTGAAACCGTGATTGCTTCCACCACCTCGACCTTCCTGGTGACCGAGCTGGCGGCACTGATCACGCACCCGGAACGCTTCGTCAATGCCCATTGGCTGAATCCGGCGTTCCTGATGCCGCTGGTCGAAGTCAGCCGCAGCGAGACCACCTGTCCGAAGGTGGTGCAGCGCCTGATGGCGCTGCTCAAACGGATCGGCAAAGTGCCTGTGCAATGCTCCCCGGCGGCGGGTTACATCGTGCCGCGGATCCAGGCGCTGGCGATGAATGAAGCGGCGCGGATGGTCGAGGAGGGCGTGGCCAGCGCCGAGGATATCGATACCGCAATCCGCGTGGGTTTCGGCCTGCGCTTCTCGGTCCTGGGAATGCTCGAATTCATCGACTGGGGCGGCGGCGACATCCTGTTCTATGCCTCCCATTACCTGGCCAAGGCCATCGACCAACGCTTCCTGCCACCCCGGGTGATAGCCGAGAACATGGCCCAGGGGCGCAACGGTTTGCGTGAAGGTCAGGGATTTTACGATTACCAGGACGTTGATCTGCAAGCCTACAAACTGCAGAGGCTGGGGGAGTTCACCCGCAAGCTCGAGTTGATGGGGCTGTCGCCGGTCTTCAACGGTGGCGTGACAACGTCCTGAGCGCGGGGCGACATGTGTTGTTCGTGAGAGCTTCGCTTCCTTGTCACACAAACGGCGCACCGGAACGGCTGCGTCGGTTTTTTCGTTGTGGGTGCAAGTCATCCACGCACTTGTTTGATCCTGAGTCGAGGTTGTCATGAAACTGTACGAACTGATCACGTTCACGGTGCGCGTGCGCACGGTCGCCACCGCAATGGCCTGCCTGGAGCAGCGCCTGGCCAGCGATGACGCCAACGTGAAATTGATGGGCTGCTGGGCGTCCGAGATCGGCCCGTTGAACCAGATCGCAGTACTGCGAGGTTTTGTCGATGAGGCCTCGCGCCAGACCGAGCGCGAACGCTATCTGTCGAGCGCCGATGCGTTCGGCATCGAGGCGTGCATGACGGATATGCGGGTGGAGAACTACACGCTGTTTCCCTTTATCGAACCGCTGCCCGCTGGCCGGCATGGGCCGTTCTACGAGCTTCGGGTCTACGACCTGGTGCCGTCGGGCCTGGTGCCGACGCTCAAGGGCTGGGAAAAGGCCGTGGGGCCAAGAAGCACGGAGCAATACTCGCCGGTATATGGAGCGTTCTACGCCACCGACGGCCAGTTGCCGCGCTACCTGCACATCTGGCCTTACGCCACGCTCGAACAGCGCCTGGACGTACGCACCCGAGCGGTGCAAGACGGCGTCTGGCCGCCGGAGAACTCCGGCCCGCAACTGCGCGATATGCGCTCGACGATCTATCTGCCGGCGAGCTTTTCACCGCTGCAATGACCGCCAGCGCCTAAACCTGCAGGAGCGTGAGTTTTGCCCCCGCAGGAAGGTGCTTCGGGCCTTTTCCCAACCTGCGCCAGCGCCTACAAACGGCGCGGGTCAGACGCCCAGGTAGCGCTGGGACAATTCCGGTGTTTCGGCCAGTTGCGCCGGGGTACCGTGCCAGACCTGGCGGCCTTTTTCGATGATGTGGTGGCAATCGACCACGCGGGCCATTTCCTTGAGGTTTTTGTCGATGAGCAGGATGGTCTCGCCCTCGGCTTTCAAGCTCGCCAGGCAACTCCAGATGGTTTCGCGAATAATCGGTGCCAGGCCTTCGGTGGCTTCGTCGAGAATCAACAGCTGCGGGTTGGTGAGCAGGGCCCGGGCGACCACCATCATTTGCTGTTCGCCACCGGAGAGGGTTTTGGACAACTGGTCCTGGCGTTCCTGCAAGCGCGGAAACAACTGGTAGACCCGCGCCAGGTCCCACTTGCCCCGGGTGGCGGTGGCCAGCAGGTTTTCCCGCACGCTCAGGCTGCCAAAGCCCCGTCGGCCTTCGGGCACCAGTCCCAGCCCGGCCTGGGCGATCCGGTAAGGCGCCGCGCCGCGCATTTCCCTGCCGTGGATTAATACGCTGCCGGCGCTGGGCTTGAGCAGGCCCATGATCGATTTGACCGTGGTGGTCTTGCCCATGCCATTGCGCCCGATCAGCGACACCACCTGGCCCTGTTCGATTTTCAGGTGCATGTCGAACAGCACCTGGCTCAGGCCGTAGCCGGCCTGCAATCCACTGACTTCAAGCATGTTCTTCTCCCAGGTAGGCGGCGCGTACTTGCGGGTCGTTGCGAATCTGCTCAACGCTGCCGGTCCGGATGGTCTGGCCGTACACCAGCACGGTAATGCGGTCGGCCAGGGCAAAGACCGCGTCCATGTCGTGTTCCACCAGCAGGATGGCGTAGCGACCCTTGAGTTCGAGCAACAGTTGGGTCATGCGCGCCGACTCCTCGGCGCCCATCCCGGCCATCGGTTCGTCGAGCAGCAGCACCGAGGCTTCCTGGGCCAGGGCGAGGGCGATCTCCAGTTGCCGCCGTTCGCCATGGGACAACTCGCTGACCAGGGCTTGGCCACGAGCGCCGAGGCCGACGCGATCCAGATAACCGCCGGCGGGCTCCAACAGGCGGCGGTCGCTTGCCAGCGGCTCCCAAAGGCCGAAGGTCTGGCCGTCGCGGGCGGCAATCGCCAGGGCGACGTTTTCCAGCAGGGTGAAATCCGGGTACAGCTGGCTAACCTGAAAGGCCCGCGCCAGGCCGAGGCGCGGGCGCTGATGGGCGGGCACGTCAGTGATGTCTTGCCCTGCGAGGAAGATCCGCCCTTTGTCCGGACGGATCTCCCCGGCAATCTGGGAGATCAGCGTGGACTTGCCGGCTCCGTTGGGGCCGATG
This sequence comes from Pseudomonas sp. F220, assembly GCF_057813935.1. Classification (NCBI taxonomy): domain Bacteria; kingdom Pseudomonadati; phylum Pseudomonadota; class Gammaproteobacteria; order Pseudomonadales; family Pseudomonadaceae; genus Pseudomonas; species Pseudomonas sp. F220. The sequence goes on from NZ_JBVASJ010000005.1 coordinate 66,641, forward strand.
ATGGCGTGCAGTTCGCCCGGGGCGATGTCAAAGCTCGCGCCGTTGGTGGCCTTGATCGCACCAAAGGCCTTTTCCAGACCCTGGATCGAGAGTTGCGGTTTCATGGACGTACCTCACTGATCTCGCCGTTGGCGATAGGGGACGGGCTTTGCGTTGCCGGCGTCTTGCGCCAGCGCGGCCATGGACTGAGCAGCAGGCCGTACAGGCCTTTTTTGCCGAACAGCACCACCACCAGCAGCAACGGGCCGAAGATCAATAACCAGTGTTCGGTCCACAGGCTCAACACCTGCTCCAGCCCCAGGTACACCGCCGCGCCGAGCACCGGTCCGAGCAGGGTGCCGACGCCGCCCAGAATGACCATCGCCATCAACTCGCCAGACTTATGCCAGGCGCCCATGTCGGGGCTGACGAACATCGCGTAGTTGGCCCACAGAATACCGGCCAGGCCGCCGCCGACGCCGGCGATGACGAACGCGCTCAGTCGATAGCGCAGCGGATGCAGTCCCAGGCTGATGCTGCGCCGTTCGCTTTGCTTGAGGCCGCGCAGGACAAAGCCGAAGCGTGAGTTCACCAGTCGCCGGCAGAACAGCAACCAGGCAACCAACAGCCCCAGGCACAGGTAGTAGAACTGCACCGAATTCTCCATATCCAGGCCCGGCAGCGTATTGCGCTCGCGGAGCAGGATGCCGTCGTCGCCGCCGTACAGTGACAACGAGCTGAGGACGAAATACAGCATCTGGCCAAACGCCAGGGTAATCATGATGAACTGCACGCCGCTGGTACGCAGGGACAGATAGCCGACCACCAGAGCGAACAGCGCACAGACCAGAAGCGACAGCGGCCAGACGATCAGCGCGCTGTTGGAACCTTCCCAGCCCCACAACGGCATGACCTGGGAGGTATGGAAGCCAATGACCCCGACCACATAGCCACCCAGGCCGAAGAAGGCCGCATGGCCGAAGCTGATCATCGCGCCATAGCCGATCAGCAGGTCGAGACTCGCGGCGGCCATGCCGTAGATCGCCAGGCGCGTGAACAGGCTGACCAGAAAGGGTTCGTGCAACAACGAGGCGAGCAGCGGCAGGAGGGCGAACGTTGCCAGGCAAAGCAGATCGATTATGACTCGGCGGGACATGTTTTTTCTCCTCAGGCGCGCGCGGGTAAAAGGCCGCGTGGGCGGACCAGCAGAACCACCGCCATGACGATGTAAGCGCTGGCGGAAATCAGCCCGCCACTTAAGGTCCCGCTGACTTCGGCGGGCAACAATTGGTCGAGCAGTTGCGGGATATAGGCCCGGCCCAGGCCGTCGACCATGCCGATCAGCAGGGCACCGGCCAGGGCGCCGCGAACCGAGCCGACGCCGCCGACGACGATGACCACGAAGGTGGTAATCAGGACCTTTTCGCCCATGCCGATTTCCACCGACAGCAGCGGTGCAGCCATGAAGCCGGCGAGTCCGCAGAGCACGCAGCCGAAGACGAAGACCAGGGTGTAGATACGCGCGATGTTCACCCCCAGGGCGCCGACCATCTCGTGGTCGTCGGCCCCGGCGCGGATCAGCATCCCCAAGCGGGTGTGGTTGATCAGCAGCCACATGGCAATCGCGACCAGCGCCCCGGCGGCGATGAACAGCAGGCGGCTGACCGGGTACATCAAACCCGGCAGCACTTCGACGAAGGCGCCGTACCACTCCGGTGTCGGCATGGCGGGCGGGCTGCGGCCGAATAGCACCGTGATCAGCTCGTTGGTGAAAAACACCACGGCCAGGGTTGCCAGCACCTGGTCCAGGTGATCGCGGTTGTAGAGGCGGCGCATGATGCTGGTTTCGATCAGCAACCCGTAGAGCGCGGAGCCAACCACGGCGGCCAGCCCGGCGAGCCAGAACGAGCCACTGGCCGAAGCGGTGTAGGCGGCGCAGAAGGCCCCGACCATGTAAAAGGCGCCGTGGGCCAGATTGATGACGCCCATGATGCCAAAGATCAGCGTCAGGCCGGACGCAAGCAAAAACAGCAGGGCGCTGTATTGCAAGCTGTTAAGCAATTGTTCGAGTAGCAGCATGCTGGGGAATCCTACGAAAAGTGCCTGCCGCTCACGCAGGCAGGCACGAGACCGACAGGTTGGATCACAGGGCGCATTCGGCGGCGAAGCTGTCCACTTGTGATTTGGCGATGGTCTGCACCGGCACCTGGACCAGCTTGCCGTTGGCGTCGGCCTCTACGCGCAGCAAGTACCAGTCGATGACCGCATGCTGGTTCTTGCCGAAGGCGAAATCACCGCGGATTGAGTCGAACTTCACGTTGCGCAGGGCGTTGCGAAACGCCTCGGGGTCTTTCATGTCGCCGCCCACAGTCTTGAGTGCGGCACCGATCAGAAGGGCCGTGTCATAGGTCTGGGCGGCATACACAGTCGGCACGCGTTTGTATTTTTCGCTGAAGGCTTTGACGAACGCCTGGTTGGCCGGGTTGTTCGACTGCGGGTTCCACAGGGTCACGATGTTCATGCCTTTGGCGACGTCCCCGGTGGCCGCGAGCATGCGTTCGTCCATTGAGAACACGGGCACGACCATGGGGATGGTTTTGTTCAGCCCTGAGCTGCCGTACTGCTTGGCAAAGTTGATGCCGGCGCCGCCGGGATGGAACTCAAAGATCGCGTCTGGTGCCAGGGAGCGGATCCGTGCCAGTTCGACCGAGAAGTCCAGTTGGTTGAGCTTGGTGTAGATCTCGGTGACTTCGCCTTTGTAGGTGCGTTTGAACCCTTCCAGGGCATCGCGTCCGCCCTGGTAGTTGGGGGCCAGGATGACCATCTTCTTGTAACCCAGGTCGTTAGCCGCGATACCGGCCATCTCATGGATCGTGTCGTTCTGGTACGAGGCCACGAAGTAGTTGGGCTTGCATTGCTTGCCGGCCAGGCTGGAGGGGCCGGTGTTGTTGCTGATGTAGAAGCCGTCCTTGGTCGCGGTATTGACCACGGCGGCCAGCACGTTGGAGAAGATCACCCCGGTGTACAGTGAAATGCCGTCCAGGCTCATGCGGTCGACAATCTGCTTGGCCCGCGCCGGTTGCAGACCGTCGTCCTCTACCAGCAAGCTCACCGGCACGCCGCCAAGCTTGCCGCTTTCCTGGTCGATGGCCAACTGAAAACCGTCGCGCGAGTCTTCGCCCAGGTAGCCAGCGGGGGTCGAGAGGGTGGTGATAAAACCGATGCGCACCGGGTCTTGGGCCTCGGCCATGAGACTGGCTAAGCAGCTGGCCGCCAGCAGTGTACCCACGAGTTGTTTTTTCATAGTGCCGCCTTTAGTGGTGTCCGCATCGCGCGTGACGTAGTTGTTATTTGAGGGCAGAAAAAAGTGTCCGGGTGCCTGGAAAATTGATTTTGTTGCCGACTCCAGTGTCAGGTGTTGCTTTCGGTGAATTTCTCGTAATACAGGTGGATCTGGTCCAGGGCTTGTTCCGCCAGCCACTGCTTGATCGACTCGACCATGGGCGGTGGGCCGCAGAGGTACATATCCAGGGCCTGGTCGCGAAACGCTGCGAGGTCGAAATGCTCGTTGATGTAGCCGCGCTTGCCGCTCCAGTCCGGCGTCGGGTCACTGACCACCTCGGTGAAGCGAAAGCCGGGGATCCGCGCCGCGTAGGCCGCGATGTGCGCGGTTTTGCAGAGGTCGGCGGCGTTACGCACGCCGTAGTACAGGTGGACCGGATGACCGCAGCCGCCACGTTCGGCGATCTCGTCGAGCATACCGAGGAACGCCGAGAGCCCGGTGCCACCGGCCACGAACACCAGCGGCTTGTCGACGTGGCGCAGGTAGAAGGCACCGAGCGGCGCCTCCAGCATGATCTCATCGCCGATCAAGCTGCGTTCGCGGATGTAATTGCTCATCACCCCGTCGGGCAGCAGGCGGATGAGAAATTGCAGTTGGTTGCCGTTGTTGGGGCGGTTGGCGAATGAGTAGGAGCGCTTGCCGTCCGTACCCGGTACTTGCAGTCGGGCGTACTGCCCGGGCAGGAAGTCCAGTTGCTGGCCATCGGCACCGGCGTCCAGATGCAGGATCGCCGTGTTGGGCGAGACCTGCTCGACGGCCCGCACGATGCCCTTTAGCCGGTCTGGCCCTGAGGCATTGCACCGGCTGGAGGCGAAGTCGAAATAAAACGCCGCGTCGGACTTCACTCGGGTCTGGCAGGTGAGCATTTTGCGTTGCTGCAGGTCCTGACTGGAGAGGGCTTCCTCGTCCACATAATCCTGGCTGTAGTCGCCCGATTCGCAGCGGCCCTGGCAGGTTCCACAGACGCCCTCGCGGCAATCCAGGGGAATATTGATGCCATTGCGCAGGGCGGCGTCGAGCAGTATTTCATTGTTCTGTACCGGGAAGAACAAGGTTTTCCCATCGGCAAAACTGAACGCGACCTTGTGACTCATGATCCAGAACTCCGCCAATCAGAGGTGATAAAAATCGAGCACCGAGTTGATGGTGTCGTTGAGCAGCAGCACATGCTTGCGGGTTATCTTCCAGCTGTCGCCGACCGGCTTGAGCTGGTAGGTGGCGCGACCGTAGAACTGCTCAGAAGTGGCCTGGCGATAGAACAGGGTGTGCCAGTTCAGACGCACCTCCAGGTCGCCGCCCTCGAGCTCATCGATGCGCACGTTGTTGATCAGGTGCAGGGTGCGCGGCATCGGGGTCGCGGAAGCAGCTTTGCCGGTGCGCAGGCGGAACACTCGGTCTTCCAGACCCGAACGGTTGGGGTAGTAGATCAGCGACATTTCGCGCTTGGGGTCGCGGGTGTAGACGTGTTCCGAGTCCCATTGCGGCAGGTGGAACTCACTGTGCTCGTCGAACAGCGTGATGTAGGCGTCCCAATCCTGGGCGTCGCACAGTTCGGACTTGCGATAGAAAAATTGCTCGATCTGGTACTGCAATTGCGGATTCATGTTCACACCTCACGCAGCTTCAGGGATTTCGCTTCCAGGCCATTGAGCAGAAATTTCTGCCAGTGGCTGTGCTGGTTGACGTAAAGCCCTTCGTGGGTGAATTCGGTGCCAGTCATTGCCGGCATGATGCCAATCGACTCGCTGTTGGGTGTGGCGCCGGTCGCCCATTGATGACTGCCGCGAGAAATATCGCTCCAGGGCTCCAGGCGCGCCTGGAAACCACGCTGGGCTTCGCGAAACTCCACCAGGTCATCCGGGGTGCCAAGTCCGGACACGTTGAAGAAGTCTTCGAACTGACGAATCCGGTTCTCCCGATCCGCGTCCGACTCATTTTTGACGCCCAGGCATTGGCTGATGATTTCGGTCTTGTTCCAGGCGATCGGGCGGATGATGCGCAGTTGCGAGCTGATCTGATCGAGGAAAAACAGGCTCGGATAGATGTTCAGGTTGCGCAGGCGATGCATCATCCATTCGGCTTTTTCCTGGCCATGCTCTTCGATCAAACGCGGCATGATCGTGGCGTAACCGGAACGCACCGCCGGGTTGGGCATGTCACTGAACAACACGCTATGGCCGTTATCGAAGGCGAACCAACCGTCATCGGTATTGGCATCGCCCGCTCCCAGCTTGCTGTAGTCGAGGCTACCGCTGGTGCTGGTGCCGTTCTCGCTGTTGACCTGCTGGCGGTGCTGCACGGTGGCCACGTAGTTATAGTGGACGGTGCTGACGTGATAGCCGTCGAGGCCGTTTTCGTTCTGCAGTTTCCAGTTGCCGTCGTAGGTGTAGGCCGACTTGCCGGGCAGCACTTCCAGCTCACCGGTCGGCGACTGGGCGACCATCATGTCGAAGAATACTTTGGCATCGCCGAGGAAGTCTTCGAGGCTGTTATCGCCGTGCACGTCCAGGCTGATGAACACGAACCCCTTGTAGCTCTGGATGCGGGCCTTCTTCAGGCCTCGCGTGGCTTTGTCGAAACCTTCCGGGTATTCGCCGGGAGCCTTGACCTTGACCAGGCGTCCGTCACTTTTGTAGCACCAGGCGTGGAACGGGCAGGTGAACGTCGACTGATTGCCCTTGCCGACGCGGGTCAATGTCGTGCCGCGATGTTGGCAGGCATTGATCAACGCGTTGAGCTGACCGTCGCCGTCCCGGGTGATGATCATCGGCTGGCGGCCCGCACGCATGGTCATGAAATCGTGCTTGTTGGCGATCTCGCTTTCGTGACAGGCGTAGATCCAGTTCTTTTCGAAGATTAGCTCCATTTCCAGATCGAAAAGTTCCGGCTCGGTAAACATATCCCGGGAAATCCGGAACACGCCTTCTGCCGGACGAAAGTCCAGGCAGCTCTCAATAAAGCCTTTCCATTGTTCGACGCTTTTTGCGCTGCTCATTAATCGATACCTCTTTGCATCGGGCTAGTTCGTGCACTTAGTAAGTTTCTCGTGTTGGCATTAAATAAGTTTCCCGCTTCGGGGTCTATCCGCTTTGTCGGCAAACACAGTCCATAAAATCAGGCCGTTCACGGCGCTGACTGGAAACCTTGAAGAGCCAGGCCCTGTTGGACTTGGCGCTGGATGGCGAGTGCCAATTAATCGGCTATGAGTATCGAATTAACAGGCTAGAGAGTCTGGCGCAGATGCGGCCTAATCACTGGCGAAGTCTTGCAGTAATTCTCGGGGCGGATGTTGCCTATAACGACTAGCGCTGAATATTTTAATAAAGAAACAACTATCAACTATTGGAGTGATCGTCTTGATCGCGCCGCCAGTTAATGTGTTCGCACATTAAATAAGAGGGATAAGTTATGTTTCAAGCGAGTTGGTTAACCCGTTGCGTGCAGGCGGCCAGCCTGGCCGGAATGTTCACCCCGCTGATGGCCCAGGCGGACTTTATCGAAGACAGTCACCTGGGCCTGGGCTTGCGTAACTTCTATATCGATCGCGACTTCAGGGGCGAGAATCCGAAGAACTCTCGCGTCGGCAGTTGGACCCAGGGCTTCGATCTGCGCTTCATCTCGGGTTACACCGAGGGCCCGGTGCAGTTTGGCCTCGATGCTTCGGCACAGTACGCCTACCGACTCGACGGCGGTGGCGGCAGGGGCCCTGACAGCATCATTCCTTACAGCGTCAGCAAGCAAGAGCAGGCGACCGACTACGGTCGCGGTGGCTATACGGCGAAAGTACGTTACTCCAAGACCGAGCTGAAATACGGCGAGCATCGACCTACGCTGCCGGTGGCCTACACCGACGACTCGCGGCAGTTGGTCACCACTTACCACGGCACGCTGGTGGAGTCCAAAGAGGTCGATAAACTGACGCTCACTGGCGGGCGATTCACCGAAATCAGCGGCCGGGAATCGTCCAATAGCGAAAAGATGTACCTGTTCAACGGGCCGGACATACAGCGTCGTAGCGACGGCCTGAACTTCGGTGGGGCGAGCTACGCGTTTACCCCGGCGCTGACCGGCACTTACTTCTACGGGCAACTCGAAGACATCTACCGCCAGCATTACCTGGGCGCCACTTACCTTTCCGACCTGGGTGCCGGTTACGGCCTGAAAACCGACTTTCGCTACTTCAACAACAAGCAGGATGGCGACGCTCTTTACGGCCGCATCGACAACCGTTCCTACGGCGCTATGATGACCTTGCGCAAAGGCGCCCACTCCTTTGGCCTGGGTTATCAGCGGATGCTCGGCGACAGCGTATTCCCAACGCTCAACGGTTACGCGCCGCAGCCCTATCTGGTGAACTGGTCCGCCATTGCCTTCATCAAGCCCAACGAGAAATCCTGGCAAGCGCGCTATGACTACGACTTCGCTGGCCTCGGATTACCCGGTTTGAAACTGATGACGCGCTACATGCGCGGCACCGGAATCGATCGCGGTGCGCTGAGCGACAACAGCGAATCGGAGCGCAATATTTACCTGTCCTACGTGATCCAGGACGGGCCGTTGAAGAACCTCGGCGTAGAACTGCGCAACATCAACGTCAAGTTTCACCAGGGCAACAACTTCGATGAAAACCGCCTGATCACGACCTACACCTGGAAGTTCTGGTAGGTCGACAAAGTCCCGCATGGGTAACACCTGCCTGTGCATCTGGGCAGGTAATACCCAATCAAGCTTGCCTGGCGGTGCATGACTTTTTTGCTGACCGAATCGCGAGTGCCCTTTTTTGCAGCGTCCCCCCGTGTTTACGGCGCGAGAAGGTGGAATGTGCACTCGGGCGTTTCTCGAGTAGGAGCGTTCCTGTCCGTTTATTCGGTGGATGTTATCCGCATATTTCGGCAACCTGCTGAAGTGCGGTTAGCGGCATGAAGCTTGCTCTCTCCAGTTAAAGGCGTGCCGTTAGAGCGCGTCCATAAAATAGCCGTGGGTGCCCCGTGATGAGTACAACTCCAGATGTACATGTTCGAGACATTCGTATCGAACGTTATGACCTCAATGGCGCGCGCCAATGGATGACTGGTATTTGCGGGCCACACCTGCTGAAGACCAGTACCCCCAACCGAATTCAGTTCCATCACAGCGGCAATGTGCTCAAGTCGATGTCCACCACCCTGGGGATCATCGAGTACGGCACTGACGTCACGGTGGGCATCGAAGACGCCGAACACCTGAGCAGTTACAGCCTCAGCCTGCCTCTCACAGGCGAGCAGCATTTGAGCAAGAACGGCTGCCAGGTCACCTCGGATCCCGATCACGGGATCATCGTGTCTCCCCACGAAAACCAGGAGCTGTCGATTACCGGCGATTGCCGCAAGACCCAGGTGGTCATCACCCGAGCGGCCATGCGCAAATCCCTTGAGGACATGCTGCAACGGACCCTGGAAACCCCTCTGCGCTTCGAACCGGTGATGGACGCTATCAACGGTTCGTCAGCATCGTGGTGGCGGATGGCGCGCTACTTTATCGGCGAGCTGGAGCGTAGTCGCGAGCTGTATGACCAGACTTTTTTTACCCGGGATATCGAGAGCTCGCTGATCAAGGGCCTGATCCTTGCCCAGCCGAACAACTACTCCGATGAGTTGCGCGATGTGCTCGGCGTGAAGCTGCCGCATTACCTGATCCGGGCCAAGCAATACATCCACGAAAACGCCCGGGAGGTGTTGCACCTGGAAGATATCGAGGCGGTGTCGGGGGTGTCGCGCTTCAAGCTGTTCGAGGGCTTCAAGAAGTACTTCGGCGTGTCGCCCATGGCTTATCTGAAGAAGTACCGCCTGGGGGCGGTTCGCCAGGAAATTCTCGAGGACAATTCGGCGCGCAATATCTCCGTGATTGCCATGGGCTGGGGCTTTATCCACCTGGGGCGTTTTTCCAGCGAGTACCGCAAGCTGTTCAATGAAACACCGAGCATGACCTTGCAGCGCAACGAAGCTCGCCGTAACCGGTTGTTTTGAACCATGGCTTCGCTATTCGCCAACCCGGCTTCTGGCGCTGGGGCCGGGCTCGATCTGTCGCGGCTGTGCCAGACCCCCGTATTCACCAGCCGGTCGCGGCAAGAGAGCCACCGGCTGCTCGCTCGTGAGCTCGTCGAGCATGACCTGAGCTGGCGCGGCGGCAGTGTCGATACCGCATTCTTTCGAGCCGAAGTGGGGCGCTGCCAATTGTTCGTGTTGCGCTATGGCGCGGAGGTCGAGGTGCGGCCACGACCCTTTACCGATTTCGTGCTGATGCAGATGCCCTTGCGCGGCCGGGCGAGCATTGAATGCGATGGCCTTTCGCTGGAGCTGGAAGCGGGCCAGGTGGCGGTCCTCTCACCCAACTGCCAAGCCCGCCTGGTCTGGCACAGCGGCTGCGAACAATTGCTGCTAAAGGTACCGCGCAGCCTGTTGAGGGTGATGCAAGAACGGCTGGTGGATGAAGGGGGGCTGGCACCGGGTTTCAGTTTGCCTGCGGCCTATCGCCTCGACACCGGCCAGGCCCGTGGCTGGCTGCGGTTGGTGGACGACTTGCTCGAACAACTGGGTGCCAGCGCGGGCGAGCCGGTGCACGGGCATTGGCTGCGGCACCTGGAAGAGAGTCTGCCGCTGTTCCTGCTGACCCATCCACCCAAAGTCGACACGCCCCCGGCGGCGCTGGTCGAGTCCCCGGCACAGCGTCAGGCCTTGCGTCAGTTGAACAAGATCGAAGGCTTGATGCGCAGTCGCCTGGGTGAAGCGCTGACTCTGGGCGAACTGGCAGCGGCGGGGGGGATGAGCGTGCGCAGCCTCAACACCTTGTGCCAGCGCTGTTACGGGCAAACGCCCATGGAGCGCTTGCGCAATTTACGGCTGGAAGCGGTGCGTGAACGCTTGCTCGGTCGTCGCGACCTGAGCATCACCGAAGTGGCCCTGGAGCATGGTTTCGCCCATCTGGGCCGCTTTGCCAATTACTACCGCGAGCGTTTCGGCGAATTGCCGCACCAGACCGCCCGGGTGTAACCAGGCCATACCTCTAAACCCATTAACCCGTCATCGCAGCCTGGCGGCAGCGCCTACAGGAACGAGGTCAATCCTTTGATCCGTAGGAGCTGCCGCAGGCTGCGAATAGCGGTTTCGCAGTCTGCGGGGGGAAAGGTTACGGCGCGCTGCTGGGCCATTTGCCCATGAGGGTGTTGGACGGCCGTTGTTCGTCGAGCAGTTTTTTTGCGGTTTCGATGCCTGCCACCGGCAGACCGGTGGGGTCGAGCAGGCCGATCTGCACCAGGACGCTGGCCTGATCCCAATAAATGTGCTCATGGCAGAGCTTGTCGCCACGGAACTTGATCACGCCCAGCATCGGGATTTCGACGTACTTCCCGGTCGGCGCGACATTGGGCAGCATCCAGTCGATTTCACTGGTGTGGGTGAAGCACATCACGAACTCATCAACGATCTGCGAGGCGCCGACGGTACGCGAGATCGGCACCAGTTTCATGTCCGGCGGGTTGGCGTGGACGAAGTGGTTCTGGTAGAAGCGGCTCAGCTCGCGGTAACCCACGCCGCCGGTCATGGTCGGGATGTGGTTGACGTAGGGTTCAGCCACCATGGTCGCCATGGTTGCCGGTACATCACGCAGGCCAAACTCATACTCGATGTGCTTTTCCCACAGTCCGGACAGATTGTAGTGCGGGCCGATTTCCTGCTTGAGGGCGGCGATGCTGCGTTGATGCGCCATCAGCGCGGCGGGTTTGTTGTAGTGCATGCCGCCGTTGCGGGCGAAGGCGTGGTCCACCTCGGGGTAGGTGTAGATCTCGACGTTGCTGCGCCCGGCCAGGCGCCGGCTGATTTGGCTGCGAGCATCGGCGTCGCAGTAGCCGTCCTGTTCGGCGAAGTGCAGCACCAGACGGCCCTTGATGTTGTTGGCTTCTTCAAGCAGTTGCTCGATGCCCATGCCGTAGTAACCCACGGAGCAGGCGACATCGGTGCGGGTCGCGGTCAGGTAGGCGAGCTTGCCGCCCATGCAGAATCCGACATAGCCCAGGCCGGCGTCTTCGACTTCGGGCAGGCTGCGCAGGGCCTTGAAGCTGGCGTCGATATCGTCGACGGCCTTGTTGATATCCATGCGCTGAAACAGATCGATGGCACGGGCGAAGTCGGCCTCGGTGTAGCCCAGCACCACGCCCGGCTCCAGACGCCAGAACAGGTCCGGCACCAGGGCGACGTAACCTTCCTCGGCATAGAAGTCGGCCACTTCGCGCATGTTGGCGTTGACCCCGAAAATCTCCTGGCCGATTACCACGCCAGGGCCCTTGCCGCTGGCGGGAAGTGCCAGGTAGCCGGCGAAGCTGCCGCTGCCGTCGCTGGCTTTTACATCGATCATCTTGCCCATGTCATTTCCTCGTTATCGACTTATCAGTAGGTCGTATTTTTTGTGTTCAAGGCGGCTAACCGCTGGACCTTATCGGTCTGCTCAGACCTGGTCACGCAATCGCTCGAACCAGACCCGCGGCGAGAGTCCCTGATCGGGACCCAGGATCGAGAAACCGCCGTCCACCGGGATATCTACGCCGGTGATCCAGGACGCACCCTGGCTGCAGAGGAAGGCGACCACCTGGCCGACTTCCGCGCCGCGACCGACACGCCCCAGCGGGTGGAAGACGGCACCGACACGGTCGGCCACGGCGAGGTCGCCTCCGCTCAGGTTCTCCACCGAGGGCGACCAGGTCCAGGCCGGCGAGACGCTGATCACCCGGATCGCAGCGGGCGCCAGGGTCACGGCGAGGTTGCGGGTCAGTTGCAGCATCCCGGCCTTGGACGCCGGGTACAGCGCGCGTCCGGCCGCGCCGAATTTGCCGCCGGTGCTGCCGATGTTGATCACGGTGCCGCCGTCGTTCATCCAGGGCGTGGCTTTCTGCACGAAAATCGCCGCCGAGATCAGGTTGACGTTGAGGGTGTGCAGCCATTGCGCCCGGTCCGACAACAGCCCCTGGTCGTCGTAGACACAGGCGTTGTTAACCAGGATGTCGAGGCGGCCAAAGGCGGCGAGGGTCGCTTCGATGCAGTCGTCGATGTCCTCGTCCAGTTCGACATTGCAGGCGCTGAAGCGGCAGTGCTCGCCCAGCTCGGCGGCGAGTGCCGCACCGGCTTCCCGGTTGCGGCCTACCAGCATGACGCGGGCGCCGGCCTGCAACAGTTGGCGGGCAATGTCGGTGCCCAGGCCTTGGGTGCTACCGGTGACGATTGCCACCTGGCCTTGCAGGTTGGCGGTGGGGATCGGTTTCATTGTGTTTGCTCCAGGGCGCTCTCGACGTCACTGACGGTGGCGATCAAGCGCATGCTTTCCAGGGCCGCCAGGTGGGTGGCCGGTTGGGCGGCGGCGCAGGCATCAGCCAGCACCGTGACCTCGAAACCGCAATCGACGGCATGACGCACCGTGCTTTCCACCACCGAGTGGGTGGCGACCCCGGCGATCAGCAACTGTCGCGCGTTGAGCTGGCGCAGCAGGGTGTCCAGCGGGGTGCCATAGAACGCGTTGATGCGGGTGTGGGTGACAACGAATTCGTCAGGGCTGTCCAGTGGCCGCAGGGACTCGTGGAACTCCGCCCCCCAGGTGCCATCCTGCACTGCGCCGCTGGCCGCCACGGCCCGCAGGATCGGTGCGTTCTGTACCAGATCGGCGTAGTCCGGACGATAAGCCACGCGCACATGAATCATCGGCCAACCCCGGGCGCGGGCGCCCTGCTGGAGCCTGACAGCGGCGTCCATCAGGGCTGTGCGCGCCGAGTCATCGGCCTTGAGCCCGACCCGGATGCGCCCGTCGGGGTGCAGCACGTCGTTCTGGTAGTGCAGGACGAGTACGGTCGGACGCCCCATCAGACAAATACCTCAAGGTTGGCGAACACGTCGTTGCAGTTGATCAGGTCGACCCGCTTGAGCTGGATCTTCCACTCGCCGCTGTCCATGCTGGCCAGCTTGTAGGTGTAGCGGCCTGCCAGTTGGCGTTGCTCCAGGCGCCATTCGCTGACCTGGAAGGTCGCGCTGACCACCAGCAAACCCAGGCTGTCGAGGCCTTCGATCATCACGTTGCCCACCAGGTGGGCGGTCTGGGTCGGCGGCTGCTGGGACCAGTTGCGCACGTTCTCTACCCGGCGGATGCGCACTTCGCGCAGCATGCGGTTTTCCCAGAACAGCGAGATATGGTCGAACGGGTTGTCCTGGCCGTGTTTTTGCGGCGCCCAGTACATGCCGGTGTCGGTGAACAGTTGGTCCCATTCCCAGAAACGGCGCTCGTCCAGCAGGCGCGCTTCGCGATAGAGAAACTGCTCGATCTGGCGCAAGGTTTCGGTGGGGACCTGAGCCGGGGTCAGGTCCCGGGTCGAGACGTCGAAGGTGCGATCAAGCAGCATGGGTACTCTCCTTGGCGATCAGGGTGGCGGTCATGTAGTGCTTCCAGGCGGCGAACTGATTGCGCATCGGCAGCTCGCTCGTGCCATTGGTCGAGACCGCGCCGTCGGGTAGTAACTGATCGGTGCCGACATAGCGGTGCATGCTGATCCACTCGCCGCCGCGGGTCATGTTGCCCTCCTGACAGCGGGCATAGACTTCGACGTCATCGGGCATGACGTTGGAGGAGGGGGAGTTGATGACATTGGCGTAGGTCAGCGCCCGGTCGAACACCGCATCCGGTGCGCCCTTGCAGCGGAAGGTCTGGATTTCCACCAGGGTGCGGTCGACCGCCATCGGCCGGATCACCCGGAATTGCATGAATACGGTGTGCGGCGAGCCGCTGCCATAGATCACCGTGTTGTGTCGGTTCATTCCCAGGATGCTTCGGGCGCGGTCTTCGCCATAGGCGTCGCTCAGGCACTCGAAGTGGGCCTTGGACACCTCGTCGCGCTCGGCCGCCGTTGGGTCGAAGATCGCCTCCATGTAACCGTGGCCATTGTTATAGGCCCGCAGTTCAAGTTTTTCCCAGAACTCGTAAGGCTCGCCGTTGCCGTCCATGATCAGCAGTTCGAAAGGCATTTCGCCCAGTACTTCGGCTTCGCTGCGGGCCGCGTCCACTGACGATTCGTGGGTGACGCGGGCGTGCATGGTGTCATGGAGGTTTTCGTAGAAGACCTTCCAGTTGGAGCGCTGCATGACCCGAAAAATACCGCCAGCGACTTCGACTTCGCCCAGCGGCGAGCGGTCGCACAGGTTGTCGATGGAGGTGATGACGCCGCCCAGAAAGGTTTTCAGGTCCGGACCGTGATCGGCCTGGCTGGCGAACACAAAGCCCCGATAGCTGTCGACCCGAGCCAGCCCGACCATGGAGAAATCCGGGTGCTGAGGGTTGAAGCAGGTGCCTTCGAAGGCGTTCTTCAGGGGCGCCGACAGGTGCTGACCGTCGAGCTTGAAGGTCCAGGCGTGGTAGGGGCAGCGGAAGAATTTTCCGACGTTACCGTCACCTTCGGCCACCAGCTTGGCGCCTTTGTGCGGGCAGCGGTTGTAGAGTACGTTGACGCGCTTGTCGGCGCCGCGAACCAGAATCACGTCCTGATCGCCGATCCGGGTGGTGTGGTAATCGCCGACGTTCTTGACCTGACTTTCATGGCCGACGTAGATCCACGCCTGACCATAGATGCGCTGCATTTCCAGGTCGAACAATTGCGGGTCGGTGTAGACGCTCTTGTGGACGCTGTCATCGCGTATCAGGTCAGCGATCTGTTCATTCGAGGGAATCATGGTGTCTCCTTTTAAACAGCTATCAATGAGCGCGTTTTGCAGCGGCGCACTTACAAATCGAGTACCAGTCGCGCGCCGTTGGCGCGGGACACGCAGGTGCAGAAACTGCCGCTGGCCCGCTCGCGTTCCGAGAGGCAGATGTCGCGATGTTCTGCGTCGCCTTCGAGCACCTGGGCCACGCACACGCCGCAGTCACCACGGCGGCAATCGAACATCGGGTCCAGATCAGCTTCGATCATTGCTTCCAGCACGCTCTTGCCCGCGGGTACCTGGAGCGTTACGCCGCTGGTGCGCAGCTCCACTTCAAAACCGGCTTCGGTCTCGGTGTCGAGGGTGCCGACGAACAATTCGCTGTGCAGTTGGCTGTCGTCCCAGCCCAGGTCGCGAGCGGTTTGCAGCACGTTGGCGATCAGCGGCTTGGGGCCGCAGACGTAGAGCTGGCGCCCCACCCTGTGCGAGTCCAGTAGCGTGGCCAGCGGCAGGCGCCGAGCCGGGTCGCCGCCGCTGATCCAGCATTGGGCCGTGCCCAACGCCTGGACTTCTTCCAGGTAAGCCATGCGGGACGCGTCGCGACCGGCGTAGTGAAGGGTGAAGTGCCGTTGATGAGCGGCGAGCGAACGGGCCATGCCGAGCATGGGGGTGATGCCGATCCCCCCGGCGATCAGCAGGTAGTCGCTGGCTTCGTCCACCAATGGGAAGTGGTTCTTCGGGCCCCGCACTGCCAGCTGCTGACCGACCTGCACTCCATGCATCCAGCGAGAACCGCCGTGGCTCTGGTCTTCCAGCTGCACGGCGATCTCGTAGTAATTGTTGTCGGGCAGGCTGACCAGCGAGTAAGCGCGCCACATGGGTTTGCTGCCCGGGATCTGTACTTCGATATGAGCGCCAGGGGTGAAGCTGAGCAGGGGCTGATCGGCTTCAGCGACCAGAATCAGGCGGCGGATATGGGGCGTGAGCGGGTCGATCCGTTCGATACGCAAAGACAGGCTGGGCATACACGATTCCTGAACGGGGCGAGCGCTGCTCGCCGTTGAAGTCGTACTCAGTGTAGGGAAGGGAGGGAGGGGCGAAAAAGCCGGTATCGGCACGTCGATATCCGCATTTTGCATAAATGCGTGGCGCTGATTATCAGGAAGTGAACGAGTGGCGCGAGGGCATCACGGAGGGGGCTGCTTTGTAGCGACTCTCCGTCCTGGAGGCGTGCGTGGAATGTTTCGGCTTTGTCAGCACCCCTGCCGCAAGAGTGTCAGATACTGCTCTTGCGCTACCTCCTGGACGACGAACGATAGACTCAACTCGGTTTGGTGGTCAGCGCCAGCAAGACGTTCTGATTGCCAGTCAGCCGACCGGCTCGGCCGTACAACTCATTTCCCCTGAGCCTGGCTTCTGGAAAAGGACCACGTTGCCGTTTTGCCAGAAGCTGTAGTTCCCCTGGTAATCCTTGCCAGTGTATTGGGTTCCCGAATCACTCTGCACCTGGCTCAGGGTGATCGAGGTGTTCGCCCATTTCAGGTACACGACACCAGGCTGCGTGGTAAAAAAGGTGGCAGCAATCAGCACGCTAAACCCTGTACAACGAAAAGCCAGGGGGCCGTCGGTGAGTCTGCTCGGATCCTTGGTTCTCACAATTGCCGAGCCTTGGCGTAGCTGGTGCGCGCGTTCGGCATAACTTCGGATCGTGCACGCCTTGGGCACAGGCTCGGAGGCACACTGATTGCGGGCTTCGATCCAGAACTGCTGGTCGATCATGACTTTGTCTGGAGGCGGTACTGAATGTTCATCCGTGAGCGCCAGGCGATAAAGACGCGTCAGTTCGATATCCATCTGCGCCAGTTGCGGATCACGACAGATAAGCTTTTCGACGGATGCCCTTGCCTTGGCGCAGTCGAAGCTGGTCTTGAAGATTCGTGAAGGGGACGCAGCATTCGCACAGGTGCTCGTCGCCGCGCACACGCTGGCAGCGAGCAGACAGGTGAAAAGGGCCGTGACCGTTTTCATGTTGGCTTCACCCAGATCATTACGTGATACCCGGATTGCCGTGGGATCTATCGATCCGTTGAACAGTCTTTCGTGTCCGCCAGGTGCAAGCGTCTGTCATTTGCTGGCGTCCAGCACGACGCGGTAACGCGCCTTGCCGCTGCGTAGGTGATCGATGGCTTCGTTGACCCGGCTCATGGGAAAGTGCTCGACCTGCGGCAGAATCTGATGACGAGCGCAGAATTCCAGCATGGTCGCCGTGGTACTGGGCGAACCCACCGGCGAGGCAGACAAGCTCTTTTGTTGGGGAAGCAGGTCGAACACGTGCACTGGAATAGCGCCAGGGACGAGGCCAACAAAGTGCAGGCGGCCCTTGCCGCGCAGCGTTCCGAGCATGGCCGGCCAGTCTAGGTCAGCGTTGGCTGTGACCAGGAGGAAATCCAGGGTGCCGGCAATGGATTTCAGCGCGTTACTGTCGGTAGAGGCGACTACGTTGTGTGCGCCCAGGCGTCTGGCTTCGTCCTGCTTGCTCAACGACGAGGTAAAGGCCGTGACTTCGCAACCCCAAGCGTTGAGGAAGCGTAGTGCCAGATGACCGAGGCCTCCGATGCCCACCACACCGACCCGGTCAGTGGGTTTGACGTCGAATTCCACAAGTGAGTTGAACACCGTCGAGCCGGCGCAGAACAGGGGGCCGGCCTTGGCCGGGTCGAGTCCGTCCGGTATCGCAAGAGCCCAGGCCCAGTGCGAACGCAGACGGTCGGCGAAGCCCCCGTTGCTACCGATGATGGTGGGTTGGGCTGTGCCGCATAAGTGATGGGAGCCTCCAATACACGAGGAGCAATGCATGCAACTGCCCTTGTACCAACCAATGCCCACTCGTTGTCCCACTTCGAGACCGCGTACCTGCGCGCCCACTCGCACGATACTGCCGACCACCTCGTGGCCGGGGATAAAGGGGTAGTGGCTAATGCCCCATTCGTTATCGATCAGCGACTGGTCGGAGTGACAGACGCCGCAATACTCCACGGCGACTTCCACCTCCTCGTCCCCCAATGGACCGGGATCGTAGCTATAGCGCTCCAGTGGAGCGCCGGCCGCAGTTGCGGCCCAGCCGGTGAAGGAAGTGAGTTGGGTGCTATCGCTCATTGGATACCTCCAGATCAGGAGACAGGGTTTTGGCACCTCAGGTGCCGCGGCGGAGCCAAGGAAGTGTAGCGTATCGAGCGCCAATGTCGGCCTCGTCAAAGCGCTCGGTGGGAGATGGGACTCCACGGAGCGTGCTGTGGAAGTTCGATGAAGGTCAACCGGGGGACGGGCGCTTCTCGACGATGCTGAGGCGAGGGGCGTCTGGGCCGGTTTGAAAGCCGGCCTGACGCTCTTGCTGGTCCCGCATGGGGAAAAACAGCTCGAAACAGGTCACGCCATTCTCGCTGGTGACGCTGTAGCGGCCACTATGCAGCTGCATGATAGTAGCTACGATCGAAAGCCCCAGGCCATTGGACTGGGCCGAGCGCTCGCGTGATTGATCAACGCGGTAGAAACGCTCAAATAATTTCGGAAGGTGTTCCGCCGGGATGGTTGTTCCGTAGTTGCGCACGCGCAGACTGATGCCACCCTCGGACGGTGTGGCCTGGATCAACAGTTCGGAATGAGGTGCACCATATTTTATCGCATTGGCACACAGGTTAGCCAAGGCGCGGCGTAGCAGCGTTGGCTCAGCCCAAATAACGCCGTCGCCCTCCACGCGGATGGTGATATCGACGTCCGCGGCCAGACCTTCAAAGTAATCGGCTACGCGTTCCAGTTCGTCGGCGGCGCCCAGCTCCTGGCGCTGATCACGAGCGCTACCGGGATCAGTACGAGCGAGGAACAGCATGTTGTCGAGCATGCGTGTCAGGCGTTCGAGTTCTTCGACGTTGGAGGCGAGCAACTGCTGGTAATGTTCCACGCTGCGGTTCTGCTGCATGGCGACCTGGGTTTCACCCAGCAAGTTGTTGATGGGCGTGCGTAGTTCGTGGGCCATGTCAGTCGAGACCTGGCTCAGTTGCGCAAAACCCTTGGCGAGTCGCTCAAGCATGGTGTTGAAAGAGTCGATCATCGGGCGCAACTCCTTCGGGGCGCCTCGGCCGTCCAGTCGCTCTGTCAGATTGCCAATGCCGATACCGTGGGCTTGATGCGCCAGGCGTCTGAGGGGCAACAAACCGCGGTGAACCACTACATATCCAGCCAGCGCCAGGACAATGGCCGCGAGACCGGCGAGGACGTATACGCTGAGACGATAGCTGGCGAGCACTGCGGTTCGTTCGGTCATCAGGCAGCCAATGGTCACTTTCAGCTTGCCCGAGTCGATACTCGCGGAGATAGCCGCAAAGGGGGTACCGTTCACGGCGGGTAGATGCTGTACATCTGTCAGTGCCAGGGAATGGTCCATTGCCACGGGAGTGAGGTCGGGAATATCGATATCTCTGGGATTGACCTGTAGTAAAGGGGCTTCCCCTGAAACGCCAATAGTGAGTACGTACTCGCGATTGCCCAGCATGTTCTGAAACAGCACAGGTTTGGTCCTGATCAGTTCCAGTGTATTGCTGCCATTGAGAAAATTACGCAGCTGATCTACGCGGTAGACCAGGGTGGACTCGTCGCGTTGTATCAGTTCGCGTTCAAGATCGCGGTACAGTGCGACGCCGGTGGTTGCCAGCAGGGCGAAGGCCAGCAAGGCAAACACCATAGCCAGGCGCAGCGTCAGGGAGTAATGGCGACGGCTCATGGTTGCGGATCAAAGCGGTAGCCAATGCCCCGCACACTGTGGATCAGCTTCAGCTGGAAAGGGTCGTCGATTTTCAGGCGCAGGCGTCGCACAGCGACGTCCACCACGTTGGTGTCGCTGTCAAAGTTCATGTCCCAGACCCGGGAGGCGATCAGTGAACGAGACAGCACCTGATCCTGATGCGTGGCGAACAGGTGCAACAATGCAAACTCCTTGTTTGTCAGCGTCACTCGCACGCCGGCGCGGGTGACGCGGCGTTTGACTACATCAATCTGCAGGTCAGCGATCTGCAGTTGCTCTTCTTCCCGGGTCGGACCTCGGCGGGTCAGGGTGCGCAGGCGTGCGACCAGCTCGGCGAAAGAAAAGGGTTTGATCAGGTAGTCGTCGGCCCCCAACTCCAGGCCTTTGATTCGGTCGGCGATGTCATCCCGCGCGGTCAGGAACAGTACTGGCGTGTCGGCTTCCTTGCGCAGGCGGCGCAGCACTTCCCAGCCGTCCATCTTCGGCATCATCACATCCAGCACGATGACGTCGAAAGGCGTTTCCAGGGCCAGGTATAAACCCTCAACGCCATCACGGGCCAAGCTGACGGAGTATCCCTGCTCCTGAAGACCGTTGAGTAAGTAGTTGCCCGCCTTGGGCTCGTCTTCCACTACAAGGATGTTCATGAAAATGACCTTGGTTCGGTTTCGGTATTCGATCCACAAAAAACGGACCTGAAAGCCGCGAGCAGGTAGCGCAAGTGTAGCCCAATCATCAGGTTGTGTTGCGTATCGCCTGCTCGCGGACAGTCATGTGCATAAAGCATCTCATCAGTTTTCGCTCGTGCAACGTCCTTGAACCGGATAGTCCAGCACATGTTCCCGCCCCTGATGGTCCAGGTAATCGAGACGGGCCGGAATGACGCCGCATTGGTCCGAGATGTCAGTCATGGATTTGACTTTCGCAACGTCCAAGTGAACGAAGAAACCGGTCTTGTCGTGGATCACCGCCGAGGTGTCGGTGGTATCGGTGGTATCGGCGAAGGCTGAACCGGTGGCGAGGAGGGTGGCGAACCCGAGTATGAACAGTTTCATGGCAGTATCTCCCTATTTACGGTGGCCTGCCTGTTGTTTGGCAGTGAGTTCACGGTAACAAGGCAACTCAAACAGCTGACGAACAGAACAATTACAAAGTTGTAATGCAATCTTGTCCGAGGCTAAGGCTGATGTGCTCCAGCGGTATGTCGCTGAGGAGATCACGTCTGCTTTGCAGCGCTGGATTAATCAGTACCGGCAGGAGCAAAATGGCGTTACCTCGTCGAGCAACTCGCTGATATAGGCCATGCAAGCGGTTGTCCATGTGCTGCGTTGCTTTGCCTTTAACCGGTGTTTAGCACCGGTAACAAAAGAAAAAGAAAGAGCGCTATCTCAGTTTGCTACAGAGCGCCAAAACATAAGACAAAAGCTGGCATCTACAAAGGAGGCGCTTAAACAAGAGTGTGCCTATTCATCGAGGCTTTTGGAGGGCGAAAAAAGATCAAGCTGCATTTAGCATGAAAATCATATGGACGACTTTCAGCGGATTGCGCAGCAATTCGAACACGAGATAGAACTAGTGGACATCAGCATACTGGCTGAGGCATCGAGCGTCGTATAACGCTTACTTCTACTTATTCATAACCTGAGCTGTTTGCTCCAAAACTCGGCTGCGCCTAGCCGAGCTTCAAGCTTTGCGTAAAAGAACAACAAGAGAGGCGAAAAATGCCTGTGATAACCATCGGTATGGTGGGAATCGGCCAATTTGGCCTTCCTATCGCAACCAACCTGCTTGCGGCCGGGTTTCGCGTTGTCGGTTACCGACGTCGAGATCGTGAAGCCTTCAATGGTTTCCCAACGCAAGGCTTCCTTGTTTCTGGGCGGCGACCCTGACTTGGTGGAGCACTGCAAGCCAGTGCTCGATGCGATCGCCGACATTCAGTTCCACATCGGTGAGTTTGGGTGCGCTGTCGCGATGAAATTGATCGCCAACTATCTGGTGACTATTCATACCTTGGCCGCCGCCGAGGCGTTAAGTTCGATAAGTACATCGATACTTCCTTTGCTCTCCCTGTGTCTTTGGCCGGGGAGAGCGGATTGTCATCGTTGAACGCTAACCACAAGCAACGCTTACTGCCTTCGCGGCGCGTTGGAGTTCCTGTTTAACATCGGCAGGTATCCGCTGTTTCATTAGTCGTTGTTCGAGGAATAGCTGATCGCCTCGAGTGTCAACCTCAGCGTCAATAGCAGCACCCTGCGCCTCTATGGCGGAAGCGTGCGCCTCTATGACAGCATTAACCTCAGTTTCATTAGTAGCGGCGTCGAGAGCATTAATTAGAGCAGCCACTTTGGCCTCCTCATCCTTGTCGTATGCGTCTAAAGACAATCCGGCAGCCAACGCCCGCGCTCGGATTTCCACTCCTTTCAGGGACTGCTGAGCGTCCCTACACAGAGCGTCCCGTTTCTGGTTCTCGACGGCTTCCCAGTGGAATAGTCCATACATCATCGTACCGATAATCGCCACGGTGATACCACCCATCAGGCTCCGCTTCATGGCTGAACCCTTAAGCGTCTGGGGAGTGAGTTTTCGGTGGGCATCGCTTCGACTCTATTTGAGGATATAAAAGCGTAGCACCCGGAATGGATGCCCTGATGCATCGATAAACTCCTGGTGGACGGGGTTAGACCGCCACCGAATATTGGCCCGGTACCCAATGCAGGATATAGGCCAGATTGTGCCAGGGGTGGTGACAGGTACCGGCGCGAGAACAGTTGAGGTCGTGCACAAACGGCAGGTTGCCCTCACTGGCTTTCTGTCCGGCACCGCAGGCGGTACAGCGCAAGTAGATACCCGTCAGCAACCAGTGACGTGAATGTTCCAGCACATATTGATCTAGCGTCGACAACCCCTCGATCAGTTGTTCCGTCATGGCTACGTCCATTTTTTTATGACTCAAAGGTTTCACGTCAAACCACCCGATGGGTCAACGGTAGACCAGCAGCTGCCAAACTGGTAACCGCCAGACGCAAAAAAGCCCACCAGCGTGGGCAGCGCGACGAAGCCTTTTAAGATTACCTTGGCAGGGTCGCGCACCGTTCACGTGTGCGGTAGAGGCTGCGGCGTCACGCTGTGCGTGTGCGTGTGCGTGTACTGGCTCTGGACTGGATAGGCATCGCTGTTTCGGCGTTGGCTATTTCCCAGGCATCACGGGGTTCGTCCAAGTCGCGGTTGAGAGTTTCCGGGGTCTTGAACGTGGTGTACAAGGTGATCAGGGTGAGCAGAGTCAGGTAGCAGGCAATCGGCAGCCAGGCACCGATACCGGCGCTGGTGTCGCCGTCGTGGCTCGCCACGACCAGGGCAATGATGCCGGCACCGATCATCGGCGCAATGCCACCCGCGATCACTGCCGACGCTTCCCGGGCGATCGACACACCCATGTAGCGGTGACGCGAGCCGAACAGTTCAGGCATCAGCGCCGCCTGGGTGCCGAACATGCCCCAGGTACCGATGCCCAGAGCGATGGAGATGGCAAGGATGCTCGCCACCACGTTGCCCAGGCTAAGTACCCACCATACAGGGAAGGCCAGTGCCAGTTGCAGCAGCGCGAAGGCCCGGTAGACCACCACACGACCAAAACGGTCGCTGAGCTTGCCGGCAATCGGCACGGTCATCGCACCGAGGCTGGCCGCGCAGATAAGTGTCAGAACGCCGACCGGCCCTTGCAGACCCACCACGCCAACGATGTAGCTCACAGCCAGGGCCTGATAAATCGACGAACCGCCGTTTTCCCCCAGGCGCAGGCCGATGCCGATCAGCAAGGTGGGCCTGGAGTGTTTCATCGCACTTTTCAGCGGGTTATCGCATACGCGCTTGAGCGCCTTGAGGCGGATGAAGGTCGGCGACTCCTTGAGTGACAGACGCATGTACAGGCCCAGAGCAACGATCACCACGCTGCTGAAGAACGGCACGCGCCACATCCCGCTCTCGATGACGTTGTCATTGCCGCTGACTACCAGAAAATACACCAGCGCCGCGAGGATGGTACCCAACTGGATGCCGAGGAACGGCAGGGCGGCGTAGAAACCGCGCCGGCCCTCGGGAGCGTATTCGGTCATCATCACCGCCGCACCGGCCTGTTCGGCACCTGCGCCCAAGCCCTGGAGCAGACGCAGGATCACCAGCAGTACAGGTGCCAGGTAGCCGACCTGATGAAAGGTTGGCAGGGCACCAATCAGAGTGCTGGAAATGCCCATCAGCAGCACCGTCGACGCCAGCACGACCTTACGCCCGACGCGGTCACCGATCATGCCGAACAGTACGCCGCCCAGTGGCCGTATCGCAAAGCCCAGGAAGTAGGTGCCGAAACTGGCGATCAGGCTCATGGCGCGGGTCTGTTCAGGAAAGAACAGCGGCCCGAAGATCAGCGCCGAGGCCAGGGTGTAAAGAGCAAAGTCGTAGTATTCCAGGGCACTGCCAATGGAGCAGGCCCAGGCTGCACGGTGCAAGTCTTTCTTACGCTCTTGCGCGTCGGGGATCAAGGCGACGTCGGATGGAGAATGATCGTGAGTCATGTTGGTACCTCCAGGTGCCTTTACGGCATCTTGTTATTGACAGGTCGTTGGGTTGCTTACAGTTTCAACCGCCGTATTTCCTGGAGCATGGCCTGCTCCATGATGTCGATGGGCGCATCTTTCCCGGTGTACAACTCGATTTGCCGACAAGCTTGGTGCACCAACATGCGGGTGCCGGCCACGGTGCTGCAACCCAGAGCTTTGGCTTGCAGCAGCAGAGCGGTCTGCACCGGCATGAACGCCACATCCATGACAATCAGGTGGCTGGCCAGGCGGCCGTCCAGCGGGTTGCTGTCCGGCTGCTTGAAGCCCACGGAGGTAGCGTTGATGACAATATCGAAGGTCTTGGCCGTGAACGCCTCGACGCTGCCGCCCCACTGGGCACCCAGATCCTCGGCCAGGGCGGCACCGCGTTCGACACTGCGGTTGAATACCGTGACCTGGGCCGCCGCTTGCAGGCAACCGTAGACCACCCCACGAGCAGCGCCGCCGGCACCGATCACGGCGATACGCTTGTCGCTTAGTTCGGTGACTTCCTGCAGGGCGCGTATCGCGCCCAGGTAGTCGGTGTTATAGCCGGTCAGTACGCCGTCGACGTTGTTGATGGTGTTGACCGCGCCAATCACCCGGGCCGATTCGTCGATCGTATCCAGATGCGGCATCACCGCAGTTTTGTAGGGCATGGAGACATTCATGCCGCGCACGCCCAGAGCGCGAATGGCCGCCACGGCGGCAACCGGATCTTCGACGCCAAAACAGACAAAGGTATAGTCCAGGCCCAGGGCCGCGTACGCAGCGTTGTGGATCTTTGCAGAGAGCGAAAACGGCGAACCCATGATTGAGCCGCAGAGGGTTGGCAGGGATTGAGGCATGTTGGAGTCCTTGGCGCGAGAGTTAGACGACGCTGGTCAAGCCACCATCGACGAAAAGGGTCTGGCCGTTAACGAAGTCGGACGCTGACGAGGCGAGGAAAACTGCCGCGCCGCACAGTTCCTCGACATTGCCCCAGCGCCCGGCGGGGGTACGTTGCACCAGCCAGTCGGAGAAAGCCGGGTCGTCGACCAGCGCCTGGTTCAGCTCGGTCTGGAAATAGCCGGGGGCCAGGGCGTTGATCTGTAGACCATGGCCGGCCCAGTCGGCACACATACCACGGGTGAGCATGCGCACGGCGCCCTTGCTGGCGGCGTAGGGCGCGATAGAGGGGCGGGCCAGCTCGCTTTGCACCGAGCCGATGTTGATGATCTTGCCGCGCTGGCGAGCGATCATGTGTCGGGCCACAGCCTTGGACACATTGAATACGCCATCGAGGTTGGTGCTCATCAGGCGGTGCCAGTCTTCGGCACTGACGTCCTGGAGCACCTGACGATGCTGCAACCCGGCGTTGTTGATCAGAATGTCTATTGGACCCAGGCGGTTTTCCAGAGCATCGACGGCCGTTGCGACGGCCTCGTGGTCGGTCACGTCGAACACCGAGTATTCGGCGTCCAGGCCTTCATCGCGCAACAGCGCGCAGGCGCCTTGGGCGCGTTCGGCATCGCGGCCATTGAGCACCACCTGAGCGCCAGCTTGTGCCAGCCCACGAGCCAGGGCCAGGCCAATGCCGCGCACTGAGCCGGTGATCAGCGCCCGACGCCGGTTCAGGCGAAAGTTGTCGATCATGTGTTTCTCCCTGTCTTGGATTTATGAATGGGGCAATGACGCCACTTTCAACCGCTACCGCCCTGGCATGCCAATCGTTTATGGTGATGCCGTGATCACCGATCGTGATCACCAAAAACGCTGTACCGAATTGGGAGGGTAAGTGGAACTCAAACATCTGCGGGCTTTTGCGGCCTTGGCCGAAGAGCTGCACTTTGGTCGTGCGGCGGCGCGCCTGCACATTGTCCAGCCGGCCTTGAGTGCGCAAATACGTGCCCTTGAGGAAGATGTCGGGGCGCAGTTGTTCGAGCGTGACCGGCACCGGGTCGAGTTGACCGAGGAGGGGACGCTGTTTCTGCCCGAGGCCCTGGCGACCCTGCGCCAGGCCGGGCGCGCCCGTGAGGTGTTACAGCAGGCCGCGGCCGGAGAGGTCGGGGTGTTACGTCTGGCATTTGTGTCTTCAACGTTGTCGCAATTGTTGCCGGTGCTCGTGCGTACGCTGGAGGAGCGCTACCCGCGTATCGAACTGGAGCTCAAGGACATGCCTTCGCTGCCGCAGGCCCGGGCCTTGCTGGACAATGCCCTGGATTTTGGCTTGGTACGCCTGCCCTTGAATGTGCCTGGCGTGCACACGCGCATGCTCTTCGAGGAATCGCTGGTGGTGGCGCTGCCGCAAGACAACCCGCTGTGCGCCCAGCGTCGTATACAGCCTCAGGATCTGGCTGGGTGTCCGGTGCTGGTACTGGCGCGTAAGTTCGCCCCCGGTCTGTATGACCAGATGCTGGTGGGTTTTCACCGACGCAAGATCACCCTGACGATTGCCCGGGAGATGGGCGAATTCACCACCCAGTTGGCGTTGGTGGCCGCCGGCCTGGGCGTCGGCATCTTGCCAAGCGGTGCCGCATCGGCGCTGCCAATCGGAGTCGTGACCCGACCACTGGCGCTGGCCATGAGCGGCGCCGGCATCGGTGTGGCCTGGACCGGACTGGAAAATCCACGCAAGCGGGCGCTGATGCAGGTGCTCGACGAGCTCTATCCCGCGTCGAGTCCTGAGCTTTCTTAGGGGCTGTAGGGAAAGGTGGGGGCCCGCTCATCCAGCTCCTGGCTCCACTGTGCGGACAGGCGTTTCCAGTCAGCGGTCGTGGGAGAGGAAAAAGTGATTGCGGTGAGCCGCAGCCCTTTGCGAAGGGTACGTATCCGGCACCACGCCGCCTGGGTCAATTCGGCATGTGCCATGCCCAATATCGGTCAAGTGGCCCGCGAGGTCGCCGAGGGTACGGAAGAGGCCCGCCAAGCCAGGGATTAAATCGATGAAGCCCTCAAGATTGACTGCGCGTCCGTTCCACCATGAGCCAGCTTCACGATCTGGCGACTAAACATCCGCCCCCATGCGACTTGCCGCCACATGGATGAACGCTCCGCTCACTGCACCTATCAGGCACCCCCAGTCGCCAATATTGAAAATCAACCCAAATGCGCCCAGCAATGCCAAGCCGATCGACACGCTTCCCGAAACAATCAGCGCGAACAAGGCCTTGGTGTTCCAGCCACCCTTGAAATACAGCGAGCCATCGGGAGACAGGGTGTACAGATCCTCCAGCTTGATGATCTGCCGCTTCACCAGATAGTAGTCCGAGACCATGATGCCGAACATCGGTCCCAATACGGCACCGAAGACACTCACGAAAATCGTGATCGCTTGCGGACTCGACACGAACAGCCATGGGCAGACCAGCACCGACAGGATTGAGGCGATCAAGCCACCCATCCTGAAGTTGATTTTCTGCGGCGCAAGATTGGCGATGTCATAGGCTGGCGAGACGAAGTTGGCAACGATGTTGATACCCATCGTTGCGACGATGAAAGTAATGGCGCCGATGATCGAGACGAGCGGGTTATTGATTCTTTCAACAATCAAAACGGGGTCCATTATGGCCTCGCCGAACACCTGTATCGAACCGCCAGTGACAATGACCGTGATTAACGCAAACAGGATGAAATTAACCGGAAGGCCCCAGAAGTTGCCCTTTTTCATCACTGATTCGCTCTTGGCAAAGCGTGCAAAGTCGCCAAAATTCAGGAGCAGTGCAGCGAAGTAGGCCACGATCAGCATCGCCGCGTTAGCCATCAGGCCGATGGACTCCAGGCCAGTGAACTGTTGGTCGGACAGCTGCATCGAGAAGCTGTCCAGGCCTGTTTTCGAGATAATCCAGCCGGCCAAAACGAACATGACCAGATAAATGATCGGACCGCAAAAATCGATAAATTTGCGAATCGTCTCCATCCCTGCCAGGAAGATCACGAGCTGAAAAAACCACATGAAGGCAAAACTGATCCAGCCCAGCGTGGAAAGGCCCAGCAGGCTTGCGTGGGTAAAATCCACAGCCGAGGGTATCAACGTGATCACCAGCACCTGCACGGCCTTGGAGGCGAAATACGTCTGCACACCGTACCAGACGATGCCGACGATCCCGCGCACGGACGCTGCGAGATTGGCGCCCATGACGCCGAAAGACATGCGCGCGACCACTGGAAACGGAATGCCGTACTTTTGCGACGGCCTGCCGATCAAGTTCATCAAAAGGTAGACAATCGTGATCCCTGCAATCATTGAGAGCAACACCTGCCAGCCTGCCAGCCCAAGAAAGAACAGGCTGGCTGCAAATGTATAGCCGCCTACCGAGTGAACGTCGGACATCCACATCGCGAAAAGGCTGAACGTCCCCCAGGTTCGTCCCTCCGGCTGTGTGGGGGCGAGGTCCTGGTTGTAGAGCTGGGAGAGCGCGCTCGAGATGACCACTACCGGAGCTTGATGTGTATCGGTAAGCATTGGCGTGATTCCCATGTTTTTTTCGCATTCTGATTGGCGCCATTTCTGCGCAATATTGCCCACACCCCTAAAGTTGATAGTGGTCGCGACCACTGCTTGCTGCGCCCAGGGAGACTTGGCCAGATACCGACTCGCATACCGACGTGGCATGATCGAGGTGTCGGACCAGCGACGGGCACGCGGGATGTAACGGGTGACACACCACGACAGATATCGCTTCAGCAATTGTAGGTACTGGTCACGGGTACGCAGATCAATTCGTGGGAACGGCGCGGTTTGAGTTGTGCCGATTCTGCCGGCCAGGTTGTCGGCCTGACGGCCAACCGCATAACCGTTCAGCAAGGCCAGAATCGCCTCAGTTTCTAGTGGACGGTATGGGGGGGCGATCAAAGGCTTGCGAGCTTATATTCCAGCTGTTGATGCTCCCATGCGCTGAGTAGGTCAACAGGGTTGGTACCGTAACGCTGCCAATCCTCAATCGTTCCGACTTTGCCAGCAGGACACCTAGCATCCTCACAGTAGTCCAGGGAGCCGCAGTCGTTGAAAAGCATAAGCGTCCAACCGTCAACCTCAACGGGCATGTGGCCGGCGTAGATTTCACTCCAGGACTGCGCGCTCAGTCGCCGCATGGTAATTACACCCATGGCGATATCTTTGAGAACTTGGTAAACCTCTCGAGCAGTGAGGGCTGAGGCTGTTGTCATATGTGTCGTCCTTCGGGCTCGCAGATACTGGATTCAAAGAAAGTGCACGTGAGGTGCTGTCGCGGCTGTATACGGCGTGGCGACTGTTGCCGGGCGGGACACCTTTCTATTCGTCATTCGCGCTCACGCAGGCTTCACGTTCTCCTCTATCTGCCGCACCGCCTGCGCATCAGCTTGGAGAAGTTTGAGCTTCAGTTTTTCGAAGTCTTCGCTGTTCACCCAATCAATACGCCATAGCATGTACAGCATGCCCTGAGCCTTGTACAACGCTTCCAGGCGCTCTGCATGATTGTCAGTTCGGCGTATGTCATCTGTCGCTTCCTCCAGGTCATCCAGGGCCTGCGCTTTGTTTTTGCCATAGCTCATGATGGGACTCCTGATATGTTGTATTGCTCAGCGCCGTGGTCACGATAATACGGTCGCGTCCCGGATTATTCTGGCTCACCGCATGGCTTATGCAATGTTACGTACAAATCCCTAGTGCGGCCCTGCATGACCTCATCGAACGACACAACCACTTGTTCATAATCATAGCGCCAGTCATGGGAAACCGGCTGGCCAATGACGGGTGAGGAAGGTGAAGTCAGTCATCCCATGACTGGCTACACGCTCTTCGCATGGTGCGTGTGCCAATCGCTACGTCCTTAAGAACCTGATAGACCTCGCGGGCGGTGAGAGGGGAGGTTGTGTTCAAAATTGTCCTTCCTTCTCGCGTATGTAGGACGGATTGTGAGTAAACGCGATGCTACAGAACTGGCATTTGAGCGGCTCAGCTCCGCATAACCCCGGCTAGTAGCCCGACTGCGAGCGGAGCCAGGCTTCCACCTTTTCCAGCGTGCTCAGCTCGCAAAACTTCGGCCTTCCAATGGCCAGGAGGTCTAGCAACCGCTGTCTGTCCATCTCCGCTGGGAACCACTCAGCGATCTCGACATTGCAGTGGTTGGCCTGATTCTCGATCAAAGTACAACAGGAAATGCCATCCACCCGTAGAGCCTCCAGTGGCTGGAAAATTGATTGCGGCTTTCCCGGTGATGTAGTGCTCACGGGGCACTCGGCATAGGTCAACATCGAAGCGGGGCCTGCTCAACCTCTCCAGGTACTCTCGCAATATTGCACGGAGTGTTGAGGGCCTCTTTTATAGGTAATTCACATCAATCAATGCTCATGGGCATGTGAATGGATGGTCAGGGCACCAGGTACCTTGGTGCGTTCGAGCCCCCCACGTTCCAGCCACCGGAGAGTCTGCTCATAGGCACGCAGCAGCAAAGACTCGGTCTGGTCAAAGTTGAACACCGAGACATCCACAGGGCACAAGGGCGGCACGATGTGCAGACTGGTGAGAGCGCGGAAGTGTTCGATGTCGCTCACCAGTTGGCGCATGCTCATTAGATTGACGGTGTGCAGTGCTAAGGCGACCAAGCCTCGGGGCGGTTGCGTTAGGGCGCAACTCACGCCCGTGGGGATTACCACGACGTTTGTGGCTCCCAAGGCTACGGCAGTCGAAATAGGTGTATTGCTTGCCACGCCGCCGTCAACCAGGAACTGATCGGCGATTTGTACGCAGGGGAACACCAGCGGGATAGCAGCGCTGGCCAGTAACGCCTGTTTGAGTTCGCCACTGGACAGAACAGTCTCGGCACCACTGAGTAGATCTGTGGTGACGATGTAGAGGGGCAGCGTCGCCTCTTCAATGCGATGAATGGGCAGTGCCTGATCCAGCAATCGGTTCAAGGCCGCCGGCTGCAACAGAAAGCCACGCCGTTTGATCAGTCCCCTACAGGTATCGAGCCAGGAGAGGGGAAAGATGTCAGTTTTACCTAGCCCGCGCCAGAAACTGGCGAGCGCCTCGACGCCATCTGAATCGGGCCTTGCGGCAAAGTAGGCACCGTTGATAGCGCCTACCGAAGCGCCAACCACCATGTCGAATCGAACATTGGCCTCAACCAGGGCCCGCAACATGCCCACCTGCACCGCACCCAAACTGCCGCCGCCAGCGAATACGATTGCGGTTTTGGTCGCCATGGTCGAAGTCTCGGTGCAGAAATGTACCGATTTAGTGTAGCTGACGGATCCGCGTTACTTCCGGGTGCTCGCCACATGCTCGAGCCGTCGCAAGCGTGTAGTTCCGGACGATGCCGAATCCCAACGGAAACGGGATGAATGCGGGACGGAGCGCGCTTCTACTCCCAGACTGCGCCCATAGCTTTCAAGATATATGACAACGAAGAGAAGCTGCGTCTGAGGACGACCTTCCGGGGTATCTTTGTCACGCCAGCTTGGCTGCCGGGGCGTTAGTACCGATCACCTTTCCATTGCCGTCACCCGAGAACTCTTTTTACTTGGCGTGGGACAAAGGTGCGCTTCGTAATCCCCGTATTGGTTTTATTCGTGATTATTTGGCTGAGCTTGTCCAACAAGGCGTGTTTGCATCGAGTCTTGGCTAACAAAGCTTCATATAGCACTCGAATACGGTTTTGGGGCAGGAGCCTGGGGGTAGGCGACGCCAATATGTATAAAATATTTTATATGTATGGGTTGTTTTGTTGATTTTATTAATGCATCGAGGATGAATAGGATCTGCCCTTATCAAGGGTCGAGCGCGTTGCCCGGCACCGAATAAGGAGCTTCCTGAAATGCCTTTCGTCATCTACATATTCGCCCTCAGCGCGTTCGCGCTGGGGCTGGCCGAGTTTGTACCGATCGGTCTTGCCGACGTCATGGCGAGCAGTTTGAATGTCGATGTGGGGCAGGTGGGTAAGGCAGTGACTGCTTATGCCTTGGGCGCCACGTTCTCGGCCCCGATCTTGAGTGCGCTCACCGCAAGCTGGCCGCGCAAGAACGTAATGTTGGTGACGGGGGTCATCTTCAGCCTGGGTAGCCTGGTCGCCGCGCTATCGAGTGACATTACGACGATGCTGGGTGCTCGGTTCGTTGCGGGGATGGGGCACGGTTTATTTCTCGCTGTCGCCTCGAGTACCGCCGCGCGGTTAGCCGGTCCGCATCGGGCGGGCAGTGCAGTTGCGTTGGTTTTTGGCGGCTTCACCCTGGCGATGGCCATCGGTGTCCCCATCAGCACTTACTTGGGCAGTTTTGTTTCCTGGCGGCCACTTTTTCTCTCCATTTCAGCGTTTGGTGTGTTCGGCTTTTTCGGCCTTCTATTGGGCATGAAAGAGCCGCCCCAAGAGTCTGTTCTACATCTTCTCAATAGTGCACGGCAGGGACTGCGCGCCCTGTTCAATACAAAGCTGCTGGCCGGTACCCTGGTTACAGTCATGGCTTACGGAGGCACGTTCATCCTGTACACCTATATCGCACCGATCTTGATTCAGCTGACTGAACTCAGCATGTATACCGTCAGCATTTTCATGATGATCTACGGTGTGGCGGCGGCGATTGGCAACATCATCGGCGGAAAAATGTCTGACCGTCTCGGTGTGGATCGGACGAGCCTTATAATAATCAGCGCAATCGTAGTGGTGCTGTTGGCTATGTGGTTACTGGTTAGTTCACCCATCAGCATGGCTATTCTGGTCGCGTTGCTCGGTCTGTTGAGCTTCGCCGCCGTACCGGCGTTGCAGGCCCGCCTGATTGGTCTGGCTGAAGTTCATGCGCCTGGAGCGCATAGCGTAGCGGCTGGTTTGAATATTGCCGGCTTCAATTCGGGCATTGCACTGGGTTCATTTTTCGGTGGAGCAACCATCAGCACGGTAGGCCTCTCATACACCGGTTTGGTGGGAGCCATCGTTTCTGGATTGGGATTGTCTCTGTTGCTGTGGCAGTTGGCTCGGTCCAAGAGCGCTGCATATACGTTGGCTGATAGTCGCGCATAGCTCACGAATGGCTACTTGGCCTGGCAGACTGTGGGGCCCGATTGGGCACCTCGTGTGGAACGAACGCTAAGACATCATCAAATACACAGTGAAACGAAACTTCGTTCTTGATGTACCCTTCGAGCAAGTCCAGAGTTGAGTCCATTCCTACGGCAGGAATTAATGTAAACCCTTAGACTTCAATGGGTAGGGCACTAGATGCGAGTCTCGTTTCCCGATCCATACGCAAAAACGCCGCTCATTTGAGCGGCGTTTTCGTTTGTGCGTAATTTGTTGGGCTTCGCTGATGCTGAGCTCAATGCCCAGCCTGCGGCAATCATATGATATTGCCGCAAAAGAGGTCCATGTTCCCGTCCATCGGGGCTGCGCGTACCACAAGGGCATAAGAGCCAGCGCGCAGTTCGGCCAATGGTACGGGTGCTCGTTTCCACATTTGCCAAGGGGGTGGACGCTTCATGAGGAAGTCCGTGAGCACTGTCTGGTTCATCGAATAAGCCGGTTGCGGGCCAAGCTGCTGGCAAGAGCCAGGGTAGATATAGGTGTACAGATGGACGGGCAGTACGGTTCCGCTCGGCACACCACTGACGACCAGCGAGATGTCGGTCTCATTGCCGGCCGGGGTAAATGCGGCCCGGGCAATATGCCCGGCATTGTACGGTGTAGCAGTCAGGGGGACATCGACGATTTGATCAGGTCTTGTTGCGCAACCCGAAATCCACCCAACCGCAACCACCAACGCCAGCCAAGATACTCTGTTCATACAGATCTCCTGATGTGAGGGATGTGTTGCAGTGGCCCCTCTGTGAATTCTAGCTGATCTCTGATTGCCGTTCCGAGTTCTGGGAGAATGGTTCTAGACTTGCTCATTTGGACGATGTTGGTGGAGGGAAGGGGCAGACTATCGGTTCAAGCCTGGTCGCGTCGCCACACTACCTTTCAACCCGAGGTGTACCTTCACGGCCATCGGAACTGTCCAGCCATTCATGCCTGCGTTACCGATACCCCACCAGCGGTAAACTCGACCCTTGGCCTCTGGTGTCAAAAAAGGGGCAGGACAGTGTTGAACCGGGACAGTCAGCTACCCCCAACGCGATTGAACCGTTGTTGGCAATGGCTGAGGCGGGGCAAGGAATAGCCTGTCTCCCTGATTTTTTTTGTCGAGGACGCCATCGCTGACGGACGATTGGTGCCTGTGTTGGATCGCTACGTTCGCGACCACCGTACCTTCAGCATTCTCTGGCCATCCAGTCGTCATCCGTTACCCAAGATAAAGGCCTTTGTGAGCTTTATGACATTGCGCCTCACGTGAACCGTTACGGTTGACCCAAACGCAAACTGCCGACGCGCTGGAGTTTTTCAGAGCGTCGACAGGCCTTAACTTTGCAGTGACTTACGCTTTGTTGGATGCCTTTGCCGCAAAGGCGCCGTCACCCAGCAACGCGACGACCAGTGCCGTTACGGACAGGTAGACAGGATATTCCCAGCCGCCATTGGCGTTGGTGAAGCTCCAGCCATTGCCGAAGTGGACGGTCGCGGCCACGAACAGCTGAACCACTGCCAGAGCGGCCACCCAGCGCGCATAGATACCCAGTACCAGCATCAATCCACCCATCACTTCAAATGCCATGACCGGGTAGGCCAGGAAGCCTGGGAAGCCGATGGATTCAAAAAAGCCGGCTGTGCCTGCAGGGGTGAACACGAACACCTTGGTCAGACCGTGAGCGATGAACATGATGCCTAATGCCAGGCGCATTACGAATGCGGCATATGGAGCGGTACGTGAGTCAATCATGGTGAGGTTCCTTTTTGTTTAGTTAGAAAGTGACAGCGTGTTTGTCAGCCATTGCGAAAAATCGGCCAGCTCTTCAGCGACAATCTCGTGGGCCATGTTGTAGAAATGTGTTTCGTGTGGGACGCCAATTCGATCCAGCCAAGCGTCAGCCTCTTTCGCCCAGTCCACAGGCAAGACGTTGTCCTGATGACCGTGGGCGATGAAAGCCGCGATCGACTTGAGCCGATCGGGTGTTGCGATCTGGGGAGCAATTTCCCGCAGCATCCGTCCACTCAATATCGCGAAGCCTGCTACCTGTTCCGGCTCGGTGACCCCTAGGCTCGCACTCATGATGCCGCCCTGACTGAAACCTGCGATCACTGTCGGCAGCTTGGGCAGCGCTTCAATAAAACTGTGCAAGAGTTTCCGACTGGATTCCGCCTGCTCTTGATTGAACGAGGGGCCATTACTGGTGAAGTTCACCTGATACCAGGCGAAGCCTTGTGGGCCAACCTGCAGCGGTCCGCGGAGCAGAATCACCTCCAGCTCCTGAGGCAGGGATCCAGCCAGAGCCGCGAGGTTCGCTTCATTCGAGCCTACGCCATGCAGCAGAAGCAGACGGGCCTTGGGGGCCGAGGTGCTCGACTTACGGAAAAACAGGCCCGACTCCGGCTCCCGGACCGGTTCAGAAAAAGTAATGTCACGCATGGTATGCAACGCCTTGGCTGGGTTGAGTTGACTCGAATCCATCATTGTTGGTCGAGGAAAAAAGGTAGCTGTCCATTGCCAATACCCCGTAGGTCACACCGCCCTCCAAGACGCGTGTTTCATAGCTTTCGCCGGCCGCGCCCAAGGCGATAAGCAGTGGTAAGAAATGCTCATCGGTTGGATGGGCGCGCTCAGCTGAAGGCGCGTTTTGCTTGTAGTCCAGCAGGTGATCGGTGTTACCCGCCTGCAGTGTTTGGGCTGTCCAGGCAGCAAACTCTTTCACGTACTCAGCCCCATGGCTGGTCGCTCCACGAAACTCATACAAGTTATGAGTGAGGCTTCCAGAGGCCACGATCAGCACATTCATATCCCGAAGTGGCTTGAGTGCTTCACCCAGTTTCCAGGCCTGGTGGGTATCGAGGCCGGCAGGCATCGATACCTGAACGACGGGTATGTCTGCTTCAGGGGCCAGATACAGCAGAGGCACCCAGGCGCCGTGGTCCAGGCCTCGACGGTCGTCAAGCCGGGACTTCCATCCCGCATTCTGCAGCAGACCCACGATATGAGCGGCGAGGGCCGGAGCGCCCGGTGCGGGGTAGCGCAACTGGTACAACGCGTCGGGGAAACCACCAAAATCGTGAATGGTTTCGGGGGCGGTGCTCGCCGTAACGCTGATTTCGCCGCGGGTCATCCAATGCGGGGAGAGGATGACGATGGCATCAGGTCGCGGCAGTTCGCGACCGAGCTCGGCCAGACGTTGACCCGCCAGACCGGGCTCGATGGCAAACATCGGAGCACCATGAGACACAAATAACAGGGGGAACGAAGTGTTCATGGTGAGTGCTCCGAAATAATTACTTGTTAAGCCAGACGGGGGCGATGGAAGTGCCCAGGCCTGCGCCATAGCCGAGATAAATGTTCAGGCCTGCCAGTGGCTCGAGGTAACGGGCATTGATCAAGCCACCAGCGTCCACTGTGTTCCAGCCCAGGCTCTGTGCAAGCGAGATCGCGGTCTGTTTGGCACGTTCACTGTCACCGGCGACAAACACGCTGCCACGTTGGTTATCAGCGAATTGAGGGCCATCTGCGAGTACCTGTGCGAACAGGGTGTTGAACGCTTTAACCACGTGCGCTTGTGGAACCGCCTTGGCAATTTCTTCAGAAGCACTTGTCACGTGACCGATGGTCAACGACATGTAGTCGGCGCTCAGTGGGTTGGTGATGTCGACGACAACTTTACCCGCCAGATCTCCCAGGCTTTGCAGTGCCGCTATGGCGTCTGCGTAGGCTGTCGCAACGACAACCACTTCGCTGTCACCCAATGCTTGAGCAGCAGGATAGGCGCTGACATTTTCAAACTGAGCGGCCACAGCTTTGGCCTTTTCGATGTCACGGCCAGTGATGCGAACGATATGTCCAGCACTGGACAACTGTTTTGCGAACGCCGAGCCCATGTTTCCGGTACCAACTACTGTTATTTTCATAGCTACCTCATTTGCATTGATTTGCGTTTCGATGGGGTCAGCTTATAGGTTGTTAATTTGAGATAAATAAGGCCAAATGCGATGAACAGTTCCACTAAGTGAGACAGTAATGGATAGGGCGCTGGAG
Organism: Pseudomonas sp. F220; assembly: GCF_057813935.1. Classification (NCBI taxonomy): domain Bacteria; kingdom Pseudomonadati; phylum Pseudomonadota; class Gammaproteobacteria; order Pseudomonadales; family Pseudomonadaceae; genus Pseudomonas; species Pseudomonas sp. F220. The sequence continues at coordinate 104,126 of NZ_JBVASJ010000005.1, forward strand.
ATGCAGGTCTTCTGCACGGTTGTCGATAAGGGCACCTTCATCGGCGCGGCCGAGCCCCTGGAGATGTCTAAGGCAGCCATTTCGCGCTATGTGAGCAGTCTTGAAGAACGGCTGGGCGCACGGCTCCTCCACCGCACGACTCGCCGACTGTCGTTGACGGATGAGGGGCGGCAGTTCTATCACCAGGCGCGGGAGGTTCTGGCGCTGATGAATCAGGCGGAGGAGGCCGTATCGGCCACCGCACCGGAACCCAGTGGGGTTTTAAGGGTGAATGCACCGGTTAGTTTCGGTGTGCTGCACTTGGCGCCGATATGGGGCGACTTCATGAAGGCCTACCCCAACGTCGAGTTGGACATCAGCTTGAACGACCGGTTGGTGGATCTGGTGGAGGAGGGCTTCGATGCCGCTGTTCGTATTGCCCGCATGGAAAGCTCTTCCCTGATAGGTCGCCGTCTGGCGGGCACGCGGATGTGTCTGTGTGCTTCACCCGATTATCTGGCCAGCCACCCTCAAGTGCGCACTTTGTCTGACCTGACAGAACACGGAGTGATTGCCTACACCAACTTCGCCAGCGGCAATGAATGGCAGTTTCAGGGCCCTGACGGCAGCGAAAGTGTGCGCACCCGCTCGATCGTTCGCTGCAACAATGGCGATACCTGCCGCAGTATTGCCTTGGCGGGGGGCGGTATTGCCTTGCAGCCCAGCTTCATGGTGGCCGAGGATTTGCGGACAGGGGGCCTGGTGCAAATCCTGCCTGAGTACCAGTCGGTCGAACTGGGCATCTACGTGGTCTATCCCACCCGCAAGCACCTGGCGACCAAAGTCCGGGTGCTGATCAATTTTCTGGCTGAGCGATTTGCCCACCCACAATGGGAACAGTAGAGGGGATTTCGCCGAATAGAGTCTGACTCAGTACTTATCCAGAAAAGCTCGCAGGTCGGTCGCGAATTTTTCCGGATTCTTCAACGCCAGGAAGTGATCGCCCTGTTCGGCCTTGGTGTACACCTGCAGCACAGAGCCCGCAATGACCGAATTCATCCAGCGTTGGCTGTCCAGCCAGTCGCTGTATTCGCCGGTGAAAATGGCGGTTGGAACGTTAATCTTTGTCTGGATGACATCGCGCCAATCGTTGGTGACGTGATCGAATAGCACGCGCTCCAGGAACGCCATGTCATCCTTCACAACGGCCTGTGCCAGGCTGATGACGTTGTGAAAGTAGGGCGAGTCCAGGGCCACGGCCCGTTCCAGCACACGAGTCGCGCTGATCAATTGGTTGGTGGACTCCCCTTTGGTGTAGGACGCAATCATGCGCTCTGGTGAGGTGGTGAACGCCCCGGCTTGCAGTCGCTCCTGTTCCGTCCAGTCTGCATGACAATAAACCGAGGGTGCCTGGTCAATGATGCTCAGCGTGCGGATGCCTTGTGTACCGAACAAGTCGATATAGGCCCACAGGATCGATGCGCCCATCGACCATCCGCAGTAATCTGCGTGGGACACGCCCAGGTGATCTGCAAATTCTTTTACGTCCATGGCATATCGGGAAATCCGGTTGCCGAAGGCTACCTTTTCGGAGAACCCTTGGTTCCTGACATCCAGGACGTACACGTGATAATGCTGGCTGAGGATGTGCATGAGGTGAAAGTACAGCGCGCCGTTGGCTGACCAACCCGGGATAAAAATCAGCGGCTTGCCTGCACCGGCTTCCCAATAGGCGAGGTTAACCTGGTCGCTGGTGATAAAGCTGTTGAGTTTCAGGCCTTCAAAGTCAGAAACCCGAGCGGCTTGGCCAGGGATTTCATGGGGAAAGTGAAAGTCTTCGCCGAGCAGCGAGAGAAGCGATTGACTGTTCAGTGGGTATTTCAAAGTGCAATCCCATTCAGTTGAAGAAATGGTGCAGTTGATTCAGGGCGCGAGGGAGCGGCTCTTCATCCATGCCGGCATTTATTGATGCCGAGCGGAGGCTGCGTACAGGTTTACGGCGATGCAGAGTGCCAAGACCAGCGCTGAAAACAGCATCGCGGTGGATAGTCCAGCGGAAAAAGCTACCTTATCCGAATGGGCGATCATCGTGCCGAAGACCGCGACGCCGATCACGCCACCCAGTTGCCGCGTGGAGGCCATCAGGCCGGAGGCGATGCCCGCGTCGTGCTGTGTGACCGAAGACAGCATCGAGTTGGTAATGGACGGTACTGACATGGCGCTGCCAATTCCTACCAGCATCAGCGCACCATTGAGCAACCACAGCGAGGTATTGGACGTGGTTTGCGACAGCGCGATGAATCCAACGATCTGAATCGTGAAACCCGTCGTGATAATACGAGTGGCACTGAACCGCTTGGCGAACCTTGACGAGAGCATCGTAGAAAGTGTCAGCACCGCCGTCAGCGGGATAAATGACAACCCTGTTTTGAACGCGTCGTAATGCAGGAATGTTTGAAAATAAATGCTGAAAACAAAGACCGTTCCATAAAATGTCAAATTGATCGCGGCGCCTGCGAGCGCCATGCTCCCCAGCACTTTGTTTTTCGCCAGGTGAGCGGGCAGCATCGGATGTTTTACCCGACATTCGATCAGAACAAATGCCAGCGCACAGATTGCGGCAATTGCCATCGCGGTGAGTGTTTCGATTACCCAACCTTCCTCACTGGATTCGGTCAAGCCATAGGTCAGCGAAGCAAGGCAAATCGCAATACTGATCTGGCCTGAAATATCGACCTGCTTATCAACCCGAGGGGAGGCGGGGGCGTAGCGCAGGATCAGCCCGATAGCCAGCAGGCCGATCGGAATATTCAGCAGAAATACGCTTCGCCAGCCGAAGTACTCGATCATCAGGCCACCGATCACCGGACCGGCTGCCAGTGCGATACCCCCACAGGCACCCCAGAGCGCAACAGCGGCACGACGTGCATCGGGATCATGAAATGACACGCGAATCAGGGTAAGTGATGTCGGTATCAGGAAGGCCGCGCCGATGCCCTGCATGACCCGCATCGTGATCAGCATGGTCATGCTGTCGGCGAGACCACAACCGATAGAGGCGAGGGTAAAGATAGCGAAACCCGCGGCAAAGACGGATTTTGCTCCCCATTTGTCACCCCATGCGCCTCCCAGGATAAGCAAGGCAGAAAAAGGTAGCGCATAACTGTTGATGACCCACTGAAGGCCTGTGAGGTCGGTGCCGAACGCGCTCTTAAGGGCGCCAAGGCCGACGTTAACGACGCTGACGTCAAGTTGAACGACAAGAAACCCCAAACAGGCAGCGGTCAGAATCGCGAGTAACGATGAGGATGATTTGGATATAGCGCTCACTACTTCACAGCCCCAGGCATGTCGTGGTTGTGAGTTGATCAGCAACCGCCAGCGAAGGCGGGACTTGCCTGGCTATCGCTGGCAGCATTCGCTTACACGAACTGCAGAACGTCGTTAACGGCTTTACGAGGTTTTTGTGGCCAGTTGGCCGAGCCAGGATAGCCAACGGTGATCAACATCACTGGAATCTCCGTCGCGGAGAGACCAAACGCTTGCGCCACTGCCAACTGGTCGAACCCGATCATGGGCGCCGAAACCAGTCCTTGGCCCTTCGCGGCCAGCATCAGGGTCATTGCCGCCAGCGAGCCTGAGCGAATCGCTTCGTCGCGTTGAAACTGCGGGTTGTCCTGGTACATGCCTTGAGCGGCGCCCACCCACATCTAGGGTGTTGCAGTCATTGAAACGCGTGAGCCGCAAGCCATCGATCTCAACGGGCATGAGGCCGTTATAGGTTTCGTTCCAGGACTGACTGCAGGTCTTGTCATGATGCGTGTGCCGAGCGCGACGTCTTTTAGCACTTGGTAGACCTCGCGGGCGGTGAGGGGGGAGGTTGTGTCCAAATTTTTCTTCCTACAGGTGCTTCTGTATTTGGCGCCTATCTCGCGTGACCCTAAACCGCATTGGCACGGGTGGTGACAGTGTTCGGTACGCCAGGTGTCACAATAGAGACGATCCACATGAGAGTCGTTACAGCTCTCTCTCTCCAGGCTTAAGCCGGCGCCGAGAGGTATGCGCTTAGGCTAATCACTTCTCGATTTACCCCTAATCAGTTGTGGTCGTCCTGGCCTTCAGCAGGCGCTGACCGGTGAACTGCTGCCTTCAACGATAGCTGCAGCATGGCTTCGCGTAAACGTTAATTTTTCTGTGCGACATAAATCATAAGACTCATCCATGTGAACCTTAAGACACTTAATGTTCACCGCTTCGCGTATTAAAAATTTTAAGCGCAGATTTAATGCGTGCTATGGTTAACCTTATCTGATTTAAAGCTCATGCCGGTGAGTATTATGAATAGCTTTTTCCCTGTCGCCTGTTCCGACAAACTCAGCAAAATAGGGCTTCTGGTCAAAGCAAGACGCCTTGCTCTAGGTTTGCGTCAAGCCGACTTGAAGTTAACACTTGGCGTCTCCGCACACACACTTCGCAAGATTGAGGGCGGGTCGGAACTCGTAGACCTTCGATCTTTCATGCTGGTGCTGTGGCGCCTGGGCATCACCGAAACGGTTTTCACCTCTTTGGAGGGGATCGAAAACACATCGGAAATCACGCGCTATGCCAACGATGAGAACTCACACCAGAGCATCGCATCAAAGCGGGTGCGGCTGTCGAAACCTAAGCCTGGGGAATTCTGATGTCTCGTGCATACATCTACATGGAACATCCCGACACGGGAGAGGTTCTGACCCTTGGCAGGCTGACCCTGAAGGGTAAGTTCGGCGAGTTTATTTATGCTCCAGACCACGTAGAGCGCGGTGGGTGGGTGCCTGATCCCATTAACTACCCATTGCGCGCCGAAGCCTATACCGGCATCGTCAAGAACCGTGGAGTACCGGGCTTTATCAATGACGCCATGCCGGACGGCTGGGGTGAACGCTTGCTCCATCGCGCATACGGCAAAGAGCTGGCGCCCATCGACTATTTGCTCAAGTCGCCAAACAGCGACCGCATTGGGAATCTCATGGCTGGGACAGCGACAGCACCCACACCAGGTTTGGGAGACTGTAAAATTCCAACGTTGAAGGGTTTGGCAAAATTCGTTGAGGCGTGCGAAGCGGTATACGACGGTCAGCTAGATGAGGAATCAGTCACAACGCTCAACATTCGCCAGCAGCGTTCCGCCCTCGGCGGTGTGCGACCAAAACGGACGCTGCAAGATAACGGAATGCTGATCCTGGCCAAACCACGTGACCGGTTTGATCAGTACGACTTTCCGTCGATTGAATTTGCTTGCATGACCTTCGCAGCATCGAAGGGATTGAACGTGGCCAATACCGCCTTGCATGCCGAGGATCCGTCAACGCTATTGGTCGAACGCTTCGACCGTACTCCCCTTGCTGAAGGCGCGAGGCGCATCCCCATGCTCAGTGCATTGACCTTGCTAGATTCGGATTGGAATGAGCAGTACCACCGTGATTGGAGGTACGCGGCTGTGGCCGATGAAATGCGCCGTCGCGGTGTTCCGGACGATGACTTGCAAGAGCTGTTCAAGCGCATGTGCTACAACGCCTTGGCGGGAAATGGCGACGACCACCCGCGCAATCATGCCGTGATTTGGGTTGGAGGGCAGTGGCGTCTTTCGCCCATGTACGACGTGCTGCCGATGCTTGACGAAGGGCCAGCTCAAACCCTGGCCATGGCCGTTGGGCGGGACGGAAGCCAAATCAGCCGCTCTAATCTGCTCAGCCATCACGCGCACTTTGCGCTTTCCCGCGATCAAGCCGAGCAGTTGCTGGACGAGGTGGCCGGCTGGGAAGAAGAGCTAAAGGACTATTACGGCCAGTGGCTAAAGGGCGAAGAGCTGCACATGACCCGTGACGCCGTAAGTTCTGCGCGCATGCTCAAGTAGACCCATCGATACGGTGCCGTCCTGATTAAGGTTTACACCTTCTGATCTATTTTCAGGAGGACGTAATGGAAGCAGGAAAAAGGCGCAGTCAGCGAGACTACACGCTGACCTTTAATTGACCCAAACATCGCTGTTGCGCGATGAGGGTCAAGACGGTATCTACAGGTCTAGTGTCATGCCCTTACCGACTGACCTGCACAGCGTCAGTCGGCCTGCAGGCAAGATTTAAACCGTAGCGAACGGGTAGTCGTTATAGCCGCGGTGATCGCTGGTGTAGAACGTGCTGCGGTCGTAGGCATTTAGCGGCAGGCCGTTCTGCACGCGATGCGGCAGATCAGGGTTGGCGACGAAGTCTCGGCCAAAGGCGACCAGGTCGGCGTCTCCATCTCGGACCGCAGCGGCAGCCGACTCGGCATCAAAGCCACCGGCGGCGATGATCGGGCCGTTGAATATCACTCGCAGATGCTGTGCAGCCACCGGCGCTCCGCCTTCGCGAATATCCACCTCGCCTTTTATGCGGGGCTCGATAATGTGCAGGTAGGCGATGCCCAATGGGTTGAGTTGACTGGCAGCATAGCCGAAGGTCGCCATCGGATTGCTGTCCGCCATGCCGCCGAATTCGCCGGCCGGCGAAAGACGCACACCCACGCGATCAGCACCGAACACCGAGATGGCTGCCTTGGTCACGTCGAGGAGGAAACGGACGCGGTTTTCCACCGGGCCACCGTAGGAGTCGGTACGCAGGTTCGTACCATCCTGGATGAACTGATCAATCAGATAACCGTTCGCACCGTGGATCTCGACGCCGTCGAAGCCGGCAGCGAGCGCGCGCGTGGCTCCCAGGCGAAACTCTTCGATCGCGACGCTGATTTCGTCCAGGGTCATCTCACGAGGCATCGAAACCGGCTGCCAGCCGCTCTTGGTAAGAGCCATGCCGTCAAAGGATAGGGCGGAAGGTGCAAGTGGTTCATCGCCACCGGGCTGGAGGTCGCGGTGCGACTGACGGCCTGAGTGGCACATTTGCAGGAAGATTCGGCCGCCTTTTGCATGAACCGCATCAACGACGTTCTTCCAGCCGGCGACCTGTTCGTCGGTATAGATGCCGGGCGCGCCCAGATAGGATCGACCGCGAATCGACACCGCTGTGGATTCGGCAATGATCAGACCGCCCTGGCTGGCGCGTTGTGCATAATGTTCGACCATCAGGTCGCCCGGGACACCGCTTTGCGTTGCACGCAGGCGGGTAAGCGGGGCCATCACGACGCGATGGGCGACGGCATAGGGGCCGATGTGAACGGGTGAAAAGAGTGCAGACATGTCAATCACCAAATAACAAAGGCAGCGTGGAGGGGGTCAGGACGGCAGCACGAGGCCGTTGCCAGGTTCACCACCAGCGATGTCGGGCTTTGGCCAGATGACGTCCAGGCGTGTGCGGCTGATCAGCCATTGACCATCGACCCGGCGGTACTCGTCGGCATAGATGCCCATGAGTATCAGTGGGTTTACCTCGACGGCTCGTTCGGTCGCCAAGAACTGCATGTGGCACCGTCCCTCGGCGTGGTTTTCGTCCAGTAGTTCAACCCACTGGTTGGAAACCAGGTGAACGAACGGGTAGGCGCCGCGCTGTTCGACGTCGTACTCGGCGAAGGCTATGGACAGGCCGGCGTGGATCTCTTCACGACCTCTCCAGCAGCCTCGATCCACTTGGAGAATGCCATCTTCGGTGAACAGCTTGGTGAGCGAGTCGATCCGGCCACTGTCCAAATGGTGGCAGTAGAGGACTCGTAAACCTCTGATGGCTTCCAGCGAAATCAGTTGGTTCAGTTCGGTGTTCATGGGCGCCTCTGGGAGATAACTCAAGGTGTAGCTGCAGCCTCATGATTGAGTAGGGGCTGCCGCGTCGTTTGCACATCTTTACTGGCGGGTGATCCGTAATCGGCTAAACGCGCATCACCACAGCACCGGTCGTGCGTCGTTCTTCAAGATCCTGGTGCGCTTGCACGACCTGTTCAAACGCATAGACGTGGCTCGGATCGACTTTGAGGATGCCCGATTGAATGCCCCCCAGCAGGTCGGCGGCAGCCATTTTGAAATCCTCCACTGACGAGGTGTAGTGCGGCAGGATCGCCCACGTCAGGTACAGTGCTTTTGGCATCAGCAAGAAAGGGTCGAACGGTTCCGGGAAACCAGACGCCTTGCCAAACTGCACCAGCGTACCGCGTGGCTTGAGTACGGCCAGTGAGCCGAGAAAGGTGTCCTTGCCCACGGAATCGAATACCGCGTTCACACCTACGCCGCCAGTCAGCTCGAGAACACGGGCAACGAAGTCTTCCGTGGTGTAGTTGATGACCTCATCGCAACCCGCATCGCGCGCGACTTGAGCCTTGCTGTCAGTGGACACCGTGCCGAACACGCGCAGCCCCAATGACTTGGCCCACTGCACGAAGATCTGCCCAACGCCGCCAGCGGCCGCGTGGTAAAGAATGGTGTCGCCCGGCTTGAGTGCCACGACTTCTTTCACCAGATAACGCGCGGTCAGGCCCTTGAGAAAACTGGCTGCGGCCTGCTCGTCGGTGACGCCTTCGGGGATGACCATCACCCGATCGGCCAGGTGCAGCTTTTTGCTGGCATAGGCGCCGAAGTTGACATGGCTATCGCCATAAATCACTCGGCCTCCGACCTTGACCGAGGTGACATTGCGGCCAACGGCTTCGACGATCCCAGCGGCCTCGTCACCGATAATTATAGGGAACTGCGGTACAGGCAGCGTGCCACGACGGAAGTAGACGTCAACGAAATTCACGCCGATTACGGTGTTGCGCACCAGTACTTGATCGTCGCCCGGTTCGGCAATCTCGATCTCTTCAAACTTCAGGGCTTCTGGTGCACCGTATCCGTGGATAACGGCGGCTTTGGCGGTAACTGGCATGATCATGTTCCTCAGTAGGGTTACGAGCTAACCCGATTTAAAGAGGTACAGTTTCAGGTGTTTTTGGAGGGACGATAAGCCGGTGAAAATCGATATCACCTTTCGCGATTTGCGAGAAATAAAACCAGTTTTGATGGTGAGAAAAAGTACCGAGCAAATGGAAATGGAATCCACGGACTGGAATGAGCCGGGCTACGCAAACCCTGCCAATTCCCTCGCGAGAAAGTCGAGGAACGCGGTGACCCGACGACTCGCCACACCTTCAGCGGTAACGGCATACAGGTTAGCCTCATCGGGAAGAAACCCCTCCAGGGCAGTCGACAGCACACCGGCTTGCAGGTCTTTGCGGATAGTCCATAACGGACTCATGACAACACCGTAGCCTTTGATGGCCCACTGTCGGAGCACTCCGCCATTGTTGGCCATCCGATTCCCCGACACCTTCACCCTGAGCCGTTTACCGCCCTCGGTAAATGACCAGGTTGAAAATGAGCGGTCTGGTCGCGAGATCACTAAGCAGTTGTGACGCGCCAAATCCTGAGGGCAAGTCGGTTTGCCATGAGCGGCCCAATAGGTCGGAGCCGCAGAAATCACTCGACGTCCTGAAACCAGTAGTCGAGCCCTGAGCGAAGAATCGGACAAGGGGCCGTGACGTAGCGCGAAGTCCAGATGGTTCTGAACCAGATCAAGCACGTCTTCGGCCAATAGCAGGTCGAAACGAATGCCGGGATGCAACTCCAAAAACCTGTCGATCAAGGGAGCAACCACTTCGCTGCCAAAATCCTGAGTGGTCGTGAAGCGGATGAGTCCTGTCAACGGCCCCTCTTTGACGCCCTCAAGTGTGGCGTCCCACACGGCCAATATCTTTCTTGCCTCACACAGAAATTGTCGGCCCTCGTGAGTGAAGCTCAGTCGCCGAGTGGACCTCGTGATCAGCCGCACCCCTGCGTTCTGCTCCAACTGCTGCAAGGCAACACTGACTGTCGAGGTTGCCAGCGAATGTTGGCGTGCTGCACCACTCAGACTGCCGGATTTATCGATACTGACAAAGATTCGCAACGCGTCGATCGTGTCCATATTTCGCGAATCCAGAATAATGGGTGGCCAGAGCGGTTCGCTCTGTTTCGTCGGAGTCGAAGCGTATTTCATCACACGAGGTATTGCTCATGCACTGACCCTTGGCCCAGGTGGGGGCATCAAAAAATCCCCTGAACTTCGTTATGAAAGTGAAGCGTAACGATCTATTGGCGTTCGTCACAGCCGAAGGATGTTGAACTGTTTGATACGCTGGATCTGTTGATCTGATGGTGTTGCCTCAGATATCGAGATCAATCACGTATGAGTCATCAAAATCAGGGTTTTCATTAACGCCGTCTTTTGCATAGCCCCGGGCATTGCAAATGACGCGGGTGTTGCCCACCCGATAGTCAAAGCTCTCGTGGGTGTGACCATGTAGCCAAAGTGCCGGCTGCCAGTCTTTGATCCGGTCTTCGAGGTCTGAAACAAAACTCGAGTTAATCGGAGAACGCCTGAAAAGCGGGCTGATGCTCAACCGTGTCGGTGCGAAATGGGAAACCACCACCGTGGGCATGGTTCTGTTTTTGGTGAAGCAGTCTTCCAGCCAAGCGACTGTCTGTAAAAAACCAGCTGGGAAATCGCTGGAGTGAACAGGTCTTGAAAATCGGGGGAGATGTTTATGTGGGTGAAGTCCCGAATGACCTTCGTCGCCAGATCAATGCCCTGTGCCCGATCCTCTGCGGAATCGAAAAGACGATAGTCAGACCACAGGGTGCAACCCAAAAACCGCACGCCGTTGTGGACATACTCCGAACGTTCCAATACGTGGATCTGTGTGCCTTGCGACAACCTGTTCAAGTGCTCGTAAGTAGAGACCAGGTCACTGCCATAAAACTCGTGATTGCCTGCCACGTATACGACCGGAGCAGGGCAGGATTTGGCCCACTCAATGGCCGCTGCCGGTCGGGAGATGTCTCCGGCGAGCACTACGACATCTGCATCCACATCGGGAAAAGGTAATGCGTTGACGGACAAGTGGATGTCGGACAGCAAGGCGATGCGCATTGATCAACTCCTACCGGTTTTAAATGGCAGCCCATCCAACTTACGCGTTGATCACCTCTTTCGACAAGCCTGGCGACTCCCTCTCGATAGCAGAATGGCAACGAGAGGGAGCAAAAGTCATTCCCTAAGAAAACGCGCTTTGAATGACCAGGCGTTGTTGCTCAAGGTGCATCGTCATATTGCCGGGCGCCGTGGATGCACCCGGTGGTGGTCCCGCGTAACGAAGCGAGGCCGATTCCGGGGTAATGTCACGCAGATAACCATCGACGAAACTCCACGCACCCTGATTGCGGGATTCCTCCTGGCACCACACCATCGATTTCAAATTGTTGTAACGACCGAGTTCATCAGCCAGCGCCTCGTAAGGAAAAGGAAAGAGCTGTTCCAGGCGAACCAAAGCGACATGTTCGGCATTGACAGCACGGCGGTGTGCCAACAGGTCGTAGTAGATTTTTCCCGTGCAGGCGATCACACGGGTCACCTTTTGATCTTGCGCAGGAGTGGTAAACCTCTCACCCATAACTTCCTGAAACGACCCCTTGGCGAATTCCTCCAGCTCGTTCACAGCATCCGGATGCCTTAGCCATATAGCGTCCCACTGGACAAACACTGTTGACAGATTCCGCATGAATGGAGGGCTTCGAAAAGCTGATGAGTCAGCCAAGGGGGCATCCGCCAGGTCGGAGTTGATTGGCATCGAGCACATTTCGGACGCGTTCCCGCACATCATGGAACGCTCCTGGGACAAGTCCCTGAAAATGACATCGTCACAGTGCCTAACGTAATGAATGCTTTGTGCCTGTCGCCCAGGATATTGAGTGGGAGGGTGGCCAAGCGTTTTCGGTCGCCCTTGATGTCACCGATCGGGCCAGCGTCGAGGCAGCTTTCGATGCCGCCGAAGCGCACTTCGGTGTGGTTGATGTAGTGCTTAACAATGCAGGCATCGGCAACGGTCAGCGCCCGCTGGAAATCAACGAAGAAGATTGGCGCGCCATGCTGGCAACCAACCTTGATGATGTCTGGCGCGTTGCCCAGGTCGCCGGACAGCGGATGGCCAAGGCCGGGCGGGGCGGTAGCATCGTCAACGTCGCATCGATACTTGGCCTGCGCGTCGCCACCGGCTACAGCCATTACTGTGTCGCGAAGGCTGGCGTCGTGCAGTTGACCAAGTCGCTGGCGTTGGAACTCGCGCGCTACAAGATCAGGGTAAACGCCATAGCGCCGGGCTACTTCAAGACGGAGATGAATGAAGCTTTTTTCGATAGTGAGCGGGATAGCAGCTATATCCGTGAGCTGATTCCAATGCGTCGACTTGGCGAGCTCCGCGAGCTGGAGGGGCCATTTTTACTGCTCGCCAGCGATGCTGGTGCATTTATGACGGGTAGTGTTCTGGCCGTGGATGGAGGCCATCTGGTCAGCAGTATGTAATCAACCGGTTAAAAGGGGATCCACGAGATCCCCCATTGATACCTGAAAAACCATTGACCGCAGGTTCCGTGGCTCACCGGATCTTCGTGACACAAGAAAAGGTTCATTTCGCTCGTGGTGGGAAGCTGGAAGGTGTTCGGCGACTCATCGCAGCATGGCCCGATAAAACTGGAATTTACAGGGGCAAACCTGAACCTGGAATGCACCTGTGCCAAAACCGAGTACGTTGAGTACATGCCTGACACATGATTTAACTTATGGGCGATGTCAGACGTTCATTAGAGCGGTAAGCCGTTGCTTAAGCGAAAGTCCTACTGGTTGCAATGTGCCTGAAGTTCACCACAGATCGTCCATAAGGAATGCGCCCGCTGTTTTCAAAATCGTAGTTTGATTACCCAAACGAGAAAAGTCATAGCCTATGGCGTGTACGGTCAGTTCCAAATTAATGTGCGTCTGGTGTCACATAACCTGGGGCAAGGATGGCGTTCTTGACGCCATACAATGCCAAGGGATCGGAAAGCCATAACCTATACTCCGGCCCCCTTAGGCTGTGATCTGGTGAACAGTCCACGCTCCACTTACGCAGGGTATAGCCCGCCGTAGCCGCCCGAAGTTTCAGCGACAGCATCCCATCAACCATTGCGTAATCCATGAGCGTGACTTCCGGTCTTGGTTGATTGGGGTGGGGAATAAGTGTCAGTTCAACGATCCTTGTCCATTGAATGTCCTGATCGCTCGTCTCGTGAACAGCAACGGCATCAGCGGGGAAGGGGATCGCCTTGCGGATTCGGGTGATGACGAAATCCCGGAACTCCCCCGACTTCCTGTCAAACCCACGGACGTGCCAACGAAGCCCATTATCGACCAAAGAAAAAGGCACGATGACGCGCTGACTGGAGCCGTTCAGCGACTCGTAATCGATCTGCAGAGGACATTTTTGGTGAATTGCCTGGGTGACGTGACCCAGGATATCGAGATTCGGCCACATCAGTTGGTCTGGGTAATTGACCGCGACCCCAGGCGTGGTGTCTCTGGGCTCCCCGTCACCGAGCCCCTTGGTGACCCAGATCAGCGCTTGTTCCGTGGTGTGTTCAAACAGGCTCTCGAAGGACTCACTGGCTTTGTAAAGACGCGAGCTCGCGTCATACACCAGGTTGTGAGCACTGAGCGTCTTATACAGCGCAATGTCACGACTGGCGGCCGCTTCCTGAATCTCGAAGCGCTCGATCAGATGCTGACGTTTGAGTTCACCCAACATGCGCAATCTGAGATCTATAAAGGCGAGTCGGTCTCGTTGTGGCTGGCTGAGATTCTCAAGCATGGTCAAATTTTTTGTAGTGAAGGGGATTGCCATACTACACCATCATCAATAGACTTCCTGCAAGGTCATCATTTTGATAGCCTTGCCGAGTAGCGGTTACCTCACTACTGAGTAGACGAAAGCCCCATGTCAGACGAAGAGCTGCCCGATCAATCCGACTTTTTCGGCGAGTCCAAGAGCGAGTTGATCGATCTATCTCCTCAGTTGCGAAATCAGCGGTTGCTGGAGCCGTTGAACCAGCTCCATGGGGCGCGTAACTTCCATCAAGGTGAGGAAGGAGAGCCACTGTTTGATGGGCTCGACACTCACTATCTGTGCATGGCCACCCTCAATTTCATGATGGAGGGATCCGCGGTCGGCGCAGGCTACAGCATGGCGGAGGTGCGTACCTATTTGAGTTCACTCATCAGTCGGATCCGTCCAGCAAAAACCAGCTCAGCGTGTGCAAAGGCAGCCGATGTCGTGATTGGCTGCTTGAGCAATAAAGCGGAGAACTACAAAGAATTCGAATTCACCTATTTTCATGCACCGTCCCTGCAAACCCGCCTGTACCGCTTTCGCCTAGTGAGTCTTGAACCAGATCTTGATGACGTCTATCGGTATCGCCCCTCACCGGAGGGTTACCTGCTTCTGATCGGCATGCTGGATGTGGACGTTGAAGATCAACAGATTCTCATGGAAAAAATGCTTCAGATCCTGATCGAGAGAGGGCGATTTGAGCAGGCCGCGGAGTTCGCCAGGCGCGCCATGGTGCTTTCCATTGAGCATCGGCAACACATTCAGGGACATATTACTCAGGCGATTCGCGCACCGGGAACGGTGAGATGGAGTACGGATATCAAGCCTCGATTAGACGACTCCCGCCAGCACGTTAAAGCTCGCCAGGAGGAAGAGGGGCGGCTGCTCATGGCGATTCGCAACAAGATTGGTGAAGTAGAAAACATCAAGAGCAAGCAAGAGCTTTCAAGCCTGCATGACTTGTTGTCGAAGGCTGGCAACGTAAGAGCTCGGCTGCAGCTGGAGGTTAGCAGCGCCGAAGGGCGTTTCATCGACGCTCAGACAGCCGCGTTTCGTGCCCGCAAATCTTCCGGCATTCCTGATCTTGAGACACATCTTCTCCCGCAAGCAATGATCCGCCCAGGAGCGCAGTTGGCCCTGGCGGCCGACGATCTCATTGTCAGTTTGTTCCCGGCAGTGTTTCCCAAAACGCCTGATTTATCGAACCTTCTCAGCATCCTGATGGAGCGACGTCAGCTAACCAAGGACGCAGATGACGACGAGGATGACGACGAGATCGAGCCGTTCCAGGTCTGGCCGGATCCCTTTCCAGATCAATTGGTCGTCAAAATTTCTCAATGGTTATCCGCAAAATTTCAAGAAAACCGCTCTTGGCGGATTGATGAACTGATAGATGCAGGAGCGCACGAAGGCTTCAATGCGATTGAGCAGCAGTGCATTGCGTTCTGCCTTTACCGCAGCTTCCCCGACAGCGAATCAGAATTTGAAAACCACCATGCCGTGCTCGATGGTGAATACGAAACCTGGGTGGTCCGAGGCGACAACCTCAGGTTCGACGTCAAGACAAAGGTCTAGGAGGTTCAATTGGATAACCAGAACAGCGCCGCTGCACGTCTGATTTATCGGGCACTCAATCTAAGTGCGACCCCGGCCAATGACGTGGAGTATCGCGAGCTATTGGCTCGGTACCGTGCTAGCCCAGAACTGCAGCAGGTCCTTGCGGAAATTGCTGAAGGGATGGAACTGATGGTGCTCGATGTCAGCGAGCGTGGATTGATCATTGCCCCGACGCGTAAGGAAAGTCGCTTCTCGATTCGACTTAGCGATCTTCGCAAAAACCTGTCTGAAGACCAGCGCGTGGCGCTGGCGCTGAGCTTCCTGGCCATCTGCGCGGTGTTTTATCCAACGACCGCTCTGATTGAAGATGACAGCCGGTTTCCAATGCCGGCGACGCTGGCCATGTTCAGGGACACCTTGACTGGCTTGTCCGGGCGCATGAATGCACTTGAAGATTCCGATGATTATTCCCGAGAGGAGCTGCGACCAGGTTGGAGTTACCTTCACAGCCTGCCGGCTTCGATCCCCCAAGCCGATCGCGCGTCACCAAACTCGATTGAAGGGTTGGTGCGCATGGCACTGAACTACCTGATTGAGTACGGGCTGGTGAATAACGTGGGGGCTCAGGATGAGGGCGAAGCGGTTGAATATACCGCCACCCATCGACTGCGTATTCAGTTGCGTGAGCGGACGCTTCCGCGGCTATTTGACTATGTGCGTTCCGGCGCAACGGCCTGAGGATTTTGTATGCAAAAAATCACCCGAATGCATGTTTGCCGCTACGGCACTGCCACTGCCTGGTACGACCAGACCTTGCTCGACTTCACTGCGCCGGATACGCACGAAGCAGTCAACGCAATCGTTAACCTAGAGAACACCGGTGGCAAAACCTCGTTGCTGTCGTATGTGTTCAGCATTTTCGAGCCGCGCCGGGATCTGTTCATTCAGCACATGCAGAACCCCAACCACCAGTTCAATGACTATTTCGCTAAAGACGGAAAGCCATCTTTCATCATCATCGAATGGTCGATGCCATCACGGCTGCCTGGGGGCAAGGACTACAAGCTGGTCATTGCTCAAGCCGTCGCGACGCGAGATGTCATTGAACGTGGTAACGACGTTGATCGGGTGTTTTTTGCTTTCGAATCCCAGCACGGCATAACCTTTGAAGATATCCCAGCACCCGGCATTAACACGCTTGGCATGCCTGGGGTGAGCACGATGGGAGAGCTCAATCAATGGCTAACCCAAATGTACAGGAAGTGTCCTGAAGACTTTTATCACACTCGCAATCAGCACGATTGGATCACGCACCTTGCCACCACACGGTTGCTGGATCTCGATCTTCTGGTCATGCAACGACAATTCAATGGGCAAGAAGGTGGCCTGGAAAGCGGCTTCCTGACCTTCAAGGATGAAGAGGATCTGGTTCGTAAGCTCATGGCGCTGACGATGGACCCTGAGCGCGCTCAAACGGTACGCAACACCGTGGTGAATGTGGCTGACAAATACCAGAATAAACCTCGCCTTGAAGCGCGGCTTGTTCAGTTGGCCAGAATCCTGTCGTCCATGAAGCCCCTGGGTGAATCTTCTAAAGCGTTTGAGCTTGCACTTGAAACGCGCACCGGGTTGTTACGTCGTGCGTCGGGACTGGCCGCCGCCATGGAGCTGGCTCGTTTAAGTGAAGAAAAGCAGGTCACTAATTTTGGTGACCTGATCGATACCCACAACTCACGCATTATGGAAAACCAGGAGCTATTGGCACATCAGCGAGCGTCCACGTTTTCCATGCATGCTTTGCAGCACACGCGCAGTGTGAATCGCACAGCAGCGGCGTTTGAAGCGGCTAAAGCTGGCAGGGACGCGGCTCAATTGCGTCTGAGGCATCTCAAGGGTGCCATTTCGTACAAGAAGATCACCAGCGCTCATGAGCAAGTTCTCATTGAAGAGCAGTCGCTGGCAGAAGAAGTTGAGGGCTTGCGCCCGATCAAGGAAGCGCTCGAAAGACAGGGAGCGCTGCTTCGTGGCGCTATCGATATTCTGCTGAAGCAGAACGACGACAAACGCTTGGCGGAGAAAAATGTTGAGCTGGAGGCTGCTGAGGCAGTGGCTCAAGCCAAGGCCCAAATTAAAACGTTGAGCTTATCCATCAGGACGCTTCAGCAAGAGGAGGCAAAAGTCGGGGCCGACATCGATAATGCTGAGATTCAACGCACCAGTTTGCTGGACGACGGGGTACTTGACGCGTTCGATCATGACGCCGCTGCTGCGATCGAAAGAATCACGGCGGCCATTGCCCAAGCGCAAAGTCGCCTCGACACGTTGCGCACTGAACGAGCGGACTATCTACAACACGTTGACCGTCTTCGTGATCAGGCGACGCAGCACGGATCGCGTGCCCAAGCGGAAGCGCACATTCAGGAAAATCTGAGCAGAGAAGTCGGTGATGCCAGAACCCTTCAAGAAGATCTTCAGCAAAATCGGTTGCTGTGTTCGGTGGTCGAAGCTGAGCTGTGTGACCCTGACTCTCTGACACTGCTGGGCACCGTTAACGAATTTATCCAATCCATGGACCGTGAAGTGCTGGAGCGGGACATTCGCCTGGCCAACCTGGAGCGCGCCAGGCAGTCCATCGAAGAATCCGAACTTGCGGGCCAGAGTGATGACGTCGATCAAGTTGTCAGGCTACTTCGGGCCGCCGGCATTCATTCTGCGCGAGCAACCAATTCCTACATTGCCAAAGTTGTCCCCGATGCTGAAGAGGCTCGTCGACTGGTCGCCTCCGACCCAGCCCGGTTTCTCGGCGTCTGCGTGGCCTCCGAAGAGTGGGAGACGTCATGCAAGATTGTTGCGGGTGCTGACTTACCCCTGAGTACCCCGGTGACTGTCGCGCTTGCCACCCTGGATGCGACCGTCGCTGCATTCGACCGGGTCGTGATACCGGCAGAAGACGACTCTGCCTATAACCTGGAGGCCGCGGCCGCCGCGCTGCTCGATTTTGAACAGCGAATCGCTGAAATCTCAGGCATGCGCGACGCACACATTCAGCGCCGTAACGACGCTCGTGATGCAGCCAACAAACTCAAAGATTATCAGGGGCGCTTCGGTGCTGTGCGAATCGCTGAGCTTGAGCGAAAAATTCACACTCACTATGAGGAAGAACAGGCGTTCGCGAGTCTGCAGGCAGGGTGCCTGGAAGAAGCCAGTGAAGTGCTAGAGCGTGCGAAGGGACTTGAAAAGGAGATAGATCCGATTCCAAGTGAAATCGCCAATCAGACCAGCAAGATCCAGCGTCTGGAGCGTTATTCGCACCAGTATGAACAGCCGCTTGCGCAATGGAAGCAGCAATTGGCAACGGTGCAAGCGTCTCGGGAAAAGGCGGAAACAGAAAGTGAAGGCCTTGAGCAACTGATCGATTCGAAAGCGGATATCATCACCCACTCGAAGCAATTGCAGTTCGATCTTGTGGGTCGCGCCCAGCAGTTGCTGAATCGCAAAGACCTCACCGAGATTTTCGATCCCAGTCTCGATTATCGAACAGCTCTTGAGTCTGGTTTCGATCTGCAAACACTGATCAAGACCTACGACTCCGACAAAGTCGTATTTGATACTGAGGAATCTCAGCGATTGGGAGTTCGTCGGGTAACCCTTGAGCAATTGCGTAAAACGGAAGCCACGTTTCGCGAAGAATACAGGTCTGAATTCTCCGATCTGCGCGAAGAAGCCGTGGTCAACCTACTCAGTCTCGATCTGGCGCATGAATGCACGGCCCAGATAACGCAGGTCGGTTTGTACGAACAGGCATTTTTATCATCATCGAACGCACATGCGGTGGCTAGCAGCGACAAAAAGGCCTTCTTCGCCAAGGTTGATCCCCCTCAACCTTCTGATGATGTCTTATCACTCAGTGATGATGAGCTTGCAGAACACATCGTGGTGGTCCAGGAAAATACGGATCAGCTTGAGAAAAATCTGGTTTCCGATCAGAGCGAAGCCGAGAAAGCATCGCAGAGGCGTGCTCAAGGCAAGAAGAACGTCGAGGTGCTGAACAAGCATAAGAAAATGCTCATTTCTGCGGTTCCTCATGAGGCTGCCGCTCCTGAGTTTATTGAGCTTGAAGGTGACGGCGAAGCGCAAGTGATGGAGGTGCTCGACCGCTATAAGCAGCAAAGTGTCGGTCTGGAAGAAGCTCGAAAATTGGCTCAGTCGCACTTCGATGGATTTACAGATGTGGTGAAGTCAAAGGCCGTGCAGGACGTTGATCCGGGCCTTGCGCACGAGCTGTCGAGCAACTCATTTGAAACCACCTGCAGCGATTTTGAGCGACTGATGATGCTGATCGTTGAGCGTACGGACGCCTCTCAGTCTGAGTTGGACGGCATGCTGCCCGACTTTGAGAATTGCGTGGGCGAAGTGCATCAGTTGGTAGAAGAGGGCATGAGTGTCCTGAAGAAAGCTTGCGAGGTCATGGTGCCAAAAGGCGCCCCCTATGTCGGTGGCAAAGTCATCATGAAGATGCGTCACCCGATTACAGGTGTTTCGACGGAAGCCGGGAAGGCTTCTATTCGGCATTACTTGAACACGTTGATCGAGACTAAGGTCATTCCTGAACATGGTGCGGACCTGGTCGCGGCCGGCATGATCAACCTTTCCCCACAACGCGCGTTCGGCTTGCAATTATTGCAAATGGAGCAGAATGCCGATCACCAGTACCAGGATGCCGGTCGGCTGAAAAAGTCCGGCGGCCAAGGGGTGGTCATCGCCATGTTCATGTACCTGATGATGAGCCAGTTGCGACGAACCCATCAGGCTGTCACTAAGCGTGGAGGCGGTTGCCCCCTTATTCTTGATAACCCGTTTGCCAAGGTACAGACCCGCGCGTTGATTGATGTCCAGATCATGCTGGCCGAGGCCATTGGTGTGCAGTTGATTTTCTTCACAGCCATGAAGGATGTGAACATTCTTGCCGGTTTTCAGCGGGTGATCCGTCTGCGCAAGGAGGGCGTGAAAAATGGGCGTTCTCACATTCAGATGGCGACTGCAACATTCAACACTGCGGTGCAAAGAGCAGGTACAAATTGATGAACATTGCTTTTTTTGAAGCGTTGCGCGGTAGCCGTAAAAAGCGCATAGAGCTGCTGAAGTTAAGAGGCCTCTGGATAGAACACCATCCAGAGCTCCAACAGCATCCCAATCGGGATAAGTTACTCATGGAGGCCCTTAGAGCTGGCGATGAGCAAGGCATCCTGAGACTTCCTTCTCCCCGCAGTTTCGAGCGAATTGGCAATCCGGCCATGCCCATGTTTATCAGCGTCATCGTTGAAACGATCTCAGTGTTGAAACCAGACTGGACAACCGTTTCCTGGATGCCGGAACTGGGGTTCTGGATGCAACTGACGGAAAGCGAAAAGGTGACTGCCAAGGTCATCAACGAATGGCTCATCCGCCGCAAGGGGCGCTTTATGATGGTGCCGTTGCGTGAGCGATCGCTTGAGATGTTCGGGGATGAGAAATACCTCGATGGCAGGGTGCGATCCAATTCACTTTTTGGCGGCAGACTTGCTCTGTCAGCGATTGGGGCAAGAAAAGTGGACCTTCCCTTGCCTTATCGACAGCAGCCTGGCAAACCTGGCCGGCCCGTGTTGGTCGTAGAGAACCATCACACGTTCTTCAGCCTTGGCGAATGGAACGACACCGCTCATCGCTATGCGGCCGTCGTGTATGGCGCTGGTAGCGCCATCACGTCGACTGGAACGGCGCTGGATGAGGTCATCAGAGAGGTTGATGCTGACGGAGCGGAATACTTCGGGGATCTGGACCCGGAAGGAATCTCAATACCGCTGCGATACAACTCGAAGCATAAGACCCAGCTGTATCCGGCGATCTGGCTGTACCGCAAGCTGCTGACTGTTGGTCGCCACAGGCCACTGCCCATCCTTTACGCAGGTGACAACCAGGCGGTTACTTCGTGGATACCTGAGCTCGCCCAGAAAGTCCACGATTTGTGGAGTGAGGGCAACTGTCTGCCGCAGGAGGGCGTCGGACTCGAGCAGCTCTTACTCCAATCTTATGAAAGAGGCCTCAACAAAGACTCTATCGATAACCTGTCTCCGGCTGCTCAGTCGTAGCCTGGTGATAACGTGATGGTTGTGCCGGATGTGGACAGTAAAGAGTGAGGAGAGGGGGGCTTTAAGCAGTATCCATTGATAACGGTTGGTAATGAGGCAGCAATGAAGCACCTGACCTTTATGGTGAGTGTTGACAGAACTGGGCTGCTTATCGCGCGTAGATTGATATTAATAAAGGGTAATATTATGGGTGAGAAGGTAACTGGTACTGGAGCAGTTAACTACTTTGCCACGTTTCGGAAAAATTATCTGGTTGAGCGAAAATCGCATCTTGAAACGAAGCTGATGACAATCTATGGGTTGTGGGGTCGATTAACAAGAAGCAAAACCTATCTTTCGTATGTTGTTGCAGCTGAGCAGCTGATGGTCAGTAAGTATTCTGGTGTTATTAAAAAAGATGTTGATTCCAAAGGCATATCAAAAACTGATATAAAAAAATATAAAGCGGCGCTAAAGGGCGCAAATGTTAAGTATAAGCAGAGAAGCGATTTTCTCGTCATCATTGTTAGCATGATTTCACTGTTGGGGTTGACTACCTTTGGGGCTAAATCTCCATTCTATTTGGGTGAAGCCTATCCATTTTACGCAGTGTTGTCATTTATATTGATGGTGATGGCTGTCGAACGGATTAATATGAATTCGGTCATTGCAGAAAATGAGGAGCTCATTAATATTTTTGATTCGGCATTTTGAGTCTGAGCCAGGCTGCTTTCGGTCATAGAACGTGAGTGCTGTATCTGCTTATTTTGCGATTGGAGCAAGAGGAAAGCGGACGGTAGGGAAACGGACAGGACCTATGCGCAGCTATAGAGCAATACGTGATTTAACATAATATACATTATGCGAACCTTCGTATTGGGGCGTCAGGGTCAGTGGAGGTCAGATTTGAAGCCTGACGCGACTTATCGCACACGCCTGAGCGATATCCTTCATCTGTTGGCAGATATCCACCCAGGCATGAACGAACCCTCGTTCATCTGATCCTGATCGTTAACGCTCAAATTTGAACGCTAACGTTCAGGCTTGAGCTATCCCTAGCTCACCAGATGAGCCACGGCTCCTGATCGGGATCCGGCAACAGCTCCAGCGGCAGCATTCCATAACACACGATGAATATGTCTTGGCAGCCCAGTTCGCGATGCCAGTCCACCACGTCATCAATCAGCTCGTCCAGGATCCCGATCAAAATGTCATCGGAACCTTTCGCGGCACTTTTCTCGTATCGATAACGCGCCGTGGTGAAAACGTCGCGATATTGCTCGATCCAACGCTCACGACGATCAAGCCGATTTCAAATACTCATGTGCAGCCTCGATCTCTTCGTCGTCCAGTTTGTAGGTTTCATTGGCTTGGTCAAGCTTGCCATTGGGCTTCGATACGAAGCTTTTCAGTAGGATTTCCATGCCAATTGCAACATTAATCTGCGCAATGTCCAGCATGTCATGGCCATGTCTAAGATGTTTTGCAGCCTTCAAATAACGGTAAGCGCTCTCGACCATCCATGGCGTTAGATGCTGCTGCATTAGGCTTACTCCAAATTGAAATTTTCAACCAGAGCTTAACTCGAACAGATCCAGAGCATTTAACGGTAGTATGAACAATCCCCTTCAGCTACGCTCTCCATTATAATAGGAAAGAATAACTAAACTAAATGACTGTTTAGTTGAGTTATATTAAATCTGCGATCTAACTTCGATTGCCATACAGCCCCCCTGCCCGCTTATTTCATTGCCCTGCCCTAACATTTGAATGTTTGAATGTTTGAATGTTGAAGAATTGCGGCGCACACGCTCGTGTCCGAGTCATCATCAAAGATGATCGTCCGGAAACGCTAGAACGATCTGATGAGCATCTTCGCCATGGGCTGTAACCCCGGTCCAAATAAGGCAGCGCGACATCTGGCCGGAAATGTCACGCCGCACATGCTCTCCTACACCAAAGGATTTATGCAGATCTCGCAAGCGCCGGCGCGCAGCGCGCGATCCTATCTCGGCCATTAGGCCTGTGCTGCCCAGCCGCCATGTGGCCTTCGCCGACGCGAGTCCACGCCCGGCCGTTTTTTTGCCGCTGTGTGTGCGTCCACCTGGAATACTCGTCAGAAAGAGAACACGAAGCCCCCAGTTACTCATCAAGGTTACAGCCCTATCAAAGCCTGGCGCTTCGTATAGAACCTACGGCCTGCCCCCCTTCACGGGGTGGCAGGCCAGAAAGTCAGAACAGTGCCAGGGTGTAGCTGACGATCACACGGTTCTGGTCTTGGTGGGGATCGATCTGCGAGCGCAGTGCTGCATGCCGCCAACCCAAGCCTACGTTTTTCAACAGGCCACTCTGGATAACGTAGTCCAGCGCCAGGTCGCGCTCCCATTCCTCCTTTTCATCCCCCGGGATGGTTTTGATGCCATCGCCCTTGAGGTAGATCATCGACGCACGCAGGCCCGGCACGCCCAACGCGGCGAAGTCATAGGCGTACTGACCGAACCAGGTGCGTTCGCCGGCACGGTTGAAACTGGTGAGCATGCGGTCGGTAAACAGATAGAGACTGCTGCCAACGGCACCCTTGCCCGGCAAGGTGCCCTGATTGAGTTGAACAAAGTTGCTGTCGTCGGAAATGCTTTGGTAACCACCCGTCAACGCATGACCACCGAGGGTATAGGTGAACATCGCGCTCCAGGTGCGGTTGTCGATCTCGCCGGAACCATGGCGGGTATAGCCACCGACTCGGTAACCGTCGGCACGTCCGCTGGCGCTGCCGTTAGCGCCACTGGAGTCGGTGTCGAAATAGCGCAGGTCGGTCTTGATCGACTGGCCTTCGCTCAGGGCGAGCGTATGTTGCAAACCGAAGAACTGCTGGGTGTAGTAGTTCTCGAGGTTGGCCGCATAGTACTGGACGAGCAGGTCCTTGGTGACTTTGTAATCGGCTCCGGCGAACACAAACTCATTGCTCTCGCGAGTCCCGCCAGTGACCGCGAGACCGGTACGGTCACTGGAACCGCGTCCAGTGGCATGTTCCAGGCGGCCGGCGGTGAGGGTCAGATTGTCGATGTCGTTGCTGGTGAGCTGCGCGCCTTCGAACGTCTGCGGCAGCAGACGACTGTCGTTTGACACCAGGATTGGCAGTTTGGGCATCAGCGTGCCCAAGCGTGCTTCGGTTTTGCCCAGGCGGGCCTTGGCGGTCAGGCCCAGACGGCTCCACTGATCGACCGCGCCAGTGCCATCGTCCGGAATCATCGAGCTGCCGCGATGATTGCCAGCACCACTGTTCAGTGTCACGCCCTGCAGAGCCAAGGCATCCACGCCGAAACCCAGCGTCCCGGCGGTGAAACCCGAGGTGTAATTGAGCATGAACCCTTGGGCCCATTCCTCGGTTTTGCTCTGTCCGGCAGGACCGGCCCGGTCGCGATAGTCGTTGTTGAAGTAGTAATTGCGCAATCCCAGCGTGGCCTTACCGTCGTTGATGAAGTCTGCGCGCGCGGCCTGGCCGACAGAGCAGGTCAAGGCGCCCAGGACCAGGCATGTCAGGGTTGAAGGTTGGTTCATGGCAAAGGTTTCCCGTGGGCGCTTTCACGCCTTTTTTTATTGTAGGTTCAAGGGTGTTGTTGCAATGCGGCGGGTGGATGCCCGCTCACACTTTCAAACGCTGGCTGAAAAACCGTCTTGGGCGATGATTAGAAAAACGCCTGGATACCGGTCTGCGCACGACCGAGGATCAGCGCATGCACGTCGTGGGTCCCTTCGTAGGTGTTGACCACCTCCAGGTTGACCAGATGACGAGCCACGCCAAATTCATCGCTGATGCCGTTGCCGCCCAGCATGTCGCGAGCCAGACGAGCGATATCCAGCGACTTGCCGCAGCTGTTGCGCTTCATGATCGAGGTGATTTCTACCGCCGCCGTGCCTTCGTCTTTCATCCGCCCCAGGCGCAGGCAGCCTTGCAGGGCCAGAGTGATCTCGGTTTGCATATCCGCCAGCTTCTTCTGGATCAACTGGCTGGCAGCCAGCGGACGACCGAACTGGTTGCGGTCCAGCACGTACTGACGAGCGGTGTGCCAGCAGTCTTCCGCAGCACCCAGCGCGCCCCAGGCGATGCCGTAGCGCGCCGAGTTCAGGCAAGTGAACGGGCCGCGCAGGCCACGTACGTCCGGGAAGGCGTTCTCTTCTGGGCAGAACACGTTATCCATGACGATTTCACCGGTAATCGACGCACGCAGACCGACCTTACCGTGGATAACCGGGGCACTCAGGCCCTGCCAGCCCTTCTCCAGGACGAAGCCACGAATCTGGCCTTCATCGTCCTTGGCCCACACCACGAACACGTCGGCGATCGGGCTGTTGGTGATCCACATTTTGCTGCCGGTCAGGCGGTAGCCACCGTCGACTTTCTTCGCCCTGGCGATCATCGAGCCCGGGTCGGAACCATGGTTCGGCTCGGTCAGGCCGAAGCAGCCGATGTATTCGCCACTGGCCAACTTTGGCAGGTATTTCTGCTTGGTGGCTTCGTTGCCGAATTCGTTGATCGGCACCATTACCAAGGAGGACTGCACGCTCATCATCGAGCGATAACCAGAGTCGACACGCTCGACTTCGCGAGCGATCAGGCCATAGCACACATAGTTGAGACCGCTGCCGCCGTAAGCTTCGGGAATGGTGGCGCCGAGCAGGCCGGTTTCACCCATCTCGCGGAAGATCGCCGGATCGGTCTGCTCGTGACGGAAGGCCTCCAGCACCCGTGGCGCCAGCTTGTCGGCGGCGAATTGCTGGGCGCTGTCGCGCACCATGCGCTCTTCTACCGTGAGTTGCTGATCCAGCAGCAACGGGTCGATCCAGTTGAAGCTTGCCTTGTTGGCCATGGGTATTTCTCCGAATTCGTGAGGGTGGTGTTTTGTTAGTCGAGGCGTTCGATAACGCAGGCAATGCCCTGGCCCAGGCCAATGCACAGGCTGATCAGGGCGTAGCGACCGTTGCTGCGTTCCAGCTGACGCACTGCGCTGTAGGCCAGGCGGGCACCGGAGGCACCGAGCGGGTGACCGACGGCAATGGCGCCACCGTTGGGGTTCAGGCGCGGATCATCGAAAGCCAGACCGAGCTGTTTGGCACAGCCCAACACTTGCGAGGCAAACGCCTCATTGATTTCGATTAGGTCCATGTCGGCCAGACTCAGGCCTGCGCGTTGCAAGGCATTGGTGCAGGCCGGCACCGGGCCAAGGCCCATCAGGCGCGGCTCGACACCGGCCACGGCGCCAGCCAGGATCCGCGCGCGAGGCTTGAGGCCGTACTTCTCACCGATAGCGCCTGAGCCGATCAGCAACGCGGCAGCGCCATCGTTGATCCCCGAGGCGTTGCCAGCCGTGACAACGCCGTCTTCAAACAGTGGGCGCAGGCGCGACAGCGCTTCGAAGTTGCTTTCCGGACGCGGATGCTCGTCGCACTCGACTATCTTCGGCGGCTGCTTACGTCCCTGCGGCACCTCGATCGGCAAGATTTCACCGGCATAGAAACCGTCCTGCACCGCCGCTTCGAACAGCGCCTGACTGCGGGCGGCATAGGTGTCGGCGTCTTCGCGGCTGATACCCAGCTCACGGGCGACGTTATCGGCCGTCTCCGGCATCGAATCGGCGCCGAATTCAGACTCAACTTTTGGGTTGGGGAAGCGTGCGCCGATGCTGCTGTCGAAGACACGGAAGTCGCGGGAGTAGGCGGTTTCCGCCTTGGCGACCACGAACGGCGCGCGGCTCATGCTCTCGGCACCGCCGGCAATAAACAGCTCGCCTTCTCCGACCCGCACGGCGCGGGCAGCATCCAGCACAGCGGCCAGGCCGGAGCCGCACAGGCGGTTGACGGTCAAACCGCCAACGGACGTTGGCAGGCCTGCCAGCAGGGCAACGTGACGGGCCAGGTTGCGCGCGTCCTCGCCGGCCTGGCTGGTGCAGCCGGTGATCAGGTCTTCATAGTCCTGCGCGGCAAACGGGTTACGCGCCACCAAGGCACGTACCACGCTGGCCAGCAGGTCATCCGGGCGCACGCTGGCCAAGGAGCCGGCGTGGCGGCCGAAGGGGGAACGCAGGCCATCGTAGATATAGGCATCAAGCATGGTAAAGCTCTCGATAAATAAGGGTTGAATCGACTCAGGCCGGCATTAGGTTTTCTGGCTGGCACAGGGAAATCCCCAGCCGCACCCGTCTGCGTAGCCAGCCGCTAGGGCGGTAACGTGGGTCGCCGGTGAGTGCATGCATACGTTCCAGAATGTGCAGCAGGCGAGCAGCGCCCAACTGGTCGCCCCACTCCAGCGGCCCCTGCGGATAACCAAGGCCCAGCCGCACCGCCATATCGATATCGGCGACCGAGGCGATGCCTTGCTGAGCGATATCGCAGGCCAGGTTGACGATCGACGCCAGGGTGCGCTGAACGATGAAACCGCAACTGTCACGGATCATCACAACCGTGCCGCCATCCGCGCTGAACAGCGCATGGGCTGCGCTCTGCATGTCCGCCCGGGTCGCCGGGTTGAGCATCAGGCAACGCAGGCTGCCGGGCTCCAGCAAGGTATCGATCGCCACCGTGCGCGCGGGGTCTACGCCGTGTCGCAGGGCCGATTCGGTGGCGTCGTCACCCAGGGTTGCCAGCAGGCACAAGGCCTCGGCGGAGGGTCGCGGGCCGCTCTCGACCTCGGCACCCAACTGTTCAAGCAAAGCCAACAGGCGCGTCCTGCCGATTTCATCATCGCCAGCCACCCAGACGGGAGGCAGCTGTGGACACTGCGGCACGGGCTGAACCAGCCGCGGCGCACCGCCCCTGCCCTCGTAACAATAAAAACCCTGGCCACTTTTACGCCCAAGGTGCCCACCCGCTTGCATCAATCGCAGCAGCGGATGGGGCCGGTAACGGGGCTCTTCATAAAACTGTCGATACACCGACTCCATCACCGGCAGGCTGACATCCAGGCCAATCAGGTCCAACAACTCGAACGGCCCCATACGAAAGCCAGCACCGTCGCGCAGTGCTGCGTCAATCAGCGCTGCCGGTGCTACGCCCTCACTGAGAATGCGCAATGCCTCGGTGCCGAAGGCCCGGCCTGCGTGGTTGACAATAAACCCCGGGGAGTCCTTGGAGCTGGCCGGGTAATGACCGATACGCCGGACCAGCGACTGCAGTTGCTCGATGACTTCAGACCGGGTGGCGATACCGCCGATCACTTCGACAAGGCGCATCAGCGGTACCGGGTTGAAGAAATGCAGTCCGGCCACACGCCCAGGGTGACTGCATACTGAAGCGATCGCGGTGATCGACAGTGACGAGGTATTGCTCGCCAGCACGGTCGTTTCATCGAGTGACTCATCCAGTTGCCGGAACAGACGCTGTTTGGCCTCGAGATCCTCGACGATCGCCTCGATCACCAATTGACAGTCACCCAAGGCTTCCAGGCTATCGACCACCTGCAAATGCGCCAGCGCCTCAGTGGCCGCTTGCGGGGTGATCCGTGCCTTCTCTTGCAACCGGGCGAAGGTCGCCGCCAGTTGTTCTCGAGCCGTGCTCGCAGCACCTGAGCGAGCATCAAACAGTGAGACGTTCAACCCGGCCAGGGCCATGACCTGGGCGATGCCCTGCCCCATGGCGCCAGTGCCGACCAGACCGATGCGTTGCAGTGGTTGCGGGTTCATTGACCGAGGTACTCCGGTTTACGTTTTTGCAGAAAGGCTTGCATGCCCTCTTTTTGATCGCTGGAACCAAACAGCAACTGGAAGGCCTTGCGCTCCAGGGTCAGCGCCTGCTCCAGCGGCAAATCCATGCCTGCGAGCACCACCTCCTTGATCTGCGCCACGGCGATCGGCGGCATATCGGCGATGGTGATGGCCATCGCCAGGGCCGACGACAGAGTCTCGGCGTCCGCCACCACCTCGCTGACCAGACCCATGCGCAGCGCTTCTTCGGCCGTTACCTGGCAGCCCGTGAACAACATGCGCAGCGCCTGGAACTTGCCGACGGCACGCAGCAAGCGCTGAGTCCCACCCGCCCCCGGCATGACCCCGACCTTGACTTCCGGTTGAGCGAAACGCGCTGACGTGCCGGCAATGATCAGGTCGCAATGCATCGCCAGCTCGCATCCACCGCCCAGGGCGAAGCCGTTGACCGCTGCGATGACCGGTTTGCGACAAGCAGAAATGGCTTGCCAATGACGCTCGGCATGCCGTGCATACAGTTCCAGTGCCGTGGCGTCGACCATCTCGCCAAGGTCCGCGCCCGCTGCAAATACCGTATCGCTACCCGTGAGAATGATGACTCGGGTAACAGGGCACTCATCGAGACGCCGAAAATGTCCGGCCAGCTCCTCGCGCAACGCCATGTTCAGAGCATTGCGCGCCTTGGGACGATTGAGCCGCAGCAGCGCCACGCCCGGCGCGGGCTGCTCCAGCAGAACCAAGGGTTCAGGACAAACGGGCTCGTGGCTCATGGGCTCTCCTGCTAAGGGTGTAAGGGGTAGATCTAATGCCAGCCCAATGCGCAGCTGGCGTTATCCGGGTGCGGCGTTAACCGCGAACGATGCCGGCCGCATAGAGCTGGTCGATCACCTGCGCCTCCAGACCCAGGCCTTCGAGTACTGCACGGGTGTTTTCCCCCAAGGCTGGGGGCGCACTGCGGTAGGTGGCCGGGGTGCGCGAAAGCTTCACCGGGGAACCGATACCCCGGTAGTCGCCGATATCCACCAATAGGCCGCGGTGCTGGGTATGCGGATGGGCGACCACGGTGTCGATCGTCGCGATTGCCCCGCAAGGCACCCCGACCTGGATCAGCTGCTGCGCCAGAACAGCCCCGTCATGACTGGCCATGTGCGTCTCCAGCGCCTGCTTCAGCGCATCGCGGTTGACCAAGCGCACGCCGTTGTTAACAAAGCGCGGATCCTCTGAAATTTCGCCGGCGCCCAGTTGCTCGCACAATTTGGCGAACTGGCGATCGTTGCCCACCGCCAGGAAAATCGGCTCGGTGCCTGTGCAATAACTGTCATAGGGCGCAATATTGGGATGGGCATTGCCGGAGCGCTGCGGGGTCTTGCCGGAAGCCAGATAGTTAGGAATATGAGGATGCAGCAACGACACACCGCAGTCGTACAGAGTGATATCCAGGGACTGCCCCAGGCCACTGCGATGGCGTTCATTGAGTGCCAGGAGAATCCCTGCCATGGCATTCAGGCCAGTCACCATATCGACGATAGGCAGACCAATGCGCAGCGGGCCGCCGTCGGCTTCGCCATTGACGCTCATCAGCCCGGCCATCGCCTGGATCACGGCGTCGTAACCCGGCAGGCCACCCAACGGGCCATCGCCACCGAAGCCTGAGACTGCGCAGTGGATCAGCCCTGGAAAACGCTGGCTCAGGACCTCGGCGTAATCGATGCCCCAGCGCTTCAGGGTACCGGGCTTGAAGTTCTCGATCAGTACGTCGGCACCCTCCAACAGGCACATCAGCAGTTCAATGCCTTCGGGCCGGGACAGGTCCACGGCGATACCCTGCTTGTTGCGGTTGACGCCGCGAAAATAGGAAGCGTCCGCGCCTTCGAAGGGTGGCCCCCAACCGCGCGTCTCATCGCCGCTCAAGGGTTCCAGCTTGATCACCTCGGCGCCATGGTCCGCCAGTGCCTGGGAACAGTAAGGCCCGCCCAGCACTCGGCTGAGGTCGATCACTTTCAGGCCCTCAAGGGCCCCTTTTGAATGATTCATAAGTACACTCTGCTCAATAGGGTGAGGGCCGTTCAGACCGGCAACAGCTGCATGGCTTCGGCTTGCGACAGCGGGCGTTCGTTGGCCAGGCGCGACAGCAGTTCGGCGTCGATCGCAGGCTCCGGGCTCAGCGGGTCGCGGGGCAAAAGCTTGTGCTGGAGCAGCAGATGAGCCAAGGCCAGGCGCCGGGCATCATCCGGCTGGCGGCTGGCTTCCCAGGCCATGAAAATCGCCGTGGCGATGTGGTAGAGCGCACTACCGGCCTGGCGCACCTGTTCATCGCGGCGCTCATGGGCCACCTCGGCAAGCCGCGCCACCGTCCGTTGCAGCAGGGTCTCGAACAAGCGCTGGCTCTCAGCCGGCAAGGCGGCCTCGGCCAGAACGCGGGCCAGGTGCTGCTGCAACGGTTCGAGGGCCGACTCCCGGGTCACGGCGCGGCCGATATCCAACGCTACGATGTTGCTGGTGCCTTCCCAGATCGAACCCAGGTGGGCATCGCGCACCAGTCGGGCATCGCTCCATTCTTCGATGTAGCCGATCCCGCCACGCACTTCCATGGCGTCGCCGGTTACCCGTCGCGCGTCGCGGCAGGCACGGAACTTGATGAGCGGGGTCAGGATGCGCACGCATTTGCGCGCCGCCTCGTCGCCCGCATCGGCCTTGGGCAGCAGCGTGGCAATTTGCATGAACATCGAGCGCGCCTGCTCGGCGGGCAGCATCATTTTCAGCAACTGGCGCTGCATCAACGGCATGTCGATCAAGTGCTTGCCAAAGGCCCGACGATGACGAGCGATGTACAGCGCTTCGTTAACGCCCCGGCGCATCAACCCGGCCGCTCGCACGCCATTGGACAAGCGCGACATATTGACCATGTCGGCCATTTGCTGGAACCCGCGACCGACTTCGCCAATCAGGTAAGCGGTGGCACCTTCAAGGGTGATTTCGCCACTGGCCATCGAGCGAGTGCCGAGTTTGTCTTTCAAGCGCTGAATCCGGTAGGCGTTACGAGAACCATCCGGGCGCAGCTTGGGCAACAGGAACAGGCTCACGCCCGACATGCCTTCCGGCGCATCTTCCGGACGCGCCAGGACCATCGCCAGGTCCGCGTCGGGATTGGAGCAGAACCACTTTTCGCCAAACAGCTGCCACTCGCCGTCCGTCAGCCGGGCCCGGGTTTGGGTGCGTGAGACATCGGAGCCAGCGGCTTGCTCAGTCATGAACATGGCGCCCTGGAACAGCGTGTCAAAATCCTGCGAGACCAGGGACGGCAAGTACCGCGCCACCAGCTCAGGGGAGCCGAACTTGCGCAAGGTGCGGGTCAGGGAGTCGGTCATGCTCACCGGGCAGCACAGGCCGAATTCGGCCTGCACGAACAGATAGGTCAAAGCGTACTTGCTCAGCGGCAGCGTGCCGTCGTCACGGTGGCTCATCGCAGCCAGACCGAGTTCGGAATAGGCCACCCTCTCCAGCTCGACGAAATCCGGGTGTTTCTGAACGCTCTGAATGTCTTCACCACGACGGGTACGTGGCAACAGTTTCGGCGGGTTCTTGTCAGCCGACAGTGCCAGCACATCCAGCTCGCCACCGGCTCTGGCGCCGAGTTTCTGCCAGGTCGGCAGCCATTGGGCATAGACGTCGGACGGCAGATAAACCTTGAGCAAAGCGGCCAGACCGGCATCGCAATCGAACAGGTTCAGACCCCGGCTATCGGGGATATTCAGTGGGTCGTGGTCGAGTTCTGACAGGGCATTCATGGTGGCTCTCCTGATTCTTGTGAGCCAAGAGTAGGGTCGCCATCGATAACTATCTAATACAAAGTAAATCAACTACGATAAGAAAAAATTATCGTAGAGCGAGGCAGATCATCATGGATCTCAAGCAACTTCGTTACTTTGTCGCCGTCGCCGAAGAGCTGCACTTTGGACGAGCGGCCGCGCGATTATTCATCTCCCAACCTGCCCTGAGCTTCGACATCAAGAAGCTCGAAAGCCAACTGGACATCCAGTTGCTCAACCGCAACAACAAATCGGTAAGCTTGACCAACGCCGGCCAGGTGCTGCTCGATGAGGCGCGTTACCTGCTGCTGCGGGCCGAGCAAGCAAGGCGCCTGACCTTGCGTTCAGCCCAGGGTTTCGCCGGGCGTCTGAGTGTCGGCTTCGTCAACTCCATCCTGCATCGCGGCCTGCCGCAGGCAGTCAAAACCTTCGAGGCGGATCACCCCGATACCGAGATCGTGCTGATGGAGATGAATAGTGCCGAGCAGGCCCAGGCATTGCAGCGTGGCCAGATCGATATCGGTTTCGTTCACTGGAGCAAATTTCCCGACAGCATCTGCTGCGAGCCTGTGCTCAGCGAGCCATTCCTCTGCTGCCTGCCCTCCTCTCATCGGCTGGCGGATCAATCGCGAATCGACCTGGCGGCCCTCGCGGACGACGACTTCATCCTGTTTCCGCGCAATGTCTCGCCGCACTATCACGACCGGATCATCGCGCGCTGCGTGGCGGCTGGTTTCAGTCCGCGGATCCGCCATGAGACTCGGCTCTGGCAAACGGTGGTGGCCATGGTGGCTCACGACATGGGTGTAGCCCTGGTGCCCCAGACCCTGGCCATGACCTGGAAAGAAGGCGTGCATTATTGCGAAATCAACGGCAGCGGCGCGCTTTCCGAGATCCATGCCATTCGTCTTGCCGTCTTGCCGTCCGCCGCCGCGCAAAGCTTCCTGGAATTGTTCAAAGCCTTGCAGCCGCCGAGCAATCCAGGGGTTTAAGCCGGTTCGACCATACGAAATCACGTATCAAACAATAAATTTTAATCATTATTTTTTTTAATTCTGCCTGTATAGGCTCCAAGCGATCGGACCTTGCTAGAACTTAGCGCGCTGATGCGTTTAACGAGCCTCTACAACAGTTTTCGAGAGCTCATATACCAATAATAACAAGCAGGAATTGAATATGAATGCCGCCCAGGAAGTTGCCGCCCATAAGAGAGCCCGCAAGGCGGGAGTGGCCTCGTTCATCGGAACGACAATCGAGTGGTATGACTTCTATGCCTACGGCACTGCCGCCGCCCTGGTCTTCGGTAAGGTGTTCTTTCCTTCCGACCTCAATCCTGGCACAGCCACCTTGCTGTCCTTCCTCACGCTGTGGGCCGGGTTCCTCGCGCGACCAGTAGGCGGAATCATCTTCGGGCACTTGGGCGACAAAATTGGCCGCAAGACCACCCTCATTATCACGCTGGTCATGATGGGGGTGGCTACCACCTGCATCGGCCTGCTGCCTACTTACTATCAGATCGGCATCTGGGCTCCGATTGCCCTGGTGTTCCTGCGCATCATCCAGGGGATCGCCGTGGGTGGCGAATGGGGCGGCGCTGTTCTCATCGCCAGCGAAAACGCGCCCAAGGGCAAGGGCATTATGTATGCCGCCTTCGCCCAACAGGGCTCCCCCGCCGGTAACCTGCTGGCGACCCTCGTGTTCTTCGGGCTGAGTGCCCTTCCGGTATCGGACTTCATGCTCTGGGGCTGGCGCATTCCGTTCCTGCTGTCGGCTGCGCTGGTGATCGTCGGCATGGTGATTCGCCTCAAGCTTGAAGAGTCGGATGACATGAAGCGCCTTATCAAGCAGAAGAAGACCGTCAAGCTGCCGATTATGGAAGTGCTGCGTAACCATTGGCAGATTGTGCTTCTCGGTGCCGGTGTATTGCCGATCATCCATGTCACTTACTTCAAAAGTACCTTTGCCCTGTCCTGGGCCACCAAGGAGTTGGGTTACTCACAAAGTACCTTCCTCAGCATCATCATTGCTTCCCTGATCGTTCAGTTCATTGTCCAGCCCTTCGGCGCACTGCTGGTCTCCAAGATCGACATGCGCAAGGCCGTCGCCCTGATGATAATTCCGGAGCTGATCCTCATGCCGGCGATGTTCTTCGCCGTGGAAACCAAGATCTACTGGATCGCGGTGCTCGGCATGTGCCTGGCCACCATTCCGCACTCTATGTTTTACGGCGCCGTCGGCGGCATCCTGGCACGCGCCTTCCCGACCAAGGTGCGCTACAGCGGCTTATCGATCTCCTACCAGCTCACTTCATTGCTAGTAGGCGGTGCGACACCGGTATTGGCACAAGGCATTCTCAACTCGACCGGCAGCATCATCGGCGTGGCGATAGCCTCAGCGTCCTATGCCCTGGTTTCTCTAGTGTGCATGCTCCTGCTGCTTAAGCGTATCGGCCACACGGCATCGGATCTCTCTACAGCAGAACAGGCGGATGCCGATGAGCTCGCTCGCGATAACAGCGGCCAGTTCCACACGAATGAGACCGACAGGAGCCCGAGTTCAGCCGCCCCCCTGGCCCCTGAACCGACAGTTCGCGCAGCGCTTGCGCAGAGCCAAAGTCCACATTGACTGACGCCGAGGGGGAAAAACCCATCCCCTGCTCATGAACTGAATGCCTCTGTTGCAGCCCCCTGCAACAGAGGCATAGGAGATTTTAAATGCACCCAAAATATACCGTTGCGCTGCTTGCCACACTGGCGGTCAACGCATACGCCGGCGAAGACCACCCCAAGGCAGAAGCTCAGGTGGTTTATATAAACGGAAACGTATTGACGGTCGACAAGCACAATACTGCGTCTCAAGCCGTCGCGGTTCGAGACGGCAAAATCCTCGCGGTGGGAAAATCCAAGACCCTCGCTGGATACATCGGGGCCAATACCAAGGTGGTGGACCTGAAGGGGAAGACCATGATCCCCGGCATCTATGATGCCCACAGCCATTTCGCCAGTGCCAAAATCACCGGGACATTCGTGGCCGACCTGAACAGTCCGCCCATCGGTACTGTTCGCAACATAGACGACCTCATCGCGGCACTGAAGGTCCAGCAGGCCAAGGTCGGCCCACAGGAGTGGATCAGCGGTGCGGGGTACGACGACACCCTGCTTGCCGAAAAACGCCATCCCACACGCGCCGATCTCGACAAGGTGTCCACCACCCAGCCGATTTACATCACCCATGTATCCGGTCATCTCACGGTCGCCAACAGTGCAGCACTGGCACTGGCCGGCATTACGGCCAGCACCCCCAACCCGCCTGGCGGGGTCATCCGCAAGGATGCCAATGGAGAACCCAATGGCGTACTTGAAGAGATGGTGGTCCTGTCGGACAACATCGTGAAAGTCGATCCGATGGCCATCAAGGACATCAAGGTGCTCGAAACGATTGTAGAAGGCAAATCCGTCTACCAGGCGCCCAACTGATCAAGGTGTGAGGCCAACGGGTTGCAAGGCGACACCTGGCAACCCGTCTTTTTTGGCTGCGATCATCAGTGCCGCAGTCGCCAAACCGCCATCACGTATTGCGGTGGTCAACTAATACCGGACACCTCGATAGGTGATTTCGAAGCCATCGCCCGTTCATAAACGGTCGGTGGCAGATATCCCAGTCAGGCTTCACTGATTTTATTGACGCTGGTGATCTGACCGTTCCAGATCATCTCGTAATGAGCTGTTTGAATAATTGATGAGACGGGTCTTGGGGTCATCAACGCCCAGCAATAGCTGCCATGCGTACGCACGGAGTTGTAACGAAGACCGAGGTTCCCTGCCCCCTTGATGGCCCTCCCCAAGCGCTGGGAATGCGTGTAATCGTCGGGATCGTAGACAGGATCAACCATTGGGATGGATGTGGCATCCTTCATCCCTATGTCCGCGAATGTGCAGGACAGCCCCCGGAAAACAAATCGCTCGTAATTCAGATTATGGACTTTCGACCAGTACAGATTCTGGTGATGCTGCACCTCTGCCAGTGCTGTTTCCATCGTACCAGCCACGTACAGCACACCATACCTACCATCGCTGAATCGCGAGCCAGCAGGGTTGACATGGGTAAAAGGTGCTGTCGCGTAAGAGCATCCAGGAATACCGAAGGGAATCTCCCCTAGCGGTATCAACTCAAGGTGCCCTACCTCATTTTGCAGCCTTGGATTAGTAAGAGCTTGTATCTGATACAGATCCTCAAACTCGTCCGCGTCCGCAACGTCATCAAACAACGCAATAGGCGGAAACTTTGAATTTACCAGTCGGTAGGCCTGCAACTGCTCGCCGGCCAGATCTGCCAGCTGGCTCACCATCACCATTGCGCGCCTCGTAGCACGTCGATCCGCCGAAACGTCTCGTACAGAGAAATCATATCCCCCTGAGACATAATATCGAGCGGGGTGCGCCCGTTGAAAAACTCGTTTTCGTTCGCCATCGCCGGGAAACCATAGACGTTTTCCGGGTTATCAAAAACGAGGCGCAGTGCGGCGTGGATATTGAGAACAAAACTGATGCGCTGCATCTGGTCTGAATCCAGTCCCACGGACCAGTCGGGATCGCGTTGCTTGGCGCGTGTGTACGTGCTGCGAGAAATGCGCAGGATACGGCAGGCCTGATCGCTGGACGCACCCCATTTTTCGAGTATGCCTACAGCTGCTCGCAGACCAGTAACACACTGTCTCTTGGAAAATCCTTTTGCTTGGAGGGCTACTGTCATGTCCAATACCTCATAATGCATCCACAGACACAACTATAGATAAATAGAGTCTACAGAGCAAGACTGCCTCAACCAGTGGTGATCGTGCGGATCGAACCTGTCTGCCCCCTTAGTTTCGTCGGTGATTCCTTCAGTTCCATTTTGCAATCTCACAAAAGGCCTGAATCCGAACATCGCCGCACTAGAGGGTCGACTGGTAATGCTTGGCTTCCTCGGTGGCGATCACATCGGCAAATTGTGTTGCGGATGGACTGATCAGCCCCTCAGTACCCTTCGTCCGGCGCTTGGGCGCCGCTGATAATGGCGATGCCTGAGCTGGTGCCCAGTCGCGTTGCACCAGCCTCGATCATCGCCAGTGCGGTCGGGTAATCGCGCACGCCACCCGATGCCTTGACCCCAAGATCCGCGCCCACGGTATGGCGCATCAACGCGACGTCTTCCACGGTTGCGCCGCTGCGGCTGAAGCCGGTGGACGTCTTGACGAATGCGACGTTCAGCTCGCGGCAAATCTCGCAG
Source organism: Pseudomonas sp. F220 (assembly GCF_057813935.1). Classification (NCBI taxonomy): domain Bacteria; kingdom Pseudomonadati; phylum Pseudomonadota; class Gammaproteobacteria; order Pseudomonadales; family Pseudomonadaceae; genus Pseudomonas; species Pseudomonas sp. F220. Next base: position 142,217 of record NZ_JBVASJ010000005.1, read on the forward strand.
GCCTTTACTTTTTCCGCGTCGGTGAGCAGGCAGGTTTCCAGAATGACTTTAAGTGGCACGCTGCCGCAGGCCTGTTTAACCAGAGCAATATCGTCCTGAACCTGGTCGAACAAACCGTCCTTCAGCCAGCCGATGTTCAACACCATGTCGATTTCCCCCGCGCCGGCAACAATCGCCCGCTCGGCTTCGAAGGCCTTGGTGTCACTCAGTCCGGCACCCAACGGAAAGCCGACCACGGCGCAGACCTTGACGCTGTGCCCTTCAAGGCACTGCGCCGCATGGGGCACCTGTCCCGAATTCACGCACACCGAATAGAAGCCATGCTCATGGGCCTCGCGGCACAGGGTCGCGATTTGCTCGCGGGAAGCATCGGGCGCCAGCAAAGTATGATCGATGTACTGCGCCAGTGCCTTGGGTTCGAGATGTGCCATCGTAAATGCTCCTGTTTGTATATTCATATGCCCCTGCGCCACAATCGAGGATCATTTGCGCAAAATCGTTATAATTACAACAATTAATGTTACTTAAATAACACCAACAATCAACCCCGGAATGCCTGTGGACAGTAAAAAAGCTGAGCGCCTCAAGCTTATTCAACAAGCCCTGCAAGACCAGAGCGCCATTCATCTGCGGGAGATGGCGGCGTTGCTGGACGTGTCGGAGATGACCCTGCGCCGCGACCTGAGCACGTACACCGACCAGCTACGCCTGCTCGGCGGCTACATCACCAAAATCCACGATGGCAACGAACCCAGCGACTACCGCGTGGCCGAACAGGACACCCGGCATGTCGAAGAGAAACGTCGCATCGGCAAACTTGCCGCACGTTTTATTCAGCCCGGCGACACCGTGTTCTTCGACTGCGGCACCACCACGCCTTTCGTGGTGGACTTCATTCCCGACGATCTGGAGTTCACCGCTGTGTGCAACTCCCTGAACATGCTGCTCAAACTGTCGCAAAAGCCCAACTGCAACATCGTGGTGTGCGGCGGGACCTTCCACCGCAAGAACCAGGTGTTCGAGAACCAGGCCGAAACCGGCATCCTCGATGGCGTGCGCCTGACTTGGGCCTTTGTCTCCGCCGCCGGCGTCAGCCAGGACTTCGGTGTGACCTGCTTCAACTTCAATGAAGTGGAGGTCAAGCAGAAGGTCCTACGCCAGGCACAACAGCGGCTGCTGCTGGCCGACCACAGCAAGTTCGATACGGTGCGCACCGCGCATTTCGCGGCCCTCGAGGATTTTCAGTACGTGGTCAGCGACAAGAAAATCCCCAAGGCCTACCGCGATGCTATTGCCGCCAGCGGCGCGCAATTGATCATCTGATCAGTGCTTGTTCCCGAGGTTGCCGTTCAGCGGCATTCAGGTAACCGGTGGTGACGCTGAAGGCCGCCGTTTCCCCCGCAGCCAGCGAGCGCACATGGCCCTTGGCGGACTCGGCCCGATAGCCTTCCGGCTCACAGGTGGCGGGCAGCACGAACGCCGCCACTTGCTGATCGGCGTTGTGCAGAATCCAGCGGACAGCATGCTCGAATTGCTCCGGGCGGTAGCGGGTGTAAAACGTCGCACCGTCGAGATGACTCAGCAGAAAATGCGCATGGCCGCTTGAGTCCGCCTGCACGCCGTCGAAGAAAAACACGATTTCCGGATCGTAGAGATCTGGCCGGTCCAGGCACTGAAACTGTTCCGGCTCCAGCGCCAAATGATCCACGTAGCGGCTCCAGGCCGGCGTCGGTTTCACATGGGCGGGCACACTGCTGCGCAAACGCACACGCTCGAAACCCAAAGGCTCGATAAACCGACCGCCATCGATGTAGGCGTAATTCATGTGGGCCATGTACATCAGGTCCATGGGTTTACCCGCCAGGTTGGTCACGTTCATGGCGATATCGAACAACCCCGAATCGGCACGCAAGGTGACGCTCGGGCTCGCCAGATAACGATCACCAAAACCCTGCACGTATTCGTACTCGCCGCCCAGTCTCAGGAAGTGTCCGGCGTTGTCTTCACCGACCTCCAGCCAAGCGCGATCCATCGCCGCGCAGGGCATCTCGCCGTGCAATGGATGATCATCCTCAGGCGTAGGACAACCGTTGCGCAGCAGGCCGCTGTGAAACATGAAACAGCCGTAGGTACCGATCACTGTCGGGCTGGGTTTGGGCTGGCTGAACAGATTGCTCATGGTCAGGTCGCAACCGTCAAAAACGGCCGACCAAATCATCTGCCCTTGATAAGGCAGCACCACCAGACTTCCCCGACTATTCGCCAATTCCAGGGCCAGCACGCCACTGGGATAGACCCAGGCGCGGACCTTGAAAGCCTCGGACTCCAGTAACGTTTTGCGCGCCTCGCCAAACAGCGGTGGATAGAGATTGATGCGCGTGCTCATGAAGTCACCGCCACACCCACCGGTGCCTGTTCGCTGGCGGAATGACGCAGACAGCGCAGTGCATAAGCCACAATCACGATGAAACACACCAATGGCACGCTGTAGGCCAGTTGCATGTTGCCGCCGCTGTAGTCCGACAACAGACCCTGGAAGATCGGAATCACCCCGCCACCGACAATGCTCATCACCAGCAGCGAACCACCGACACCGGTGTCTTCACCCAGACCGTCGATAGTCAGGCCATAAATGGTCGGCCAGCACGGACCGAGGAACACACTCACCCCCACCGCCGCATACACCGCCGTAATGTTCGGCACCAGAATGGTGTAGGCCAGCAACAGGATGCACAGCACGCCATACACCGCCAGCACCTTGGCCGGGTGCAGTTTGCGCATCAGCACGTTGGCGATCAGCTTGCCGACGAAGTACGCGGCGAATGTAGTCAGCAGGAACCATGAGGCGCTGCGCTCGTTCATCCCGCCCAACTGCATGGCCAGGCGAATGGTGAAACTCCACACACCGACTTGTGCGCCGACATACAGAAACTGCGCCAGCACGCCGAAGGTGAAACGCGGATTGCGCCACAGCCGGGACAGGCTTTCACCGAGGCTGGCGGTTTTCTTGCTGCTCGGCTGATTGCCCTTGCATGCCGGAAAACGGGTGATGGCGATCAGGATGAACATCAGCACCAACACCGCGATCATCCACTTGTAGGGCAGCAAGGTGGACTGGATCATTTGCAATTGCTGGATCGCCGCGTCCGAAGCACTCATTTGCGTGAGCTGCTCACGGGTGGCATCGGTGTCCTTGAACATCACAAAACTGCCGACATACACCCCGGCCATCGCGCCGAACGGATGGAAGGTCTGGGAGATGTTCAGCCGACGGGTGCCCGTTTCCCGCGGGCCCATGAGGGTCGAGTAGGTATTACAGGCAGTTTCGAGGAACGACAGCCCCGCCGCGATCACGAACAGCGCCAGCAGGAACATGCCGTACTTGGCGGTAGACGCCGACGGGAAGAACAGCAGGCAACCGAACATGTACAGCATCAGGCCAATCAGAATGGTGGTCTTGTAGCTGAAGCGCCGTACCACCAACGCGGCCGGAATTGCCACAAAGAAATACCCCAGATAAAACGCCGACTGCACGAACGCGGTCTGGAAATCGCTGAGCAGAAAGGCCTTCTTGAAATGCGCGATGAGCACGTCGTTCATACTCGCGGCCGCCGCCCACAGCGCGAAGATGCTGCACAGCAGGATGAAGGCGAACCAGGGCGTGCGGTTCAGGTAAAAACCATCAGGCGTCTGTTGGAGCGCAGGCTTAGTCATTATTGTTCTCCGGGGTGAGCTTCGGGATGGTGGAGCCGTTGAATCACCTCAGCGCCGGGCGTCGAGGCTGCGCTGGAATTCAGCGAATGCGTGGGCGTCCGGGTAGGACGTCTGGGTGCCCAGACCCGTGACCGAGCAGGCGGAATAGGCCACCGCCTGGGTCATGGCGGCGCGGATATCGCGATCGTGACTCCAGTGATGAATGAAGCAGCCGATGAAAGCGTCCCCGGCCCCGGAGGTATCGCGGGCGGCGACACACAGGCCGGGAATTTGAAACTCGCCCTCTTCGCCGACGTACAGCGCACCCTGCTGGCCGAGGGTCACGATCACATGACGAATGCCGCTGGCGACCAAGGTCTTGGCAGCTTCAAGTGCCGATTCCGGCGAGTCCACAGTCTGGCCACTGATCAGCGCCAGTTCGGATTCGTTGGGCACCAGGAAATCCAGTTGCGCCAGGTGTTCTCGGCTCAGACCCGCCAAGGCCGGCGCCGGGTTGAGCAGCACGGGAATGTTGTGTTCGCGGCCGAACTCGATGGCGCAGTAGACGGTTTCGACATTGATTTCGAGTTGCAGAACGATCAGCGAACACTCGCGCAAAGCTTGCGCGGCGGCGTCGATATCCGCCGGGGCGAGATAGCCGTTGGCGCCTTTGACGATGAGGATGCTGTTGTGGGAGTCGGCCCGCACGAAGATCGGCGCCACCCCGCTGGACACGCCAGGCACGCGCTGGACATAACGGGTGTCAATGCCGAACCGCTGGAAATTGGCCAGGGTGTTGTCGGCGAACATGTCATCGCCGACCTTGGTGAGCATCAGCACATCCGCCCCGAGCTTGGCTGCGGCTACCGCCTGATTGGCCCCCTTACCGCCACAACCCAGCGCAAACCCCGGAGCTTCTAGCGTCTCGCCCTGCGTCGGCATGCGGTCGATGTAGGTGATCAGATCCACCATGTTGCTGCCGATGACTGCGATCTTGCTCATTGATATCCCACCTTGTTACGGCTTGCCAGGCTAACGCTGGCGTTCTTATTTTGTTATTTATCTAACATTTAGTGTGACTATTCAACCTTTTTATTGAGATTGGCTATGGTAGGTATTAGCGGTGCCTGGGCAGCCGCGACCTTCCGCCTATTCGGGCATAGGGGATGGCAACTCGAGAGCTGCCCTGCTACTTGCGTACCTGGTCACTTCTGATACCAACCCTGTAGCACTCGGTAACACCCAGCCCTGTTGCGGCGCGTATTGACAACGACTTCACTTCCTCCACCCCGTCCCATAAGGCCGGCATCGCCATGGCGTACTTTGTGCATCTAAACGCAGTCCAATCTTGCTTGAAGTCGTCATGCGCCCCAAGGAACTTAAACTCTGGACCATCGGTGTCGCCCACCTGCTTGACCTGCCTCCCGGGCATGCGCGGTTAGCGGGCCTGAGCCACTGGTTGCGGCAAGTATGCCCGGTCGATCATTTCGTGCTTTTTGTCTATGAAGGCAACCATCGGCCGTTGGCGTTGTTCGACACGTTCTCTGCAGACAAGCGTGCGGTGTATGTCGATGACTATCAGTGCGGGCCCTACTTGCTTGATCCGTTCTACCTGGCCTGCACTCGCGGACAGGCTCCTGGGTTGTGGCGTTTGCGGCAGTTTGCGCCCGACCATTTTTACTTAGGCGAGTACTACCTGACCTATTACCAGCAAACGGGTCTGGCGGAAGAAGTGGCGTTTTTTGTCGACCTGGGTGGCGGAGCCATGGCGGTACTGTCACTGATGCGCTCCACCGCCAGTTGCGCGTTCAGCCGTGACGAGATGCAGTTGATCGAGTGCGCCCAGGCCGTGGTCGAACAGGTCATCAATGAAGCCTGGCGCCTGCGTCAGGCCCAGCAACCGCGGCCGGCGCAGGATCTGGATTTCAAGATCCGCGAAGCCTTCGATCAGTTCGGTGCGCATATCCTCACGGGGCGCGAGCAGGAGATTGTCCAGTTGCTGCTACGCGGCCACTCCAGCGCCTCGGTGGCCGAACAACTGAGCATCAGTCCCGGCACGGTGAAGATTCACCGCAAGAACATCTACGCCAAGCTCGGCATCGGCAGCCAGTCCGAATTGCTCGGGCTGTTTATTCGCGACCTGACCGGCCAGGAACTGGTCATCGAAGCCTGACACCTGAAAACGACTCTATCCCCCAAGGGATATATACAACGCAAAACCCTCATTGCTAGTTTGGCCCTCGACGCACTGATTCATCACTGCAAGGGAGCCGGACCGTGAACGATCACCAGCCAAGCGATATCGAATTCTGCAATGTGGTCAAACGCTATGGCGAGGTGTCGGCCGTCAATGGCCTGAACTTCGCGGTTCGTCGCGGCTCATTCCATTCCTTCCTCGGCGGTTCAGGCTGCGGCAAAACCACCACTCTGCGCATGATCGCCGGCTTTGAACAACCCACCAGCGGTGAAGTCCGCCTGGCCGGTAAAAGCGTTGCCGGAGTACCGGCATTTGAACGGCCGGTGAACATGGTGTTCCAGCATTACGCCCTCTTCCCGCACTTGACGGTGGCGCAGAACATCGCCTACGGCCTGCGTTATCGCACCCCGCGACCGGACAAAAAAAACCAACTGCGCATGGCTGACGAAGCGCTGGAAATGGTTCGCCTCAGCGGCTTCGGCCAGCGTAAACCGAGTGAACTCTCCGGCGGTCAACAGCAACGTGTAGCCCTGGCCAGGGCGCTGGTCAACAAGCCCACCGTGTTGCTGCTCGATGAGCCGCTGGCCGCTCTGGACCGCAAGCTGCGCAAGGAAATGCAATCCGAACTGTTGCGCCTGCAACGGGAGGTCGGCATCACCTTCGTGCTGGTCACCCACGACCAGGAAGAAGCCTTGTCGATGAGTGACAGCATCAGCGTGATGCACAACGGTTCGATCATCCAGACCGCCACGCCGGAACAACTGTATGAAGCCCCGGCCAGCCGTTACGTGGCCGACTTTATCGGCGAGTCCAATCTGTTCAACGGCACCGTTCGCCATCTGCACGGCAATTCGGTGGTACTCCGCACCGACCAAGGACTTGAGCTGACCAGCCCGCTGACACCCACCGGCAAGGCCCTGAGCGCAGACGCCGCCGGTTGCATCGCCGTGCGCCCGGAGCTGATCAGCATCGCCGGCGCAAACGCCGACATGGTCCGCGAAGTGAAGCTGCAAGGCTGCGTGGAAGACCGCATCTACCTGGGCAACTCCACCGAATACCGCGTGCGTACCCAGGCCTTTGGCGTGGTCTGCGTACGTGTACCGCGCCAGCAGGATCACGGCGCCAATGCATTCGAACACGGCGCCGCAGTGAGCGTCGGCTGGGATCACGCCAATGGCCTGGCCATGGCGTTGTAAATCATCGATTCGTTTCATCAACCGGATGTGGAGCGTGCTATGGACCAGAAGACGTTTATCAAAACCCTGCGCAGCTGGCAGAACGGCTCGATCAGCCGCCGCGACTTCCTCGGCCGCACAGGCTTGGGGATCGCCGCAGCGGTGGTCGCAACCCATATGCCAGGGCTGCTGACCTCAACGGCCGAGGCCGCCGAGCAGACGAAACTGGGCGACCGCCTGTCGCTGGCGACCTGGCCGAATTACCACAGCCAGGAGAACCTCGACACCTTCGCCAAGACGACCGGCGCACGCGTCTCCATGAGCGTGTTCGGCTCCAACGAAGAGATGCTCGCCAAGTTGCAGGCCGGCGGCAGTGGCTGGGACGTGCTGGTGCCGACCAACTACACCATCAGCACTTACGTCGGCCTGGGCCTGATCGAGCCGTTGGACCTGTCGCGCATTCCCAACTTCGATGCGTCGGCCTTCCAGCAAAAATTCATGGCCCAGGGCACGGTGGACGGCAAGGTTTACGCGGTGCCGAAAAACTGGGGCACCACCGGCATGGTCTACGACACCGGCAAACTGAAAAACGGCCCGACCAGCTGGAAAGAATTTTGGGCCGCCGCTCAAGGACCTGCCAGCGGCCGGACGATGGTCCACGACTACCAACTAACTGCCATCGGCAACGCCCTGAAAAGCTTCGGCTACAGCTTCAACTCCCTCGATCCGAAAGAACTGGCCGACGCCGAAAAACTGTTGATTCAAGTCAAGCCGCACCTGTTCGCTATCAACTCCGACATCCAGCCGTCGATGCGCAGCGGCGATGCCTGGTTGGCCATGTCCTGGACCGGCGACGCCTCGCAGTTGCACCGCGACAACGCGCAGATGCAGTTCGAACTGGGCAAGGAAGGCGGCGAACTCTGGAGCGACTTCTTCGCCATCCCGAAAAGCTCGGAGCACAAGGACGCCGCCTACGCCTTCATCAACTACCTGCTCGACCCACAGCACAACAAGCTCGAAGTGCTGAGCCATGGCTACCCGAGCGGCGACAAACGCGTCGACGCCCTGCTGCCCACAGCGATGCTCGACGACCCGATCATGTACCCGGCCGCCGAAGCCCTCAGCCCGCTGGAGTTCGGCGCTGCAGCGACGCTCACCAGCCCCGCGCGTGCCGAACTGATGGCCCGTTTCAAATCCGCCTGACCGCTTTACCATGGCCAACGAGGAGTCACCCATGAACGCCGCCGCCCACCCGCAAACGGTGCAGCCGGGCAATGCCCTGTCAGTCGAGGTTCGCCACCGGCGCAACCTCGGCCAACGGATCACCCTGCTGATGCTCTTGCCTTCGACCCTGTGGTTCCTGCTGCTGTTATTGATGCCGCTGGTGATCATTCTGGTCTTCAGCTTCGGCGAGCGCAGTGCCGTGGGCGGTTACGCCGGTGGCTTCACGCTGGCCAACTACCTGAATCTCGGCTCTCGGGGGGCGGCGTTCAGCAACACCCTGATGTTGGCGCCGCTGGGCACGTTGGTGTGCCTGGTGGCGGCTTACCCGCTGGCGTATTTTCTGGCGGTCAAGGTCAGCAAGAACCGCTCGCTGTTGCTGACACTGGTGATTGTGCCGTTCTGGACCAGTTTCCTGATTCGTACCTACGCCTGGATCTTCATTCTCAGCGGCAAGGGCATTCCGGCGTTGCTGGCAAGCCTTGGTCTTGAAGACGTGCGGCTGATCAACACGCCTTGGGCGGTGCTGATCGGCATCGTTTACGGCTACCTGCCGCTGATGGTTTTCCCGATCTACGTGAGTCTGGAAAAACTCGACAAACGCCTGCTTGAGGCCTCTGCGGACCTCGGGGCCAGCGCCTTCGAATGTTTCCGTCGGATCACCCTGCCGCTCTCCGCACCCGGGATCATCACCGGGGTAATGCTGGTGTTCATCCTGCTGATGGGCGAGTTCCTGATCCCCGCCATTCTCGGTGGCGGCAAAGTGTTCTTCGTTGGCAACGCGCTGGTCGACCTGTTCCTGCAATCGCGCAACTGGCCTTTCGGCAGTGCGCTGGCTATGACCCTGGTAGCAATGATGCTGCTGATCATCGGCGTGTATTTGAAGCTGGTGGCGCGCTACGGCGGCCGCCCTGCCGACGGAGGCTTGTGACATGTGGCTGCGCAGCTATTCGACTTCGCTGTACCTGTTTCTCTACGCGCCAATCGCGTTGATCGTGCTGTTCAGCTTCAACGCCGGGCGCAGTGGCCTGGCGTTCGAATGCTGCTCGGTACAGTGGTTTGGTCGCGCCTTTGGCAACCCGTTCATCATGGAAGCGCTCGGCCATAGCGCGTTCATCGCCTTCACTTCGGCGGTGATCGCAACGCTGTTCGGCACGCTCGCAGTGTTCGGCTTGCAGCGCTCCAGCCCCAAGGTGCGCCTGCTGTTCGATGCGCTGACCTATTGCGCGATCATCGTGCCTGGCATCGTCATCGGCATCTCGACGCTGATTGCGTTCATCAGCCTGTTCGACCTGATTAACCCGCTGCTGGCGAGCTGGATGCCGAGCGTTCCGCGCTTGAACATGGGCTTCTTGACGGTAATCGCCGCACACTCGCTGTTCACCATGGCGTTGGTCATGGTGATTGTGCGCAGCCGTGTCGACTCGCTGGACAAGGCCCTGCTGGAAGCGTCGGCCGACCTCTACGCGCCGCCGATGCAGACCTTCTGGCGGGTCACCCTGCCGCAGATCAGTCCGGCGATCATGGCCGGGTTTCTGTTGGCATTCACCTTCAGCTTCGACGATTTCATCATCGCGTTCTTCGTTGCCGGTTCCGAAACGACCTTGCCGATCTACATCTTTTCATCCATCCGCCGTGGCGTGACGCCGGAAATCAACGCGGTTTCGACGGTGATCATCTGCGCATCGCTGGCACTGCTGTTCACTTCTCGCCATCTGCAAAACCGCCGCACCGGCGTCCAGGAGTCTCACCATGCGTGATCAGCTTTATATCAACGGCGAGTGGGTCAGCCCGGACCTGGGCGGCTATCTGGACGTTATCGACCCGGCCACCGAACAAGCCTTCCACCGAGTGGCGGCCGGTACCGAAGAAGACGTCGATCATGCAGTACGCGCTGCCCGACGGGCGTTCGACAACGGCTGGAGCCAAACCACTGGTGCCGAGCGCGCGCAGTGGCTGGAAGCGTTGGCCGATGAACTGGAGAGTGGTCAACAGGCGCTGGCCGAACTCGAAGTGCGCGACAACGGCAAGCCGTTGCCCGAAGCACAGTGGGACGTTGGCGATGCGATAGGCTGCTTTCGTTACTACGCCGGATTGGCCCGTGAACTTGATCAGCGTCAGGACCAACCACTGGCGTTGCCGGACGAGCGCTTTCGCTGCCGCATCCGCCACGAACCGATTGGCGTGGCCGGGCAGATCATCCCCTGGAACTACCCGCTGCTGATGGCCGCCTGGAAGGTCGCACCCGCGTTGGCCGCCGGGGCCACAGTGGTATTGAAACCGTCCGAGTTAACGCCACTGACAGCGCTGGAACTGGCCGCAGCCGCCGACCGCATCGGTCTGCCGGCCGGGGTATTGAACGTAGTAACCGGCCTCGGTGCCGACGCCGGCAGCCCGCTCACAGAACATCCGGGCGTGGACAAACTGGCCTTCACCGGCAGCGTGCCCACCGGGGCGAAAATCATGTCGGCGGCGGCACGCGACATCAAGAACATCAGCCTGGAACTGGGCGGAAAGTCAGCGTTTATTGTGTTCGACGATGCCGATGTCGAGGCCGCGGTGGAATGGATTCTGTTCGGGATTTTCTGGAACCAGGGCCAGGTGTGCAGCGCCACCTCGCGCTTGCTGGTGCAGGAAAACATTGCCTCGCGGTTGATCGAACGGCTGGTCGAGGAAACCCGCAAAATCACCATCGGCCCGGGCATGGAGCCCGGTGTTCTGCTGGGGCCGCTGGTCAGTCAAAGCCAGTACGACAAGGTGCTCAGCTTCATCGACCAAGGCCTCGCCTGTGGCGCCCGTTTACTCACCGGAGGTCGGCGGCCGGCGCATTTGGCACAGGGTTACTTCATCGAACCGGCGATCTTCGACGAGCCAGGACACAGCAGCATCCTCTGGCGCGAAGAAGTATTCGGCCCGGTGCTGTGCATCAAGCGTTTCAAGACCGAAGAGCAAGCCGTGCAAATGGCCAACGCCAGCCGTTTCGGCCTTGCCGCCGCCGTGATGAGCGCTGACTTGCAGCGCACCACTCGCGTCGCCAACCAGCTGCGCGCCGGAATTATCTGGGTCAACTGCTCACAACCGACCTTCGTCGAAGCACCGTGGGGCGGCATGAAGCACAGCGGGATTGGCCGTGAATTGGGCCAGTGGGGCCTGCACAATTACCTGGAGGTCAAGCAGGTGACCGAATACGTCAGCGACCAGCCGTGGGGATGGTACCTGAAATAGACGGCCGTGAGCTCTGCGTTCGCGCCGATCAGACAGGGGTTAGGGACCATGAGCGCCTCAGTTCAAATACCAGCCCCAGGCCCCGCCATTGTATCGGGTGATTTGCTTGGTCTCCAGGTAGTTGTTGTAGCCCCACTCGCCCAGCTCACGCCCGATGCCACTCTGCTTGTAACCGCCCCAAGGGGCTTCAACGAAGGTCGGTTGTGAGCAGTTGACCCAGACGATCCCGGCGCGAAAGCGTCGAGCGACCCGTTCACAACGCGGGATGTCGCGGGACATGACCGCTGCCGCCAGACCGAACGGCGAGTCATTGGCCAGGCGTATTGCTTCGGCTTCCGTGTCGAATGCGCGCAGGCACACCACAGGGCCGAAGATTTCATCTCGCCACACCGAACTGTGTTCGGGTACGTCAGCGAATATCGCCGGAGTCAGGTAATAGCCCTTCTGCAGATGGGCCGGACGAGTTCCGCCCGAAACCAGTCGCGCGCCCTCTTGCTGACCGGACGCAATGGCCGCGATGACCTTGTCCAATTGACCCTGGCTGACCAGTGGCCCGAGTTTCACACCCTCCTCAAAGCCTTGGCCAATCTGAATCTGCTCGGTGGCGGTGATCAAACGCTTTAGCAGCGCCGGGTACAACGAACGTTCCACCAGCACTCGCGAAGTGGCCGAACAGACCTGACCCTGGTTCCAGAAAATTCCGAACAAAATCCATTCCACCGCCGCGTCGAGGTCACTGTCGGCGAAGATCACGAAGGGCGATTTACCGCCCAGCTCCAGGCTGATGTTTTTGATCTCGGCGGCTGCCGCTTGCATGATCTTGCGCCCGGTCGGCACGCTGCCGGTGAAGGCGATCTTGTCCACATCGGGGTGTTCAGCCAACGATGCGCCGGCCTCACGCCCCAAACCGCTGACAACGTTCAGCACCCCGGCTGGCAAGCCTGCCTGATCGGCAATGCCCGCCAGTTCAAGGGCTGTCAGCGGCGTCAATTCCGAAGGCTTGAGCACCACGGTACAGCCTGCCGCCAGCGCCGGAGCGACTTTCCACGAGGCCATCAACATCGGAAAATTCCACGGAATGATCGCCGCGACCACGCCGACTGGCTCCTTGATGACCGAGGAGCTGAAGCGCTCATCCGGCAAGCTGATCGACTGCTCGCTGTGTTGATCCGAGCCTTCGGCGAGCCCTGCATAGAAGTCGAAACAACCGGCCGTATCGGCGATGTCCCACAGCGCTTCCGGTAGCGGCTTGCCGTTGTCGCGCACCTCGATGGCGGCCAGTTCGTCCTGACGTACGCGAATGCCGTCAGCGATTCGCCGCAACACTTGCGCCCGTTGCACGCCTGTCCAGCGCGGCCAGTCACCTTCGTCGAACGCCTTGCGCGCGGCCGCGACGGCCAGGTCAATATCTTCCGCCGCGGCGGCGGCGACCTGTGCCAGAACCGATTCATCGCTCGGATCAAACGTCTCGAAAACCCCACGCTGTACCGGCGCGACCCATTCGCCGCCGATGTACAGCCGTTGATAATCACGCATGGGAAACTCCTTCATTCACAGGCTGCTCCAGCCGAATATTTTCCAGGCGACTGAACGCGTCGATCCGCACCCCGCTGCCCACGCTCACCCCCGGCCCAAACACCACGCAAGGCTCGATGCGTACATCCGTGGCCAGACGCGTATCAGCGCTGAAAAACACGGTGTCCGCCGCCACCAGGCTGACGCCCGACTGCATCACCGCATGGCGCCGACGCTGCTGGAAATGCTGTTCGGCGGCATGCAATTGCTCGCGATCATTGACCCCGAGTACGTCGTCCTCATCCACCTCCACAGCGGTTACTTGCAGACCGGCGCTGTTGGCCACGGCCACCGCTTCGGTGAGGTAGTACTCGCCCTGCGCGTTGTGGTTGCCGATGCGTTCCAGCAGCCAAAGGCAGGTGTCGGCACGCAAGCCCATGACCCCACCATTGCAGAAATCGACCTCCAGCTCTTGCGGGCTGGCGTCCTTGGCTTCGCGGATCGCCAGCAAACGGCCCTCTTCCACCAGCAATCGCCCATAAGGACCTGGTCGCGCGGTGTGAAACCCCGCGACCGCAACCACTGCACCGTCGATCAATGTCTGACGTAACTGCAACAGGGTCTGCGGGCTGATCAACGGCGAATCGCCAAACAGCACCAGCACACAGCCCTGTTCATGGGCCTGCAACGCGGCTCTTGCCGCGAGCAAGGCATGCGCCGTACCCAGTTGCTCATGCTGGGTAAAAACCCGCGCAGTCGGTGCCGCCTGCTGCAAATAATCAGCTACCGGCCGACTACCAGCCCCAAGCACCACCGCCACTTGCTCGATGCCCGCCGCCTCGACGGCGGCCAGCACGTGGCCGAGCAGAGGACGATTGCCCACCGGGTGCATGACTTTCGGCAGCTGCGAACGCATGCGAGTGCCCTGCCCGGCGGCGAGAATCACCGCCAGGGTTGGCCAGGAAACGTTGTCGCTCATTGCGATCCTCCTGTGTTGCGCTGCGTTAAACCGGATCGCGATAGAACACGTCGTCGGCATACGGATACCACCAGTCCTGAATCTTCGGTTGATGATCGATGATGACCATTTTCGAGCGACGGAACGCTTCAAGACCCTGACGCCCGAGTTCGCGACCGAGGCCGGACATCTTCCAGCCACCAAACGGCAGTGCATCGTTGTCGATCAGCGGGTTGTTAACCCAGACCATCCCGGCCTCCAGACGCTCGGCGGCCTCCATGGCTTCGGCAAGGTCGGTTGTGAACAGCGACGCGCCGAGACCGAACGGCGAATTATTGGCCAGACGCACCGCTTCGTCGAAATCGTTGACCCGACAGATCGCCGCTACGGGGCCGAAACACTCTTCCTGGAGAATCGCCATGTCGCCGGTGACCCCGGTGAGGATGGTCGGTTCATAGAACCAGCCCACAGTGTGCTGCGGTGGAACCCGTCCACCGCAAACCAGCGTCGCGCCCTTGGCCAAGGCGTCGTCGACCAGACGCATGACTTTAGTGCGTGCGGCCTCGCTGACCATCGGGCCGATTTCCGAGCGCTCCAGGCCATGGCCGATGCGCAAGGCGCGGGTGCGCTCAGCGAACTTCTCGACAAACTCGTCGTGGATCTCATCGACCACGTAGAAACGTTCCGCAGACGTACAGATTTGCCCACTCAGGTGGAACGCGGCGGTCACCGCACCCGCAGCCGCAACGTCCAGCGGCGCGTATTTGGAGATAATCAGCGGATCGCTGCCACCGGCCTCGATCACGCAGGGTTTCATCTGTTCTGCACACGCTATTGCCACTGCTTTGCCCGCCGCGACGCTGCCGGTAAAAGCAACCGCGTGAGTCCCGGTCGACTTCACCAACAACTGTGCAGTCACCGCATCGCCCGGCACGCAAGACACCAGGCCCGGCAACAGCGAAGTGAAATGCTCCATGAACTTGAGCGTGCAAAGGGTCGTGGCTTCCGCCGGTTTGACGATGCAGGCGTTACCCGCCGCCAGCGATGCGGCGACCGTCCAGCACATCAACAGGATCGGAAAATTGAACGGCATGATGTGCACGCTGACGCCATACGGCTCATAACGCACATGCTGGAAGGAACCGATCTGGGTGGTGCCAGCGACCTTGCCCGCATCGTCTCGGGCCATTTCCGCGTAGTAGCGAAAGATCGGCGCGCAGTTAGCCAATTCACCCATGGCTTCGGGAAACGGCTTGCCCATTTCCAGGGTCATCAACCGCGCGACTTCACGGTTGCAGGCGACGTCTTGCTCGATGGCACTGGCCAACTGATGCAAGCGCGCAGCGCGGCTTTTCGCATCGATCAGCCGCCACTGTTTTTGCGCTGCCGTGGCAGCATCGACGGCGGCTTGCACGTCCGTTGCGTCGCACAGGCCAACCTGTCCGACACGTTGCAGGGTGGCCGGGTCAAGCACCTCGCGTACGCGGTCATTGGCCAGTGGCAGGTACTCGGAGTTGATGAAACGCAATGCGGTGTCAGTGTTGAACGTGGTCATGGGACGATCCTTGAACCAATCGATAAGGGGTTTCGCGCAACGCCGCCAAGGTCGCGGACGGCAATTCATCGCACCAGCCCGGCACATGCCGGTTGAGCCACTCGCGCAATGGCGCAAAGGCCTCGGCGTCCAGCGCTCGAACAAACAAACCCAGGGTACGCGGTAGATGAGCCAGGTAACCGTGCTTGCCGTCACGTCCGGCCAGGCGCACAAAAATGCCCAGCACCTTGGCGTGACGCTGGGCGGCCAGCCGCCGGTAATCCTCGAGAAAACGCGGCGCATTGAGCTCCGGACGCTGCATCAGGTAATGCGTGAGCAGGGCCACACGCAGTGCTTCGGGCACGTCGCGGCGAGCATCTTCGAGCAACGACATCAAGTCATACGCCGCCGCACCGACCAACGCGTCCTGAAAGTCCAGCAGACCGCAGGCCGCAACGCCTTCGCGGCCTTCAAGCAGCATCAGGTTGTCGACGTGAAAGTCGCGTAATACCAGTGCTTCCCGGCGCTGTGCGACATCGCTGCAGGCCTCGGCGAATAGCGCCAGGTACGACTCGCGCAGGGCCAGCGCCGCATCTTTGCCAATCAGCAGCGGGACGTACCAATCGATAAACAGCGCGCACTCGTTACTCAGTTGTCGGGCGTCGTAAGGCGGCAGCTCTGCGCCGGACGGTGCTCGATGCAACGCCACCAGCGCGTCGACCGCCAAGCGATACAGCGCGGCTTGCGGATGCCCGGCCGCCAGCAGCCGGGTGTAGGTGTCGTGACCGAAATCTTCGATCAGCGCCAGACCCGCGTCCTCATCGACCTGCAGCAAGGCCGGCGCAGACAGGCCCAGCCCCTGCAAGTGACGGGCAACCTGGACAAACGGGCCAATCGGCTCACTGTGGGTTGGCGAATCCATTAAAAGCAGACCTTCACCGCTCAGGCGAAAATAACGTCGGGTCGAGGCATCCGCCGGCAACGCGATCAGTTGCGCCTCGGCGAAGCCGGCACGCACCAGAAAGGCTGCGCGCTGGTCCTCACGGGTCGGCGTTGATGCATGTGTCTCAGTCATGGCATTCACCGGATCATGTAGACCTTTTTCACCGTCTCGTGGACGGTGCACACACCTTTCCAATCCTTGCGGAAGAAAGCCGCCGTGTCGGGTTTGATCTCGATCACTTCACCGGACTCATGGACGTAGGTGCAGCGGCCTTCGAGGAAGTGGCAGAACTCATCGCTGGTGACGTGGCAAAACCATTTGCCCGGCGTGCAGATCCACACACCGCATTCGGACTGGCCTTCGGGGCCTTTGTGCAGCACCACGCCAGAGACATGGGACTCACCTTCAAGCATGGTCGGGATCACACCCCAATCCTTGACGTCAGTGATGCTCAGCGGGTCGTACAGAAACGGGGTAGTCATGTGTTGTTCTCCAAATAAATTGAGGTTCTGTAGGAGCGAGCTTGCTCGCGAGAAACGTCAGGGCGACGCGGTCATCCAGACAGTGCGCGATATCGTTGACGTCCATCGCGAGCAAGCTCGCTCCTACAGGGCATTTCAGGCTTAGGCCAGCATGTAAACGTTGCGCAGGGTTTCCCGGACGTGGCATTCGCCGGTCCAGCCGGCCGGGAACAGCACCAGGGTGTTGGGACGAACGTCGATCACTTCACCGTCGTCATTGCGGTAAGTAGCGGCACCTGCAATGAAGTGGCACAGCTCGTCGCGGGGAATCGACAGCCGCCAGCGACCGGGAGTACAGACCCACAGTCCGGTTTCCGGGCTGTTGTTCGGGCCTTTGAACAGCAGTCGCCCGCTGGAATGCGAGACGCCTTCGACGGCGTCGCTCTGCACGCCCCAGTCCACCAGATCGGTGCGACTGCTGACGGCTTCGAGGTACGGCGTAATACCCGCCGTGGTGGATTGATCAGGCATTGTTGAGCACCTTGTCGAGAATATCGGCCGCATCCGCTGGCCCTTTGCGTGATTGCATGTATGCGCGGGTCTGCTGCAAACGTTGGTGCATCGCCTCGTCGTTGAGGCATGCAGCGAGTTTTTCCGCCAGCTGTGTTTCGCTCCAGTCGTAACGATCGAGCTTGAAACCGTGACCGCTTTCTTCGGCGCGCATGGCGTTATCGTGACCGTCCCAGACGTACGACATGACAATCGCCGGTTTGCCGAAGAACAGGCACTCGGTGAAGCTGTTGTTGCCGCCGTGGTGGATCACTGCGTCGACCTGAGCAATCACCGAAGGCTGCGGGAACCAGTTGGAGATCAGCACGTTGTCCGGCAGGTCCGGGTATTCATCGAGGTGCTCTCCGACATTGACCAGCGCTCGGTAAGGCAACTTGCCCACCGCCGTGATCAAGCGCTTGAGCAATTCGACATCTCCGGAACCTAGGCTGCCGAAGCTGGCATAGAGCAGCGGCTTGTCGTTGTTGGCCCCAAACTCTGGAATTTCGTACGACGTGTCGTGGCGCACGCAACCTTGCAGGTAGTGGAAACGCTCGGCCGGCAACGGATGGCGGCGCTCGAACTTGACCGCGTCCGGGTACAGCAACAGGTTCATGTAAGGCGAGGCTTCAAAGAACGTACCGAGCGGGTATGGTTGCTCGCCATGGGCTTGCAGGAACTGGTTGAAGTCCTCGTGGATCGGCCCGACGGCTTCTTCAAAACGCTGCCGAAACTGCGCATGCCCGACCTTGTCGTCGATGCTCATGCCCGACAGGTGCGGCGGGATATCCGGGTCTTCGATCTCGTTCTCCGAGCAGGAAATGATTCGCACCCACGGCTTGCCGTATTGCTTGATCGCCGGGAACAGGATCACGTTGTCGACGCAGATCAGGTCGGGCTTGACCTTGTCCAGCACCGCAGGCAAATCCTTCTGCGCCCATTTGGCGGTTTCGACGATGGCGGCCCAGCATTCCTTCACGTAGTTATCGATCTGATCCAGCGGCGACTTGCGAAAGTTAGGGATGTGTCCGTTGATGAAATCGACCCAATAGCGGGCCATTTCTTCGGCCGGCATCGGCGCCGACATGTTGACCATGTGCTCTTCGAATCCATACCCGGCATACACGCCGCTCATGCCGGGATCGGTGAGGAACACGGCTTTGTGGCCGAGGGCTTCGCAGGCCTGGGCAATACCGACTGAGTTCAGTGCCGGGCCATAAGCGGCTTCCGGAAAGAAGGCGATCACTTTCTGTTTCATCGAGAGGTACTCCTGCCTGGTCTTTTTATTGTTCAGCGGGTCAATACGCGGGCGTGGCGAGGCTGCCAGCCCAGCCGGATGGTCATACCGATAGCAAAATGAGCGAATTCGAACTGCGAGGACGGCACCCGGACGATCAACGCCTTGTCGCTGAGTGGCGTCTGCACATGCACGTTGGTGTCGAGGCCGTGATAGGCGATTTCGACGATTTGCCCGGTCACCTGGTTGGCGCAATCGCCGCCCCGCTCCGTCAGCACTTGCAAGCGTTCCGGTCGTACAACAACGGCGACCTTTTGACCTGGGACCAGCGGCGCGTCGGTATCAACTACCAGCTCCTGGCCGTTGACGCGCACCGAGCGCTCACCCGAACGCACGCCCTCGAATAGATTGCTGACGCCGATAAAGTTGGCGACAAAACGGCTGTTGGGGTTTTCGTAGAGTTCGGTCGGGCTGCCGCACTGGCAGACCTTGCCGCCGTCGAGCACCGCCATGCGATCCGACATCACCAACGCCTCTTCCTGATCGTGGGTAACGATGATGAAAGTGATGCCGCTCTCGAGTTGCAGGCGCTTGAGCTCCAACTGCATTTTTTCCCGGAGCTTTTTGTCGAGTGCACCCAACGGCTCATCAAGCAGCAACACCCGGGGGCGCTTGACCAGTGCACGTGCCAGTGCGACTCGCTGGCGTTGGCCACCGGAAAGCTGATCCGGCTTGCGCTCCGCCAGCTCACCGAGCTGCGCGGTGCTCAGCACTTCATCGACCCGGCGGCGGATTTCCGACTCGGGCAGACGCTCCATTTCCAGCCCGTACGCGATGTTCTTGCGCACGGTCATGTTGGGAAACAGCGCGTAGGACTGGAACATCAGGTTCAGCGGACGCTTGTTGGCCGGCAGCGGCGAGATGTCCTTGCCGTCCAGATAAATGCAGCCGGCGCTGGGCGTTTCGAATCCGGCGAGCATGCGCAGCAGCGTGGTCTTGCCACAGCCGGACGGACCCAGCAGTGCAAAGAACTCGTTCTCGCGGATGTTCAGCGAGACCTCGTCGACCGCCAAACCGTTGCCATAAGACTTGCTGACCTTGTCCAGGATCAGTACCGCAGAAGAATTATTCATGGGTGCGAGGAGCCTTGTTGAGACGCTGCGAAGCCAGCAACGCGGTGATGCTGACCAGCATCACCAGCGTCGCCAGAGCGTTGATTTCCGGGGTGACGCCAAAACGGATCATGGCGTAGATCTGCATCGGCAACGTGGTGGAGGCCTGGCCGGAACCGGAGTTGAAAAAGGCGATGATGAATTCGTCCACCGACAACGTGAACGAGAGCAATCCACCTGCCAGCACCCCGGGGAAAATCGCTGGCAACAGCACCCGGCGAAACGTAGTGAACCAGCTCGCGCCAAGATCGATCGAGGCTTCGAGAATCGAATAGTCGAAGTGCTTGAGCCGTGTGCGCACCACCGCGCAGACAAAAGCGATGTTGAACACGGCGTGGCTGATGATGATCGAGTGCAGCCCCAGCCCGACCTTGAGCAGGTTGAAAAAGCTCAGCAGCGCAATCGCCAGTACGATGTCGGGAATGATCATCGGTGCCATCAACAAGGTGTCGACCACCTGCCCCTTGTCGTTGTCCTTGCGGCGCAGCTCGATGCCCAATGCCAGGAAAGTCCCAAGCACACAGGCAATGAATGTCGCCGACAACGCCACGATCAAGGTGTTGAGGGCCGCCGACAAAATCGCCGAGTTATGCGCCAGCGCCACGTACCACTTTAGTGATACGCCGCCCCAGGCCGTAGGCAATCCGGACTTGTTGAACGAGAGCAGGATCAACACCAGAATGGGCACATAAAGGAAGGCATAGACCAATCCCAGGTGCGAGCTGAGCACGGTGCCGCCAACCGAACGTGACTGACTCATGCGCGGCCCCCTTCTGCACGACGGGCAACCAGTGCCTGAACGAACAACAGGATCAGCATGATCGCGATCAGAAAGAAGCTCAGCGCTGCGCCGAACGGCCAGTCCCGCGCCGTCAGAAATTGCGAGTAGATCAGGTTGCCGACCATCTGCACCTGCTTGCCGCCCAACAGGTCGGCAGTAATGAAATTGCCGATACTCAGGACGAAGACAAACACCGCGCCGGCCGCAACACCGGGAACGCTCAGCGGCAGAATGATCCGTCGAAAGGTCATCCAGCCCGAGGCACCGAGGTCTTTCGACGCGTCCCAGAGCTCGTTGTTAATCCGCGACAGCGAGGAAAAAATCGCCAGGATCACAAACGGGATGTAGTTGTAGACCAAGCCCAGCACCACCGACGACTCGGTGTACAGCAAACTGATGGGTTCGCCGCTGTAGCCGAACATTTGCAGCATCCGGTTGATCAAGCCTTCGCGGTTGAGCAAGACGATCCAGGCGTAGGTGCGGATCAGGTAGTTGCTCCAGAACGGCAGCATCACCAAAAACAGAAACACCGCTTGGCGCCGCCGCGGCGCACGGGCAATCGCATACGCTGCCGGGTAGCCGATCAGCACCGCAAACACGGTCGCCAGACCGGCGATTTTTGCCGATTTGAGCAAGATGCCGAGGTACAGCGGATCGAACGCGCGCTGGTAGTTTTCCCAGGTAAACAGCCAGTCGATACCGCCATAAGCACCGCGTTCGACGAAGCTGTACACCAACACCAGCAGGCACGGCACCACCAAAAAAGTCAGCAGCCAGCCAAAGCCGGGCGCAAGAAGCCAGGCCGACAGACGCCTGTCAGCATGCAAAGCACTCATTACCCATATCCTCCCGCCCCAGAACAGAGGCGGCTTGCGAGCGTGGCGAGACATGCGGGGCATGCCTCGGTTCGGTGCGGCTTACGTTTTGTGAGGCTTAGTTCTGTGCCGCCATGATTTCGGTGACAGCCCGGGTGTAGGCCTTTTGCGTGGTGCCACCCAAATCGCGCAACTGTTCCATCTTCAACAGCTCGCTCGGGGCGATCGTCAAGTTCGGGTATTGCTTGAGCAGGTCGGCGGACAAGCCAGCCATTGCGGCCTGGTTGGGGATTTTGTAGAGGATGTTTTCAGCCACCCAGACGTGGTTTTCCTTGGCGAGCATGAAGTTGACGAACTTGAACGCCTCTTCCTGATGCTTCGAACTTTTCAGCACCACCATGGTGTCCACCCAAAGGTCGGAGCCTTCCTTGGGCACGACAAACTTGATGGCCGCATTGGCTTGGGTGCCGTAGTTGCACCAGCCATCCCAGGCGTGCGCCATCAGCGATTCGCCGGAAGCGAGCTTGGAGTAAAAGGTGGTGTCATCGAAGGCGAGGATGCGTTTCTTGGTGGCGATCAGTTGGTCGCGTACAGCGGCGATTTGGCTTGGATCGTTGTCGTTGACCGACCAACCCTTGGCGAGAAAACCGGCACCGAGCATCCAGCGGTCGGTGGCGAGCATCGTCACCTTGCCTTTGAGCGCATCGCTGGGATTGAGGAGTTCGTTCCAGCTTTGCGGCGCCGGCGCTACCTTGTCGGAGCGATAGCAAATCCCGGTCGTGCCCCACGTGTACGGCACCGAGAAATGGTTGCCCGGGTCATATTCCAGCTTGTTGGCTTCGGGATAGAGGTTTTTAAGATTGGGGACTTTGACGGGATCGATGTCTGCCAGCAGACCCTGCTTGTGCAGGACTTCGGCGAAGGGAGAGGACACAAAGACTACGTCATAGCCTTGACCGCCAGACGCCATCAGCTTGCCCATGATTTCTTCGTTGGTCGCGTGCAAAGCCTTGTCGACGTCAACGCCGCTGGCCGCCTTGAACTTGTCCAGCGCATCCGGCGCCATGTAGCCGTCCCAGATGGAAATCACCATGTCTTTTGCACTTGCGGCCTGTGAAGCGATCGCCAGGGAAACGCTCAATCCCAGACACATAAGGCCTTTCAGCTTTCTCATAATACTCACCCGACGATTGTTTATTTTTGTGTTCGAAGGCAGTACGGCAAAAAGTGAAACGATTGCTTGTGTTTTTTTTTAGAAATTAGGACCAGCACGATTAGATGTCAACGATTTTTTTGCGCCTGACGGTTCTGCGATGCATGACATAAGATGAGCACCTGAGTCGATGCGACCAAAAGAGATAAGACGCTTGAGCACAACACCCGAGAAAAAACCTCGCACCAATCACCTGGAACTCGCCCGCCGGATTCTCGAGCACACCCAGGAAACCGGGCTGGTGGCCGGCGATCCGGTCGCCGAGCAGGCGCTGGCGCGCACCTTCCAGGTGTCACGCACACTGATTCGTGGCGCACTGAAAGTGCTACTGGAAGAAAACCTGCTGAGCCACGAAGCCGGCAAGGGTTATCGACTGCTCGCACCGCCGACAGGCCAGGCGTTCAACGCCGCATTGCCACAAGCCGAGGAAGAAGAACTGGCAACCTCGGTATTGCGCGACCGCATGGCCGGACGCCTCGGGGACAGCATCAGCATCAGCGAACTGATGCGCCGTTACGACATCGGCCGGCCAGCGGCACAGAAAGCCCTGCTGCAACTGAGTGAAAGCCAGGCCATCGAGCGCGGCCCCGGCCAGTCCTGGCTGTTTCGCCCGTCACTGAACAGCCTCGCCGCCCTTGAAGAAAGCCTCAAATTCCGCCTCATCCTGGAGCCGGAAGCCCTGCTCAGCCCCCACTTCAACGCCGACCCGCAACGCCTGGCGCTGCTGCGTAGCGCCATGCAAACGCTGCTCTCAAGCCCCGTAGAAAATTTCGATATCCAACAATTTCGCGAGCTGGACATCAGCTTTCACGAACTGCTGGGCCAGAGCTGCGGCAACCGCTTTATCGGCGATGCCCTGCTCCAGCATCAGAGCCTTCGGCGCCTGCCGAACCTGTTGCCGACAGTCAGCGTGCACCGCCTGCAAGAAGCACTGCGCGAACACCTGCAAATCATCGCGCACATCGAGCGCGGACAGCTGGAGATCGCCGCCGACCTGCTGCGACTGCACCTGCGCCTGAGCGCCGCTCAGCGCCCGCAAACCGCCAACCGCGGCATCCCTCAGGGCCAACTGTTCGGGCGCCGCTGAGCCTCCTCAAAAAAACATGATGATTTTTTTTATAAAATAAGACAGCATCAAGTCATCTTCAGGAGCGGCGGGCTTTACCCGCCATGGACTTCCCTCACCATGCACACACAAAAACTTATCGCCTTGTTTCCGGAAGCCAGTTTCGGCGCGGCCTTGAACTGCATTGGTATCGCCCAATCGCTGCGTGAGCTGGGAGCAAAACCGGTCTTCATCTGCCACGAACATTTTCAGGGGCTTTTCGCCGAATACGGCTTCGACGAGTACCCGATTCCGCAAGCCAGTCCATTGTCGGCAGCGGAACACCAGCATTACTGGGAACGCTTTATCGAGCGCAACATTCCCTACTTCGACCAGACTCCACTGGCACAGATCGACAGCTATGTTGCGCCGGCCTGGGAAGCCATCATCGACACCGCGATCGAAGCAGAAAAGCCGCTGCAGCAGTTACTCGGTCGTCTGAAACCGGACGTCATCGTCCTCGACAACGTCGTCATGTTCCCTGCCATCGTCAACGCCGGATGCCCTTGGGTGCGGATGGTTTCCTGCGCTGAAACCGAACTGCCGGATGCCGCCGTACCACCGTACTTGTCGGGCTGCCTGGCTGGCGACGTGGAAGGCCGCGAGCGTTTTACCGAGCACTACCAGAAGGCCGTCGCACCGGCCCATGAGCGCTTTTCGCAGTTTCTCGCGAGCAACGGCACGGCGCCCTGCCCGCCCGGCCAATTCCTCGTCGACTCACCGTGGCTCAACCTGCTGCTGTCACCCACCCCGGTTCGTTACGAACGGCAGCCGCCGCTGGACCCGCAGCGCTATGTGTACCTCGACGGTTGCGTACGACGCGAGGCGCCTTACATCGTTCCTGACTTCCCGCGACACAACGAAGCGCCACTGATTTACATCAGTTTCGGCAGCCTCGGAGCCGCCGACACCGACATGATGAAGCGCCTGATCGGCACCATCGAAACCTTGCCTTATCGTTTCCTCATCAACGTCGGCGCCTACCGCGACATGTACACCACCGTCCCGGACAACGTGTATCTGGACAGCTGGTTTCCGCAGCCGGCAGTGCTCAAGGAATGTCAGTTGTTCATCCATCACGGTGGCAATAACAGTTTCTGCGAAGCGCTGTACTTCGGCTTGCCGTCGCTGATCATTCCTTACTGCTGGGACGGTCACGACAACGCCGCACGCGCCGAGGAAGTCGGCGTCGGCCGCTACTTGCCGCGCTTCGCCAACCCACTGGCCACGCTACCCGCAGCCCTAGAACAGTTGCTGGCCGATCAGCCGATGAAACAGCGCCTCAAAGCGTTCAGCGAGCGCATGCAGGCTACTCGCGGCACGGACATTGCTGCGCGGGCGATTCTGGCGCTGCCCAATGCTTAGCGGTTTCGAGGTTAAGCAAACAAGCGAGCCTTTTAATTCTGATACCGGTCAGTCAAGTGCAATCCCTGTGGGAGCGGGCTTGCTCGCGAAGAGGGAGTGTCAGTCGACATTAAAGTTTACTGACACACCGCCTTCGCGAGCAAGCCCGCTCCCACAGGGTATTGAGGCGTTCAAATCCTTAACTGACTGGCATTAGCCCTTATTCCGCTCGTTTGCTGTTCGTTGGTTAAAGTTCCCAGCCAACCTCCCGCAGCGCTCTGCCCAGTGCAGAAACATCATCCTGGCTTCGTGCTTCGAACGGCGGCATGTATGCCAACGGATCCGCCAGGGTCGATACGTGTCCAATAAAACCTTGTGCAGCCGCATGCAAACAGAAAGCGCTGTATGCCGGGTTATAGCCACCCTCCTGAACGATCAGTAACCTCCCTTCACAGAGCTCATCGGCTACCCGCCGCGCGCGTTGTGCCAAGCGGTTGAAGCCTTTCATGGTCAACAGCTGCCGACCATTCGGATCGAACTGAGAGGCGTCGAGGCCATTGGCGATGATCAATAGCTGTGGCGCAAATGCTGCCAGCGCTGGCTCCACAAACCGCTCAAACGCCAACTCGTAAGTCAGGTCCCCAGACCCCATTGGTAACGGGATATTCAGGTTGGTGCCAATACCTGCGCCTCTGCCCCGCTCATCAACGCCACCGGTCTGAGGGTGACTGGGGCCCCAGGCACCGTGGTCCATGTGCATCGATACAGTGAGCACCGTTGGATCCTCATAGAAGCCCTCCTGCGTTCCGTTGCCGTGATGCACATCCCAATCGACGATGGCGACGCGCTCCATTCCAGCAGCTCGAGCTGCCCGCGCCGCCACGGCGACATTGTTGAAAAAGCAGTAACCGTCAGCCATGTCAGGTGCCGCATGGTGCCCCGGCGGGCGTACCAAGGCCATGGCGGGACGCCGCTCCCGAAGCGTTTGCTCAAGCGCTGCGACACTGGTCCCGGCGGCGGCAAGAAGCCCGGACAGGCCACCGGCAGTGACCAAGGTTGTGCTGCTGAAACGTCGCCCCTGACGATCTGCCGCCTGGATTGTTTGCAGGTAATCATCGGTGTGGAAGCGCAAAAGCTCATCCCGTGTCGCATGCCGCCCGGTTTGCCAAATCAAATGCTCGGCCACCGGACCGTTACGCAAAATTGCACGCATATTGATCAGTCGAGGGCTGCTTTCAGGGTGTTGGGTTTGCGTCTCCAAAAGGTCGCTGGGCGGCGCCTCGAACACCCCGTAGCCGGTGTCGTGACACAGCACATCGTCATGCCAAAAAACGTCCATCAATGCAGACATAAGGCGCTCCTCAGTCGATGATCGTCAGCTCAGGTGGAATCTCCGACAGGCTGCGCGAACCATCCGCCTCACACAGCACCGTGTCGCCCAGCTTGAGACCAAAGCCTTCGGAATAAAGGGAAAGGTTCGGTTCGATTGAAAATGACATGTTCGGCTGGAAGACGTGATCGTCGGCCTCGTCCACCATCATTGCTTCAAGCCAGGTCGGAGGGTAGGCCAGCCCAAGGCTGTAGCCGATTCGGTGCACGCGGGTACGAGACAGATCGATGCGATCAAGGATTCTGTTGCACACACGGTTTGCCTCACCGACGGGCGTTCCCGGCTTCGCGACATCGATGGCGGCGTTGAACGCTTCCGTCAGCAGGGTCGAGACTTCACGCACACGCGCCGTCGGTTTACCGATGACCGCCGTGCGCATGAGGATCGCGTGGTAGCGGTTACACACACCCGCATGTTCGAGAATCACCACGTCACCAGGGCTGATCGTGATGCGATGCGGCATTGCATGGGTCATGGTGCTTCGACGCCCGGTCGCGCACATTGGACTGATCGCCGAATACTCGCTTCCGGCCTCGCCCAGGGCTTTGGAAACCACGCCGGAAATTTCCACTTCGGACATGCCCGGACGCAACGCTTCAAACGCTGCGTGCATGCCGTAATCCGCCATGCGCGCGGCACTGCGTTGGTATTCGATTTCTTCCGCCGTTTTGATCAGGCGCTCTTCGGCGACGACCACCGAGGCGTCCTCGAAATGCGCGTTTGGCATGTGTCGCAGCAGCGTGGTGTATTGCAAGGCGCTGAAGGTCGAGGCCTGCATTTCCAGGCCGATACGGCCCTGGCTTAATCCCAGACCTTCGAGTGAATCGGCAACGATACGCAGCGGGTCCTGCTTGGCGATGTCGTAGAAAATTCCCTCTTCGAGGCAAGACAACTCATAGGTGCAAGGCTCTTCGCTGGTTCGGGTCAGGAAGATCGGATTGGCCAGCTTGGGCGAGATGATCAGCGCCTGATACCAGAGGAAGCCCAGGCTATCGAAACCCGTCAGGTAGTTGATATTGTCCGGGTAATTAACCACCAGAGCGTCCAGACCACGTTCGCTCATACGACGCTTTACAGCCTCGATTCGTTGACGATAAGTGCGCAGGGGAAATGCAGTCATCATGGGGTATCCCTCCTTAGGGAAAAGGTGCACGGGTAAAAAGTGAAATGCAGGGAGATTGCGGGTCGGCTAACGACCCGGTGAGTCAGCGTTTTTGTCGTGCCTGTACAGGCGCACCAACAAAACGATCAGGGTGATGAAGATCATCAGTGTGGATACAGCAGCGATGGCCGGATCAAGGTTGTAGCGCAGGCCATCCCATATCCGTTTGGGTAACGTAATGACGTTGAGTCCGCTGGTGAATAGCGTGATCACAACCTCTTCCCAGGACATGATGAATGCCATGAAAAAGCTGCCCGCCATACCAACGCGCACGTTCGGCATCAGCACTTGGCGGATGGTCATCCACAACCCTGCACCCAGTGAGCGGGAGGCCTTGTAGAGGCTGGTATCAAGTCGGCTGTAAGCCACCAGCATTGCGATCAACGAGTACGGTAGCGCCATCATCAGGTGACCAAACCCTACCCCCACAAGGGTGTCGAGTTGCTGGACCTTCGCCCCCAGGTAGTAGATAGACATGGCGGAAACCACCTGCGGCACGATCATCGGCAGCAACACCACTGCGGTCAGCACGATGCGGTAACGCGGCTCCAGCCAGATCCCCGTGGCGAACATGAACGCGAGCCCGGTACTGGCCACCCCGACAGCAACAGCCAGCCCAAGACTTTGCAGTATCGAACTCAGCCATGCGCCGTTGAGCAGTTCGAGATAGTGCCGCAATGACCACGCACCCTCCGGAAATGCCAGGTAGCGCTGGTCACCGAAAGACAGCGGCACGATCACCAGGATCGGCAGCAGCAAAAACACTGCCGCCAGCAACAGACCGACAAAGGACAGCAGCTTCGCGATATCGATACGCGGCTTGAAACGAGCCGTGGCCTGTGTTTCTGCAGCCAGCTGACTCACTGTAGGCACTGTGCTCATGTGGCTCTCCCGGTAAAACGTCCAAAGCCAATCAGTTTGCCGAACACCAGCGTGCAAACCGCGACCATCAACATCAGGACAATGCTCAGTGCTGCACCCAGCCCCCAGTTGGACAACTGGAACATCTGGATATAGATACTCTCCGCCAGCATGGCCGCCTTGCCGCCGCCCAACAGTGCCGGGGTCACGAAACAGCCCAGGCTAAACACGAACACCGTGGCCGATGCCGCCACGACACCCGGCAACGTCAATGGCAGGAACACATCTTTAAGCGTGGCCCAACGGCCCGCCCCCAGACTGCTAGCAGCCCTGAGCAAACCGTCATCGATCTGGCGCATGGATGACAGCAACGGCAGCACGGCGTACGGCACCATGAAATGAACCATGCCGATCAGCGCGCCGACTTCATTTCGAACCAGCGCCAGCGGCTCATTCACGATCCCCAGCGTCAACAGGCTCTGGTTGATCAGTCCATCGTTACGCAGCAACACCAGCCAGGCGAACGCACGAATCAACATCGACAGCCAGAATGGCAACAGCACGAACAATTCAATGAACTGCCGGCCACGCCCCGAAGCGAATCGCCAGCGATAGGCGATCAGATAAGCGATGGCGACACTGATTAGCGTCGTCAGCAGACAGATCCGCAGCGTTCGCCAGATGACCGTATGAATCGTCGCACTGTCGATGATGGTTGCGTAATTCTGGAGCCCGGGTTGCGGCAGGCTAAGGCTCCAGCCCAATACACCCAACGTCGGCAACAAGTAACCGACGAGGATGATGACCGGTAACGGCAGAATCAACAGCGCATAAATCCGCAACGTGCCTTGGGTACTGATTCGCATATCAGCCACCAATCAACGCCAGGTAACGTTCGAGAGTCTCACCATAGTGATCGGCGTACCACAGGTTGTTCATGGAGACTTGCTTGCTCAAGTTATCTGGCGCGGTAGGGTTGATCCGCTGAAGCTCAGGTGACAACAGCGCGTTCACCTTGGAGTCCACTGGCCCCATGTTGTAAACCTCCATCAGCTTCGCCTGGACCTCGGGGCGCAACGCATAGGCGATAAACTTCATGGCGTTGGCGGCGCCGGCCGGGTTGTTCTTCGGCACCATCCAGACTGAAGGCGCGACGATTGCGTTGTCGAATGTCCAGTCAATCGCACCGCCTGTGTCGTGTTTGACCAACTCTGCGCGTGTGTGCCACATCTGGCCCATCGTGGCTTCACCGTCACGCAGGAGTTGTTGCGACTCGGCACCGGTTGACCAGTGAGTGACCACATGCGGCATCAACTCTTCGATCTTGCGCAGTGCGCGATCAACGTCCAATGGATACAGCCTGTCAGGGGCGACGCCATCAGCCAGCAGTGCACACTCCAGGTTGGCGCTCATCCATTTGTAGAGCGTGCGTTTCCCAGGGTACTTTTTCACGTCCCAGAAATCCGCCCAGCTTTTCGGCGGGTTCTTGCCGAAGCGCTTCGCGTCGTAGCCGATCACGTAGCTGTAGGTGTAATTCGCCAGGCCAAACTCATGAATGTCGCCGTAGCCAATGAGGGACTTATCGACAATTGAATAATCGATCGGGGCTAGCACGCCCTCCTTACCCAACCGGTATGAGGAATACATTTCGCCGTCGCACACATCCCAGCGTACGGCGCCGCTGTTGACCTGAGTCTTGACCGCGCCTTCAGTGGGACCACTGCCATCGATCTTTAACGTGAGGCCGATGGCCGCAGCGAAATCCTGGTAGCTCTTTTCGAAAGCAGGAACCGCATCGCCACCCCAGTTTGACACCACCAAAGATCCGCCCTCGGCGAATGCACTTCGCAGTGGACCCAGCCCCGCCATCGCTGCCGCGACCATAAGGGCCTGGTTGAAACTGCGACGACTGAGCGTGCCCGCCTCGAATCGCTCCCGGGCAATTTCTACTGTGTCCTCGATAAAGCGCTGTTTGTCTTTCATCCTCGGTACCCCATGCAAAAGGTTGTGGGCAGGTGATCGAACCAGTTTTTATTAGGTGTTTTTCTTAGTTTGAAATCAGGTGGCCATGCTGCCGGGACCAGGAGCACCAATAGGATTGGCCGCGTTCCAGGCTGTTCAACATGGGGTGGCTGACGGAAATACGCAGTGCCATGGGTTGTGCATCATCCAGGCGCATATCGAGACTCACGTGCGTGCCTAGATAGGTCAGCTTTTCCATTCGAGCCACCACGCCATTACCACCACCCGCCTGCGCGAAAGGCTGAAGATCGACATGCTCGGGACGGATCGCCAACCAGTTTGGGGCAGCGCTGCCTACCGCTACATGGTCGGCGTTCTGAGTAACAGCCAGCAGGTGGCCGTGGTAATCGCACATCAGCGTGTCGTCTTGTCGACGGATGCCTTGCACGCCGAGCAGGTTCATATCACCGAGAAAGTTGGCAACAAAGCGGCTCGCCGGACGTTCGTAGACTTCTTGAGGCGTGCCCAGCTGCTCCAGGCGACCATGATTGAAAACAGCGACCCGATCAGAGAGCGCCAGCGCTTCTTCCTGGTCATGCGTGACAAAAACGAAGGTCGTGCCGAACTCCTTGTGCATGCGGGCCAACTCGACCTGCATCTCCTGACGCAGACGGCGATCAAGTGCTGACAGCGGCTCATCCAGCAGCAGCAATGACGGCTCGAACACCAGTGCCCTGGCGAGTGCTACCCGCTGCTGCTGCCCGCCGGAAAGTTGTTTGATACCTCGTTTACCTTTGCCTTCCAAGCCGACCCTTTCCAGCATCCGCCCGACTTTTTCAGTGATCTGCGCGGCAGGCACTTTGCGAACTTTCAGCGGGTACGCAATGTTCTGCTCGACGGTCATATGGGGGAACAACGCATACCCTTGAAACACCACACCAAAGTCACGCTGATCGGCCGGCAAATGGGTGATGTCCTTGCCGTTGCGTTCAATGCGGCCTTCAGTCGGCTGCTCAAAGCCTGCCAGCATCATCAAGGTGGTACTTTTCCCCGAGCCGGACGGTCCGAGCAACGTCAGAAATTCACCCCGTTTTATATGAAGGGTCAGATCGCTCAGAGCACGGGTTTCTCCGTAAGACTTACCCAGCCGTAACAGATCGACAAAATGCTCATGCTGAACCGACATGTGATATCCCTCGCTCAGAACTGGATAAGTTGCTAATTCGTGCATCCATATTCATGACAAACCAGATTGACATCAAATGATTTGTTTTCTAGCTTTCATGTGAATTTAACTAACCAAAAAGAACTCGAAAATGGCTCTCAAAGCGACTCGCCGACTCCCCTCCCTGATCGCTTTGCGTGCGTTTGATGCACTGGTCAGACAAGGCAGTACCGGCGGTGCCGCGATGGAATTGCACGTCACCCACAGTGCAATCAGCCATCAGATCAAGAAGCTGGAAGAAGAGCTGGAAGTCGCATTGGTGGAGCGCCACGGCAAGGGCGTGCACTTGACGTCAGCGGGAAGAAAACTCAGTCAGTTGGTCAACGGCGCGTTCGAGCAACTGCGCGATATTCAAACCGCACTGCCCACCTCGACGCCCTCAGGCAGCTTGCGTGTCGCCTGCGCTCCCGCACTGCTGGCGCGTATTTCCAGGATTCTGGATCGCTTCCTCAGGGACTACCCGGACGTCTCGCTCTACCTGTTGCCGATCGATCAAGCCAACCAGGGCGCCGATATGGTGATCTCGTTCGGCGACAGCGAAGTAGAAGGTCAGCGTATCGCTGCGCTAGGCGACATCATGTACTTTCCGGTATGCAGCCCGCGCCTCCTGAACGGCAGCGAACCATTGCGTAAACCGCGTGATTTGGAGCGACAGGTTTTGTTGCATGAAGATGATGGTTACGACTGGAGTCGCTACTTCCTGGCGGCAGGAATCCCCAGCCTTCAAGGCAGGCAAAACATCTACCTGCCGAACGCCGCGCTGACCATTGATGCGGCAATTGCCGGTACCGGGATTACCATCAGTGATCACATTCTTGCAGGTGAACAACTGGCACAGGGGACGTTGATTCGTCTTTTCGATATCGAGTTTCCAGCTCCGCATCCCTACTTCATCATCATGCCGCCGCGCGGCGCGAATGACCTGGCCAAGGCATTTTCGGATTGGCTGATGCGGGAACTGGAAATGATTGCGCGCGTGGACTGAGACCTTACCCCCTGAGGATCATGAATACCTTGCGCACGGGTGTCAGGTTCTCCCAGGTGCCTTTGAACCCAGCGGCGACCACAAATGTGGCGCCTTGCTTGAACTCCTGGCTGACGCCATTGCTGTCTGTCAGCCGAACATGCCCCTCAAGCAAATGGCAGAGCTCGTCGTAGTCACACTCACATCGTTCAAGATGCTCCGGCGCTTCCCATATTCCTCCGGTGGCTTTTTTCATCGGATCAACAAAGTGCCGCCAACTGCGACTGCGATAAGGTGTGTCGACCAGCTCGGGATCGCTGGTTTCCAGCTGGACTACATCCACGTCAAGGTTGGCAAAGTCGATAATGTGATCAGGGCTATTCATGATCAATCTCACTCCAGTTCAAGAATCAAAACCGATACCCAGCGCGTCAAACCCTTTGAGCAGCCAGTCACGATGTCCGGTGAGGTCTTCGCGGGCCAGTGAGCGCTGTGCCAGCGATACACCCACATAACGAAAGGGTTCGGGTGGAAACGGAAACGGTGCGGTCGATGTCATCGCCAGTTTGGTGCGCTCGGTGGATTCCCCCGCGAGCAGGTCGAGCATGGTCAATGCCGCGAAACGGCTGGCTGAAACACCCTGCCCCGTGAACCCTTGGGCGTAGGCAATGCGGCCGTTAGACGATGTTCCGCAGAACATCGTGGTGCGCGCGGAGGTATCGATGATGCCGCCCCATGCATGACTGAACGTGACGTCCGCCAATGCAGGAAAGGCCGATTGAAATTGCCGGGCCAGTGTCGCGAAGCTTTCGGGGCGTTGCGTCAACGCCTCGTCGCGCCGGCTTCGGAAGTGATAGATGGCATCGTAACCGCCCCACAGGATGCGGTTGTCCTCGGTTTTGCGCAGATAATGAAACTGATTTCCACCGTCAGCAATGCCGTAACGCCCCACCCAGCCGATGCTGCGTAGCTGAGCATCGTCGAGTGGCTGAGTCGCCAGGGCGTAGTCATAAATGGGAATAACCTTGGACTTCAATTCCCCCAGTAGCGGTGGCGCAATGTTAGTGGCCAGTGCGACTTTCGCTGCTTTTACGCGGCCCAGCCCGGCCTGTAGAACCTGACCATTGCCCTCTTTATGCAACGCGGTCACTGGAGAATGCTCGAACAGCTGCACGCCTTGCTCCAGGCATACACGTCGCAGTTCCGAGACCATCTTGACCGGGTTCAGCAACGCATAATTGGGCTCGAATACCCCTGCGACATAGGCAGCTGAATCCAGGTGCGACTTGAGTGCCTCCGCATCCAGAAACTCGCACGCGATACCAAAGCGCTCATAGTTGCGCTGCATCGCCCGCAGCCCTTCCACCTGCCAGGGCTTGCTCGCCACATTCAATTTGCCGGAGCGCTCAAACGCTACGTCCATGCCATAGCGCTGAAGATCGTCCTCAAATGCCACCAGGTTCTCTCTACCCAGTCGCACCAGTTGCTCTGCTTCTTTGGGCCAGCGTTTCAGCGCATTGGAAACACCATGGGAGATACTCGGCGCGCAGAATCCACCATTGCGTCCACTGGCTTCACCACCGCACTGCCCCGCCTCAAGGACAACAATCGTTGCGTCGGCCCAGCGCTGACGCGCCAGTAGCGCAGTCCATAGACCGGCAAATCCGCCCCCCACTACCGCAACATCACAGGACACTTCGCCCGTGAGTCTAGCTGCGGCGGTGGCAGGCGTTCGTGTCTCCTGCCAAACAGGATAGGGCCGAGCGTCGGCCAAGGACCGGTTCGTGACCTGAAGTGTCATGCACTCATGCTCCGTAAAAAATTCATGGGCTGACGCTAAAGCATTAGCCGGATCTTTCACAGGCAGAACGAGACGGCAAACATTGCAGCGGGCACGGGCGGAAAAGTATTGCTTCTGGAGTACTCTGCGTATCAGGCCACCCCCCTTAAACTTTGCCCTGATTCGCGCCATGGAGCCCGTCGTGGAAGTACCTGATTTACACACCACCCCCACCTTCCTGGCTGATCCTTCGAGTCCACAGACTCATGAAGTCGCCGTGCAATATCACGAGGCATGGAAGAAGCGCGATCTGGACGGCGTGATGGCGCTCTATCACCCGGATATCGAGTACAACGATTTTTTCCAGAACCGGACCATCGAACACTCGCTATTGCGCGAATATCTTGCGGCAAGCATGCCGGTGGGCTCAGAGGAACTCCAAACCTACACCGATCGCTTACGGATCGATGGCGATACCGCGTTCTTGCAGTACCGCGTGACGCTCAATGGAAGCGATGGCCTTGTTTCATTCCGGACAATCGAAGCCCTGTCGGTAAAGAACGGGTTGATTTTCAAAGTCAACGAACATGCGGTTTTGGTCAGCAACGCACCAACGGTACCCCGCCCGACCTACAGCGGTGATGCCGTCAGCCGTTTAGGGCTGTCGGCCCGCCAGGTGGGCGCGCTTTCCAATGACTTGCAGCAGTACTTCGAGCAGACGAAGCCTTATCTCGATCCCCGACTGGATCTGTCTCATGTTGCGGCATCGACGGGCTACACACGCAACCAGATATCCTTCTTCCTCAATCAGGTAAAGGGGCAAAGCTTTTACGCTTTCCTGAATCAGCTGCGCCTTGATGAAGCCCTTGACCGCTTGAATGCACAACGACTCGCATCACGAGTTGAAGACATTGCCAGCGCCTCGGGCTTCAACTCGCTGTCCACTTTTTACCGCTGCTTCAAACAAAAAATCGGGAGTTCGCCCAAGTCGTATTTACTGCAACTCGAACGTACTCACCTCAGTTGCTGACACGGCCGGGATACAAAGCGCTGATGACTTACATAGGACGCAAGGACATGAAATCGGCCATGCGCTACATCGACACAGCCGAATCATTTTGGGCATTAGCTTTGGAGCAGTCGCTCAGCACTCCCTTTAAAGGTCATAACGATCAATCGCCCGACGTCGTTCGTTTTCATCTCGAACATCGTAATTCGCGGTCGTCTGGATGTTCGTGTGATGCGCAAGTTTTTGCGCGATCGACAAGTCATGCTCCTCGATCACTCGTGTGATGAACGACCGACGAAAATCATGAGGCATGATCTTCACGCCGACCTGAGCGCCGCGTTGTCGAGCAATGTAATAAATCGCGTGCTTGGTGATCCGTTCGCGGGTGATGTGACTGCCACGACGGATTCTGTTGAACAAAAACGGATCGTCATCCTGACCCTCGACCAACTGTGAGCGCCGAAACGCCAACCATGCATCCAGCTTGGCGAATGCCCAGGTGGGTGCGTACTTGATCAGCTCCTTGTTTCCTTTTGCAGTGACTCGCAGGCTGCGCTCCAGGAAGTCAATCTGGTTGAGTTCCAGATTGACCGATTCGGATTTGCGCATGCCTGAGCCATACAAGATTGCAATGACCGCAGCGTCCCGCAGCCCCTGTGGTCTTGGATCGGCCGCACAGACGGCCATCAGCTCCTGGATCAACGTGCGCTTGAGATTTCGCCCTTGGGACAACCGTGTGCCTGCAATGCCTTTGACCGAGCGCATTTTCAACAGATGGTCCTGAGTGATCAGGCTTAGACGCCACGCCTCATTCATTACACCGCGCACGGCATTGACGTATAACGAGGATGTATTGGGTGCATAACCATCGTTGCGCAATGCCGCAACCAGAGCGATGACGTCGCCGGGCTGCAGCTCATGCCACGGGATCTCCTCGATATTTACATCGTCGAAACCCAGCCGATCCGCGGCGTCTTGCAGCACATAGCGAATAGTCAGCTGACTTGAAGGCGCCAAGCGAGCCAGATAGAGGGTCAGTGGATTATCGGCCCCCCTCCCCTCAGGTACTTTTAGTGGGCTGCTGGAGGTATGCGGAGAGTCGGTAGTGGGTAAATCAATCAAACTGAACAGGCCTTAAATGAAAATAGCTCAACTAAATAGCTCTTTAGTTGAGCCAACTTAATACAGTGCGACAGCCCCAGCGATTGTCACCGATTGAGTGATGCCCTTCCTGACGTCTACAAAAGAGCAAAGACCGACAGATTCTTTCTCCAGGACAAATCGCGGAGCCAAAAAACGCTGAACATTAGCTGTCTAGCCCGGAGATAAACAGTCTGTTGCCCTATTTTTCATATTAGTTTCACATTTTTGCGCTTAATCTCGCTCCCGGAAAATGCTGTGCCATCACGCTGAGATGCACGCACTGCACCCTGGCGCCAACTGAAAATCATTCCCGCCAGTGAAGATAAAGTCTTGATCCTTATTTACTTTTCACCAAATTAGTCTTTAATCTCGGTGTGCACGGATTGCCAGCATCAACCTCTGTAATGGACACTGTCGACTGGCCGATTTGAACAATTTCTCTAAAATGATTTTTTGGCTTCAACCCGCTTTGGTTGCCCCTGTCCCCTACCCGCGTTACTCGAGGTCGTCATGAACCAGCCGTTTCTCCCCTTCTCACGTCCCAGCATTGGCGACGAAGAGATTGCCGCTGTAGAGCAGGTACTTCGCTCCGGCTGGATCACCACTGGCCCGAAAAACCAGCAACTCGAAGAACAATTCGCAGAGCGAGTGGGCTGTCGGCATGCCGTGGCGCTTTCTTCGGCCACTGGTGCCATGCACGTCACCCTGCTGGCATTGGGGATCGGTCCAGGCGACGAAGTGATCACGCCTTCGCAAACCTGGGTCTCCACCGCCAATATGATCTGCCTGCTGGGGGCAACTCCGGTTTTCGTCGACATCGACCGCGACACATTGATGACCGACGTCCAGGCAATCGAAGCCGCCATTACCCCACGCACTAAAGCCATCATCCCGGTGCACTACGCTGGCGCCGCATTCGATCTCGATCCGCTCTATGCGCTGGCGGACAAACATGGCATCGCCGTTATCGAAGACGCCGCCCATGCTGCCGGCACCCGTTATCGCGATCGCGCCATTGGCGCTCAGGGCACCGCGATCTTCTCGTTCCACGCGATCAAAAACATGACCTGCGCCGAAGGCGCAATGTTTGTCAGCGACAATCAAGCGCTGGCCGATAGAGTGCGCATGCTCAAGTTTCACGGTCTCGGCGTAGATGCTTACGATCGCCTGACCCACGGCCGTAAACCTCAGGCCATGGTCATCGAGCCGGGTTTCAAGTACAACCTGGCCGACATCAACGCCGCCATTGCACTGGTGCAGTTGCAGCGTCTCGACGAAATCAACGCCAAACGCACAGTTTTGGCGCAGACCTACCTGCAGCGTCTGGAAGGTCTGCCGGTACAGCCGCTGAGTGTGCCTACTTATCCGCAGCAGCATGCCTGGCATCTGTTTATACTGCGCATCGATGCTGAACGCTGCGGGATGGACCGTGAGGCTTTCATGAAAGCCTTGCAGGAACAGAATATTGGCACGGGTATTCACTTTGTGGCCACCCACCTGCACACTTACTACCGCCAGCGATTTCCGGGCATCCATCTGCCCAACACCGAATGGAACTCGGCACGACTGTGCTCGATCCCGCTGTTCCCTGACATGACTACCGACGATGTCGAACGCGTCGTTGGCGCCATTGAAAATATTCTGGACTGAAGCCTTTGAAGCCATATCCAATTAACTGCGTGTCGATCGTTATCCCGGTCTACAACGAAGAAGAAAGTTTGCCTGAATTGCTGCGCCGTACCGAAGCGGCCTGTCAGCAACTCAAGCACGAGTATGAAATCGTCCTGGTCGATGATGGTAGCCGCGACAACTCGGCACAGATTCTCGAAGAAGCCGCCCAGCGTGAAGGCAGTTCAGTGGTTGCGGTGATTCTCAACCGCAACTACGGCCAGCACGCGGCAATCATGGCCGGTTTCGAGCACTGTAAAGGCGATGTGGTCATTACCCTCGACGCCGACCTGCAGAACCCGCCGGAAGAAATCCCCCGTTTGGTGGAACAAGCCGAGCTGGGCTACGACGTGGTTGCCACCGTGCGCAACAATCGTCAGGACTCGGCCCTGCGCCGCTGGCCGTCGAAACTGATCAACCTGGCTGTGCAACGCTCCACCGGCGTCGCCATGAGCGACTACGGCTGCATGCTGCGCGCCTACCGCCGCACCATCGTCGACGCCATGCTGGCCTGCCGTGAACGCAGCACTTTCATCCCGATTCTGGCCAACAGCTTCGCCCGCCACACCACCGAAATCCTGGTGCAGCACGCCGAGCGCGAGCATGGCGAGTCGAAATACAGCCCGATGCGCCTGATCAGCCTGATGTTCGATCTGCTGACCTGCATGACCACCACCCCGCTGCGTTTGCTGAGCATCATTGGTTTCAGCCTGGCGGCACTGGGAGTGCTGTTTGCCTTCCTGCTGATCTTCCTGCGCCTGATATTCGGTGCCAGCTGGGCGGGTGACGGCACTTTCGTACTGTTTGCCGTGCTCTTTGTGTTCACCGGCGGCCAGTTCATCGGCATGGGCCTTCTAGGTGAATACCTGGGCCGCATGTACAGCGATGTCCGCGCCCGGCCGCGTTTCTTTATCGAAAAAATCCTACGTAACAAACCCGCTACTCCTGCTCCCGTTGTTACTGTCGACGGTCTGCCTTCCACCACTACTGATCAGGTTTCTCCATGAATCCAAAAGCTGTTGTTTTCGCCTACCACGACATTGGCTGTGCAGGTATCGAAGCACTGCTCAACGCAGGTTTCGAGATTGCTGCCGTGTTTACTCACGCCGACGATCCGAAGGAAAACACCTTCTACGGCTCAGTAGCCCAATTGTGCGCCCGTAAAGGCATTCCCGTGCACGCACCGGAAGATGCCAACCACCCGCTGTGGATCGAGCGCATCGCAAAACTCAGCCCGGACTACCTGTTCTCGTTCTATTACCGCAACCTGCTGGGCGAGCAACTGTTGGCTACCGCCCGCAAAGGCGCGTTCAACCTGCACGGCTCGCTGCTGCCAACCTACCGTGGCCGCGCACCCGCCAACTGGGTGTTGGTCAACGGCGAAACCGAAACCGGCGTAACCTTGCACCGCATGGTCAAACGTGCTGACGCTGGTGCAATCATTGCCCAGCAACGTGTCGCGATCGACCGCGCCGATACCGCCCTGAGCCTGCACGGCAAGCTGCGTGAAGCCGCTTCCAACCTGCTGCGCGACACCCTGCCGCTGCTTGTTCAGGGCAAAGTCACCGAAACCGCTCAGGACGAATCCAAGGCCACTTCTTTCGGTCGTCGTACCCCAGCGGACGGCAAGCTTGTCTGGAAGAAACCTGCCGAAGAGCTGTTCAACCTGGTTCGCGCCGTGACCCAACCTTACCCGGGCGCTTTCTGCGACGTGGGCGAGCACAAGCTGATTGTCTGGAGCGCTGAAGTTGCCAAGGGCAACGAAGGTCTGGCACCAGGTCGTGTGATCAGCGTCAACCCGCTGCGCATCGCCTGCGGTGAAGACTCGCTGGTAATCACTTTTGGTCAGCGCAATGACAATGGCCTGTACCTGGCCGGTCCTTCCCTGGCTAACGAGCTGGGCCTGGTGGACGGCTCCGTGCTGCGCGGTGCTGAATCCGGCCGCAAGCCACGCCGTACTCGCGTACTGATCCTCGGTGTGAACGGCTTTATCGGTAACCACTTGTCCGAGCGCCTGCTGCGTGACGACCGCTACGAAGTCTACGGCCTGGACATCGGCTCCGACGCCATCGAGCGCCTGCGCAGCCACCCGAACTTCCACTACGTGGAAGGCGACATCAGCATTCACTCCGAGTGGATCGAGTACCACATCAAGAAGTGCGACGTGGTCCTGCCGCTGGTGGCCATCGCCACGCCGATCGAATACACCCGCAACCCGCTGCGCGTATTCGAACTGGACTTCGAAGAGAACCTGAAACTGGTTCGCTACTGCGTCAAGTACAACAAGCGCGTGATCTTCCCGTCGACCTCCGAAGTCTATGGCATGTGCCAGGACCAGTACTTCGACGAAGACACCT
Organism: Pseudomonas sp. F220; assembly: GCF_057813935.1. Taxonomy (NCBI): domain Bacteria; kingdom Pseudomonadati; phylum Pseudomonadota; class Gammaproteobacteria; order Pseudomonadales; family Pseudomonadaceae; genus Pseudomonas; species Pseudomonas sp. F220. Next base: position 182,876 of record NZ_JBVASJ010000005.1, read on the forward strand.
CCAACCTGGTGGTCGGTCCGATCAACAAACAGCGCTGGATCTACTCGGTTTCCAAGCAACTGCTGGACCGCGTGATCTGGGCTTACGGCGCCAAAGGCCTGAACTTCACTCTGTTCCGTCCGTTCAACTGGATGGGCCCGCGCCTGGACCGTCTGGACTCGGCACGTATCGGTAGCTCCCGTGCAATCACCCAGCTGATCCTGAACCTGGTGGAAGGTACTCCGATCCGTCTGTTCGACGGTGGCGAGCAGAAGCGCTGCTTCACCGACATCGCCGACGGCATCGAAGCCCTGGCACGCATCATCGACAACGACAACGATGCCTGCAACGGTCAGGTCATCAACATCGGTAACCCGGAAAACGAAGCCAGCATCCGTCAGCTGGGCGAAGAACTGCTGCGTCAGTTCGAAGCTCACCCGCTGCGCGCCAACTTCCCTCCGTTCGCCGGTTTCCGCGACGTAGAGAGCAAGGCGTTCTACGGCACCGGTTACCAGGACGTGGCACACCGCAAGCCAAGCATCGAAAACGCCAAGCGCCTGCTGGACTGGGAGCCGACCGTGGAGATGAGCGAAACCATCGGCAACACCCTGGATTTCTTCCTGCGTGAAGCCATGCTCGAAATCGCGGACAAGCGCTGATGCAGGCAGGTCTTCGGATCGATGTCGACACCTACCGAGGTACCCGTGAGGGGGTACCCCGGCTGTTGGAGATGCTCGATGAAGCACAGGTCAAGGCGACGTTTTTTTTCAGCGTTGGTCCGGACAACATGGGGCGCCATTTATGGCGCCTCATCCGTCCGCAGTTTCTCTGGAAAATGCTGCGCTCCAATGCCGCGGGCTTGTACGGCTGGGACATTTTGCTGGCCGGCACTGCCTGGCCAGGCAAACCCATCGGCCGTGATCTGGGGCACCTGATGCGCCAGACCCTTGCGGCTGGCCATGAAGTTGGTTTGCACGCCTGGGATCACCACGGCTGGCAAGCCAACGCAGGGCGTTGGAGCGACGCGGAGCTGATCGAGCAGATTCGCCGGGGCGTAGACACCCTCAGCGATATTCTCGGGCAGACCGTGGACTGTTCGGCCGCCGCCGGTTGGCGTGCCGACGAGCGGGTCATTGAAGCCAAGCAGCGTTTTGGCTTTCGTTACAACAGCGACTGTCGCGGTCAAAGCCTGTTCCAGCCTCGGCTGGCAGACGGCAGCCTCGGCACGCCACAAATTCCGGTCGACTTGCCAACCTTCGATGAAGTGGTGGGTCCCGTCGTTGCAGCCAATGAGTTCAACTCATACATTCTTGACCGATTCAGCCCCTCGAAGCTGAACGTATATACGATTCATGCAGAGGTAGAAGGGATTCTGATGGCCAATGATTTCCGTCAACTGCTGGTCGACGCGCGTCAGCGCGACATCCAGTTCCAGCCCTTGGGTAATCTGCTACCCGCCCAGCCATCAACCCTGCCCCAAGGCCGCGTGATACGTGGTGCCCTTGAAGGCCGTGAGGGCTGGCTGGGAGTACAAGGCGCATGACCAAACGCTGGGCTTTGCCTTTACTGTTGATTGCTTTCGGTCTGGCCTATCTGCTGCCACTGGGTACCCACGGGCTGTGGATTCCCGATGAAACCCGCTATGCCCAGATCAGTCAGGAAATGCTCCTGAGTGGCAACTGGGTATCGCCGCATTTCATGGGCCTGCGTTATTTCGAGAAGCCGATTGCCGGCTACTGGATGATCGCCATCGGTCAGGCGGTGTTCGGTGACAACCTGTTCGGTGTGCGGATTGCCTCGGCGCTGTCCACCGGCCTGAGCATTCTGTTGACCTACCTGATTGCTCGCAGGCTGTGGAACGATCCGCGTAAAAGCTTCGCCAGCGCCCTGCTGTACATGAGTTTTGCGGTCGTCGCCGGTCAGGCGGGATACGCCAACCTCGATCCGCAATTCACCTTCTGGGTCAATCTGAGCCTGGTGGCTTTGTGGTTTGCCCTGGATAACCAAACCCCTCGCGGCAAGCTGGGTGCCTGGGCTCTTCTGGGGCTGGCCTGCGGCATGGGCTTCATGACCAAGGGCTTCCTCGCCTGGTTGCTGCCGGTACTGATCGCCCTGCCCTACATGATCTGGCAAAAACGCTGGCGTGAACTGCTGGTCAACGGCCCGGTGGCCATCTTGGTGGCGATTGCCGTCAGTCTGCCGTGGGTTCTGGCGGTGCATGCGCAAGAGCCCGATTTCTGGCGTTTCTTCTTCTGGCACGAGCACATTCGCCGCTTTGCCGGTGACGATGCGCAGCACGCCGCTCCATGGTGGTTCTACCTGCCGATGCTGGTGGCTTTCAGTCTGCCATGGGCAGCATTTCTACCATCGACGCTCAAGCAAGCCTGGCAAACCAAGCGAGAGGCCAGCACTGGCTTCCTACTGTTGTGGCTGGTCCTGCCGCTGGCGTTTTTCAGCCTGAGCAAAGGCAAGTTGCCCACCTACATCCTGCCGTGCCTGTTGCCTCTGGCATTGTTGATGGCTAACGCGCTAGTGGACCGCCTGAACCAGGGTCAAAGCCGGCTGTTCAAGATCAACGGCCTGCTCAACCTGGTCATTGGCCTGACAACCCTGCTGGTCATGGTCTACCTGCAACTGAAACAGCCCGTGTATGTCGATGAAACGCGCAACCTGGTGCTGGTGTTCATCGTGCTCATCGGTTGGATCATGTCCAACCTGATTCTGGTGTTCCGGCCGTTAAGCCTGTGGGCCGCGCCGGCCATCGGCAGCTGGTTGCTGATCGCTATACTGCCGGCCGCCCTGCCGCACTCTACGGTCTACAACAAGATGCCCGACCAGTTTGTCCTCGAGCACATTCAAGAGCTCGGCCAGACCAAAAGCCTGCTGAGCAATGACCTGGGCGCCGCGTCCGCACTGTCCTGGCGCCTGCAGCGCCCTGAAATTGCGCTCTACAACACCATTGGCGAGCTGAAATACGGCCTGGACTTCCCGGATGCCGCTGCGCGTCGGGTCGACACCGAGAACGTGCAACAGTGGATGAGCGAAGCTCGCAAGGTCGGTCCGGTTGGCGTGGTAATGCGCGTCAAGGGCGACGACGAAGTCCGCGAACTCGAACTCTTGCCCAAGGATGCCAAGCATTACGAGCAAGGCAACATGGTCATTCTGATCATTCCCCAGAGTGCCCCATGACCCTGACTCTGCTGTTGGTAGCCTGCCTGTTGACCTGCATGGGCCAGATTGCCCAGAAATACGCGGTGGAAAGCTGGCGCGGCAAAGACACCGGCTGGAGCGAGAAACTGTTCTCGCCCTGGCTGTGGCTGGCGCTGGCCTGCCTGGGTTTTGGCTTGCTGGTGTGGTTGCTGGTCTTGCAACGCCTGGAAGTCGGTATCGCCTACCCGATGCTGAGCCTCAATTTCGTGCTGATCACCCTGGTCGCCCGCTTCGTCTTCCACGAGACCATTGATCGCCGTCACTGGATCGGGGTCGCGCTGGTGATCGCCGGTGTCGTCCTGCTGGGGAGGCACGCATGAGCCTTCGTCGCGGAACCACGTTTGCCATGGGCAGTGTGCTGCTGGTCAGCGCCGCCCAGTTGGGCATGCGCTGGAGCATGAGCCACTTGCCTCACCCCGAGCAGTGGTTGCAAGCTCTGGGTGACGGCAGTGTCGATTGGCTTGCGGTCGGCGTGGTGCTAGCCTCGATCGTCGCTTATGCCTTGTCCATGCTCTGCTGGCTCGCCGCCCTGCGCGACCTGCCGCTGGGACGGGCCTACTCGCTGCTGAGCATCAGCTATGCGTTGGTGTACCTGCTGGCGGCGAGCCTGCCCCTGTTCAATGAAGCTTTCAGTCTTTCAAAAACACTGGGGGTGGCCTTGGTCATGCTCGGTGTCATCACCATTAACTCTTCACGTATACCCCGTCCTAGGGACTCCGTATGAAAATCAGTGTAATTGGTAGCGGTTATGTAGGTCTGGTGCAGGCGACTGTCCTGGCTGAAGTCGGTCATGATGTCGTCTGCATGGACGTCGATCAGAACAAAATCAAATTGCTGCAGAAAGGCCACGTCACTATCTTTGAACCAGGGCTGGAGACCATGGTCAAGGAGAACCTGGAGAGCGGGCGCCTGCATTTCACCAGCGACGAAAAGCTGGCGATCGAACACGGGCAAGTGTTGTTCATCGCTGTCGGCACACCATCGGACGAGGACGGCTCGGCCGACCTGAAATATGTCTTGTCCGTGGGTGACGCGGTCGCACGCCATCGGGTCGAACCGCTGATTCTTGTGGAAAAATCCACTGTTCCGGTCGGCACAGGCGATACCCTGCGGGCGCACATCGAAGAAGTCCTGAAGAAGGACGGGCGTACCCTGGAGTTCGATATCGTTTCGAACCCGGAATTCCTCAAGGAAGGTTCGGCCGTCAGCGACTGCCGCCGCCCTGACCGCATCGTCATCGGTTGCGAACGTGAAGAAGTCCGTGAAGTGATGCGCGAACTTTACGCCCCCTTCAACCGCAACCATGACCGCATCATATTCATGGATCTGCGCAGTGCCGAACTGACCAAGTACGCGGCCAACTGCATGCTCGCGACCAAAATCAGCTTTATCAACCAGATCGCAGAACTGGCCGAACACCTGGGTGCGGATATCGAAGCCGTACGCATGGGCATCGGTGCGGACCAGCGCATTGGCTACCACTTCATCTACCCTGGCTGCGGCTATGGCGGTTCGTGTTTCCCCAAGGATATGCGCGCCCTGATCCACAGTGCCCAGGCAGCGAACTGCTCCAGCGACCTGCTGCAGGCGGTCGAGGCCATCAACGAGCGGCAGAAACACAAGCTTTTCGAGCGCATCAACGCGTTCTACAAAGGCGACCTGAAGGGCAAGACCTTCGCCCTCTGGGGCCTGGCATTCAAACCCAACACCGACGACATGCGCGATGCGCCAAGCCGGGTGCTGATGGAAGCCTTATGGGCTGCCGGCGCACAGGTACGGGCCTTCGACCCTGAAGCCATGCAAGAGACCCAACGGCTGTACCCGAATCAACAGAACCTGTCGCTGATGGGTACGCCAGAGTCCGCCCTGGTGGGCGCAGATGCCTTGATCGTCTGCACCGAATGGCAACAGTTCAAGGCGCCGGATTTCAAGTTGATCGAAGAGCGTCTCAAAGCCCCGGTGATCTTCGACGGGCGCAACCTGTATGACGCCGAACGTCTGGCACGCAAAGGCTTCAAGTACTTCCCGATGGGCCGTGGCGAATCGCGCAACCTGCCAATCCCTGATCAGCAATGGAAAGCTGATTCTGTTGTTTCCTAAGGAGATCTAAATGCCCCAACCCCAATCGAGATCCATTCCCCGGCAATCGCTGGGGTTGGGCGTACTGGCGTTACTGTTATTCATTGCTGGTGTTTACCAGCAGGCGGCCATCGGTTTCGACTCACGGTTCGTGTTGTTTGCTCAGGAAATGCTGCGCCATGGTCCGGGATTCTTCCCGACCATCTATGGCGAACCCTATGCCGATTACTCCAGCGCCTCAACGCTGCTTGTCTATCTGCTTTCGCTGCCATTCGGCCAGGTGAACAGCCTGACGGCCTGGTTACCCAGTGCCGTCGCTTCAGCGGTCATCGTGACGCTGATCTACCGATTGGTCGCTCCTTATTCAAAACGTTGGGCCTTGCTCAGCATCGCGTTATTGTTGCTCAGCAACACCTTCATTACTGAAACCCGCGCAGTGTCGCTAGACCAGATGCTGGCGGCAGTGGCTTTCGCAGTATTTTATCTGGGGTATGCCGCCGATCATTTTGCTGCGCCCCGGCGACTGACCTGGATATTCGCCTTGCTATTGCTCGGGTTCGCCATTCGCGGCCCCATCGGCCTGGTGATTCCAACCGGCATGCTTTGCAGCTATTACCTGTTAAGCGGCCAATGGCGACGGTTCTTCAGCGTTGGCTTGTTGGCCGCCGTTTTACTGCTGATTTGCATTGGTGTGCTGCTGTGGTTGGCAAATGTCAGCGGCGGCCCGGCCTTTATGCAGGACGTGATTCGCATGCAGTTCATGGGACGCATGGACGGCAGAGAAGGCTCCAGCGGCCTGTTTTATTACTTCAGCAGCTCGCTCGGCAACTATGCGCTGGCCTACCCGTTGGCGCTGTTGGTTTTGGCATCCGTAATAGGGGCAGGTCGTCATCATCAAGGGCCGGCATTACGCCTGCTGGTTTTTTGCGCTGCCGCCGGGCTGATCGTGATGGTCGGTCTGTCCATACCCCAGGCTAAAAAGGCCCGCTACCTATTGCCGATGGTGCCCATGGCCGCAATTGTTGCAGCCTATCCATTCCAGGTTGCACAAGGCCGGGTGTTCCTCTGGCTTCGAGGTCTGATGCAGGGGGTTTGGCTGTTGCTGCCCGCGTTGCTGATCGTCGGTTTGTTCGTCGCTCAACGACGGTTTCCCGAGCAACTGCCCTCGATCAGTTCGGTGCTTATACTCCTGGTACTGCTGCAATTGGTGGCGCTGGCGCTGATGTTCAAATCCCGCTGGCGAGCAGTGGGACTGGCGTATTGCGCAGTGTTGGCCGTGTGGTCCAGTTACATCCTGGTCATCGAGCCAGGCGAGCGTGAGTTGTATGACACCCGCGCCTTCACCGTCGCCGCCCGTGATTTGATCCAGCGCGATCCAGCGACCGTGGTCCTGCACGGCATGGGGAAAGACGCCAAGGCCATCAAATTCATGGTCAATCTCGAGCAGGATCTGCAGCCAACGTTCACTCAAGTGCCGCAAGACCTTGAGCAGGTGCAAGGGCCCGCGTGGTTGGTGATGGATAAAACCGACTACCTCGAGCTGCAAGGCACCCGATTCGCTGAGTTACAGCCTCTGCTGACCGGGCGTTTCGACAAGAATGACTACGTGCTGCTGCGCTTGCCACAAGCACAGCCCTGACCGGTTTGCCCACCGCCTAAGCGATAGGTAACGCGTTACTCCCTCCGATACAGCCGTCAGAAGTATTTCTGGCGGCTGTATGCTGTGTTTCTAATGCGGACGCAGCCTCAGGACACTTCAAAAACAATGCACTTAAGCAGCATTATTATGAATTTGTAAGCGATTCGATTGATCGGCACACTGTGCCGGTTCCTCCCCCAAATGTTGGAACGTTCAAAGGGCTCTCTGGTGCTCCAGAGAGCCCTTCTTTTTGCCCGTCATCTGCAATTGGATCGTCCTCATCATGCTTGCTCGCTGGTTCCCTGCTGCCATCAATACCCGCCCCACAGAGTGGAGTCGCGCCGCCATCGGCATGTCCCTCGCAACGATGTTCAGTGTCTGGTTCTGCGGGTATGTGTTCGGGATGGACGTGGCGCTACACCTGATCGGTCCGTTGGGGGCTTCAGCGGTGTTGCTGTTCGCCGTGTCGTCCGGCGCACTGGCTCAGCCATGGTCGATCCTCGGCAGCTACTTCACCGCCGCCGTGGTGTCCCTGCTGGTGGCCCACGTGCTCGGTCGAACGCTGGGCAGTGCGTGCCTGGCTGCCGGTATGGCGCTGATTCTGATGTGCTGGTTACGTTGCCTGCATCCACCGGCCGGAGCCCTGGCCTTGCTGCTGGTGCTGGCCGATCCTGCGACCATCGCCATGGACTGGCTGGAGCTGGGCCCGGTCATGCTTGGCGCGCTTTGCATGCTGCTCAGTGCGCTGGCCTATAACAACCTGACCCGGATTCGCTACCCCAAAAGTCATAACGAGCCGGTCGTGGTGATTCCGGCCGATCACCCACCCACAGACCCGTCGGGCATCACCGCCGAAGACCTGAGGCGTGCGCTGGAAGATATGCAAGAGTTCTTCGACGTCACTCCAGAGGATCTTGAGCAACTGATCCACGCCAGCGAACTTCACGCCAGACGCCGCAGCATCGGCGACGTCCTGGCCAGCAGAGTCTGACCTGAGTTCAACGGGGCTCAGGGCCTAATGCCAGTCAGTTAAGGATTTGAACGCCGCAATACCTTGTGGGAGCGGGCTTGCTCGCGAAGGCGGTGTGTCAGGAAACATTAATGTCGACTGACACTCCCTCTTCGCGAGCAAGCCCGCTCCCACAGGGATTGCGCTTAACTGATCAGCATTAGGCTCAGCCCCCCCGTTGCTGCGTCCCCTAGGCCGCCGCCAATTGCTGCGCCGGCACTGCCAGGCTGACCGCCCTGACCGAAGCACCGGCACTCAAACCGAGGCTTTTCGCGGTGTGCGCGTCGACAATCAATGTACCGGCTGCAACCCGAGCCGGCGCAGCGGTGATTCGGCAGTTGGCAAACTGGCGATTGTGAATCAGATATGGCGCAGCCTGCTCGCCAGGTGTGCCAATACTCAGCTGCAGCACCTGGCTGTCACGCACTGCGCGAATCTCGGCGGTGGCGCACTCGATCAGCGGCCCGCCGTCAAAGATATCGATGTAGTCCTTGTGGCCGAAACCTTCGGCCTTGAGCATGCCCAGCGCCGGTTCGGTATTGGGATGAACCCGACCGATCGCCGAGCGCGTCGTTTCCGGCAACAGGCAGGTCGGCAGCGGGAACTTGGGCATCAACTCAGCAATAAAGGTCTTGTTGCCCAGACCGGTCAGGTAGTCGGCATCAGCAAAATCCATCTTGAAAAAATGCCGCCCCAAACCTTCCCAGAATGGCGAAACACCCTCTTCATCCGAGTAGCCGCGCATTTCGGCAATCACCTTTTCACCAAACTGCTCACGGAACTCGGCCAGAAACAGAAACCGCGCCTTGGACAACAACCGTCCATTGAGCCCGCTACGGTGTCCGGCATGCAGGAACAACGAACACAGCTCCGAATGCCCGGTCATGTCGTTGCCCAGGAACAACGTTGGCAGTTGCTGATTGATCCCCAGATCCTTCGATGCAGCCACAAATAGGCCGAGACGGTAGTTATACCAAGGCTCACGCATACCGACGGCACCCGCCAAGGCGCAAATGCCGATGGCTTGGCCATTGTCCGCCTCCAGCACAAACAGGTAGTCGGCGTCCGCTCGTTCGGCCTCGCCAGCGAAGGTTTTTTCCGCCCATTCGAGGCGCTGGCGCAAACGCACGGCATCGGCCGGCAAGGTAGTCAAACCGGTACCGGCGCTATGGGCCAGGGCCAGCAAGGCCGGTAAATCGGCCATGGTTGCAGGACGGACGATCATCGTAGTTGCTCCGCTGTGGTTTCACGTTTGGGAAGACGTTTAGGTAAATAGACTTCAGCAAGCATGCAGCGGGCGCTGCCACCGCCAATGCGTTCGATGGTGTCGATATTCACCGGCAGCGGTTTGGCGTGACGCTCGATCAACCGACGCTGCCCTGCATCCAGGGATTGCCAGGCCGTACGCGACATCACCAGCAAGGGATCACCCGCCGCGTTATGGACTTCGAGCATGTTGCCGGCGAACGACTCCAGTTGTTCCCAGCTAAGGGCCATAACCTGCTTGCCGCTGTCTTGCAGCCGTGACTGCAACGCCGAACGCTCACCAGCGTCGCGAACTGACTCCAGACACGCCACGGCCAGGCTGCTGCCCACGCTCATCATCACGTTGGTGTGGTAGATAGCGACGCCCTGGCGGTCCACCGCGTTAAACGCGCAGAGTTCATAACCCAAGTGACCGACTACCTGATTCAAGGCCTGGGCATGGGTACGCGTGGAATAACCGGCGTAACAAATCCGCTGCTGACGATCCAGGACCATGCTGCCGGTGCCCTCAAGGAACACATCCTGCTGCTCGAGGCTGGAGAGATCCAGCAACCGCTCAACCCGGTACTCATCGCGCAACCAGTCCAGCACACCTTTGTCCCGTTCCAGTCGACGGTTGTGACCCTGCATCGGGTACAGCACCAAGGTGCCGTCGGGATGGCTGCTCCACCAGTTGTTGGGGAAGATCGAATCCGGGGTATGCGGCGCTTCGCTGTCGTTGTGCACCATGACGGTGACACCCTGCTCACGCAGAGCGGCTACATAGCCATCGAACTCCTGGAGGGCCTTGAGCTGCACGTCTTCGGCAATCGCCGCCGGGCGCTGGAAACGGTTGTTGGCGGCCGTGTCCTGATTGAAGGAGAAACGTGTCGGGCGAATCATCAAAACGGTATTGGTGGTTTGCATGGGCACAGAATCAATGAGGGTTGAGAGGTGCTCATTGTCTGATTCGGCGAAGGGAAAACCCGGCTGATAATGGGGGTGGGTGTGATGGAAATGGCTGAAAGCGAGGGGGTAAGCAGCCGATTCGGCGGGAGTAGATTGGCAGTCTCAAGAGACACATATCCCCCGTAGCAGCTGCCGCCAGGCTGCGTTCGATCGCGTAGCGGTCGCAATCCGGGCAACTCGATATTTGCCCAGGATCGCGGTATAGCAATTAACGACTGCTTCGCAGCCGAACGCAGCCTTCGGCAGCTGCTACGAAAGCGGCGCAATCCGCCAGAGCCCTCCTACTCCATCGACGTCTTGACCATCGCCAGCTCCGGATGGCTGACCAGTTTGTCGATGTGCAGGTCCGGGTCGTCGAACCAGACTTCGGTCAATACCCGGTAATGCTCCATATCCCGACAACGCATGCGCAGGCTGTAGTCGAACGCGCCGCTGATCAAGCGGCACTCCAGCACCTGCGGGCAGGCACGGACCTTGGCCTCGAAGGCCTTTTGCGCCGCTCGCCCGCTCTGGTTCGAGAGTGCCACCAGCACCATCAACGACAGCCCCGGCGTCAGTTTATTTTCGTCGAGGATCGCCCCGTAGCCGCGGATGACCCCTAGCTGTTCGAGCTTGCGTACCCGTTCCAGGCAAGGCCTGGGTGTCAGATGAACCCGCTCGGAAAGCTTCTGATAGGTGATGCGCCCTTCGTGGCGCAGCACCTCAATGATTGCCTGATCGATACGATCAAGCACGATCGACAGATCGCGGATATCCGCCATGTACGTCTTGCCTCACTTCAAACGGCCCGATAAAAATTGCTGCAAACGCTCACTCTGTGGCTGGTCAAGAATCTCTGCAGTTCCCTGCTCCTCGACCCGGCCTTGATGCAGAAACAACACCTGGCTGGACACTTTTCGGGCGAAGCCCATTTCATGGGTCACCATCAGCATCGTACGCCCCTCTTCTGCCAGCGCCTGAATCACCTTGAGTACTTCGCCCACCAACTCCGGATCGAGCGCCGAGGTCGGCTCATCGAACAACAGAATCTGCGGCTCCACCGCCAAGGCCCGGGCAATCGCCACCCGTTGTTGCTGCCCGCCGGAAAGAAACGCCGGGTACTGCTCGGCGACTCGTTGCGGCAAGCCGACTTTGTCCAGATACGCACGAGCGCTCGCTTCGGCGTCCTTGCGGCTGACGCCCAGCACACGGCATGGCGCCAGCATGATGTTTTCCAGAACCGTCAGGTGGCTCCACAAATTGAAATGCTGAAACACCATGGCCAGACGCGTGCGCAACCGCTGCAACTGCGCAGGGCTGGTGACTCGCATGCCACCTGCTGCCGGCCGAGTAGCGATCCGCTCACCGTCCAGCTCGATGGCCCCTTCATCCGCCCGTTCAAGGAAGTTGATACACCTCAACATGGTGCTTTTCCCGGAACCGCTGGCGCCGATCATGCTCACCACATCGCCGGCCCGCGCGTTTAACGAGACGCCCTTGAGCACCTCATTGTCACCAAAGCGCTTATACAGATTTTCAACCGTCAGTTTGTACATGAAACACTCCTGGAGCCACACCGTTATCGGCAAAGCTCTGGACAGAAAGAATGGAAATGAAAAACCGCGTGCAACGACTCAGTGAGCCGGACCGAGAAAGCTCAGCCAGCGTTTCTCTGCCAGGCGGAATGACCCCACCAGTCCGAAAGACAACGCGAGATAAAGCAACCCGGCAATGCTGAACGCCTGAAAAGTCATGAAGGTCGCAGCATTGGCGTCTCGGGCGACCTTGAGGATGTCCGGGATGGTCGCGGTGAAGGCCACGGAAGTCGCATGCAGCATCAGGATCACTTCGTTGCTGTAATACGGCAGCGCCCGACGCAACGCCGACGGCAGGATCAGCCGCAGGTACAAACGCCAGCCACTCAAGCCATAGGCGTGGGCCGCTTCGATTTCACCGTAGGGAATGCTGCGAATTGCCCCGGCGAATATCTCTACGGTGTAGGCGCAAGTATTGAGGGTGAACGCCAGCAAGGTGCAATTCATCGCATCGCGAAAGAACGCTTCCAGCAGTGGCTGCGAACGGACCACCGCAATGCCGTAGATCCCGCTGTAGCAAATCAGCAACTGGATATACAACGGTGTGCCGCGAAACACATAGGTGAACAGCTGAACCGGCCAGCGCAGCACGGCCCAGCGCGAGGTCCGCATAATCGCCAGCGGCAGCGAAAGGAAAAACCCGAGCACGATGCTCACGCAGAGCAACCACAAGGTCATCGCCAACCCGGTGAAGTTGTAGCCGTCGCTGAAGAGAAAGGGTTTCCAGTATTCCTGAATCAACTCGATCATCGCGTCATCCCCCGCACGCCTTGGTTGTAACGTCGTTCAAGTACCCGCAGCACATAGTTCGACGCACTGGTGATTAGCAGATACAGCGCCCCGGCCAACAGCAAAAAATCCAGCATATTGAAGGTGCTCTTGCCGGCCTCCTGAGCGACCTTGACCAGGTCCGACAAACCAATGATCGACACCAGCGCCGTAGCCTTCAGCAGCACCAGCCAGTTATTGCCAAGGCTCGGCAAGGCGAAACGCATCATTTGCGGGAACACCACAAAGCGAAAACGTTGCCAGCGGTTCAAGCCAAACGATGCGCCGGCTTCCTGCTGGCCGCGCGGAACGCTGAGAATCGCGCCGCGAAAGGTCTCGGTGAAATAGGCGCCGTAGATAAACCCCAGGGTGACGATGCCTGCCACGAACGGGTCGATCTCCATATAGGGCCAGTCCATGGCCTCGGTCAGGCCGCTCAACCAGCCTTGCAGGCTGTAGAAAATCAGCAGCATCAACACCAGATCAGGAACGCCGCGGATCAGCGTCGTGTAGAAGGTTGCCGGCAGGTTGAAGATGCGCAGCGGTGAGAGCTTGGCCGCCGCGCCGAGCAAGCCCAGCAACATACTCACCACTAACGAAAGGAAGGACAGTTTGAGCGTCACCCAGGTGCCGTGCAGCAACAAAGGGCCATAGCCTTGCAGGGCCGACTCATTGAGGCCCAAAAAATGAAGGAACGTATTCACACAAGTCACCTGTCTTGATGTGCCACAGCCTGACGCTGCATCGCACAGAGCGATGCAGCGTTTTGGGTGCGAGGATCAGTTGTTGTAGAGGTCGAGATCGCCGAAGTGCTTCTGCTGGATCTGCGCGTAGATGCCCTTCTCATGCAGGGCCTTGATGGCGGCATTGAGCATGCCTTTGAGTTCGTCGTTGTCCTTGCGGATACCGATGGCGATTTCCGACGGCACCAACGGATCGCTGATGCCCTGACTGTTCTGGAATTCAGCGCCTTGGGGCGAGGTCAGGAAACTCATCTGCGCTTGCAGCTTGTCCTGGATCGACGCATCGAGACGACCGAACACCAGATCGGCGTAGACCTGATCCTGGCTCTGATAGGCCCGCAGTTTCACGCCACCGGGTGCCAACTTCGCCTTGGCGTAGGTTTCCTGAATGGTGCCCTGCATGTAGCCAATGGTCTTGCCTTTGAGGGACTCGGCGGTGGGTTCCAGGCCCGAATCCTTGCGGGTAACAATCGCGGTCGGGCCGGCGTACAGACGATCGGTGAAATCGATCTGTTTTTTACGCGCGTCGGTCACCGTCATCGACGACTCGATCGCATCGAACTTGCCAGCCTTGAGGGCCGGAATCAGCCCGTCGAAGTCGTTACTGACCCACACGCACTTGAGCTTCAGTTCAGCGCAAATCGCATTGCCCAGATCCACACCAAAGCCTTGCACGCCACCATCGGCAGTGGTCGACTCGAACGGTGGGTAGCTTGGATTGACGCCAAATCGCAGCTCTGTCCACTCTTTGGCGCTAGCGCCTGTCGAGCAGAACAGCAACGCGAGTACAGGCACAGCCAGCCATTTTTTGTTCATCTTCTTAAGTCCCGATTTATTTGGATTTATCGCGGCCAGGCTTAGGCCGAGCCACATTTATGGGCAGGAGCAGAGAGTCAACGCGGCATCCACCGCAACAGCGTTCTTATTGTCTTAAACGGGTGCATCGCCACCCCCCCCTGAAACCCTTGGCGCAGACGGCTTCAATGGAAAGCCAGAATGCCAACAGAACGTCTGGGACAGGTGTCGTAACGGCCCGCGCAGACAGCTCGGTTGTGTTGATAAGCGTTATTTCACAGCCGAATCAGTCGTTGTAGGAGCAAGCTTGCTCGCGATGGACGTTAACGATGACGCGTGCTGTCTGAATAAACACGCCGCCCTTGAGTCCATCGCGAGCAAGCTCGCTCCTACAGGACCTCGACCATCTTGCAAAAATGCACAGCCGACCTGCAGTTATCCCGGTTGTACATGGCAAATTTGCACTGTTACGATCCGGCATCGTTCGCGCGCGAACACTTCTATAAAGAACAATAAAAGCAGGGAGTTAGTGATGACTGCTCAGGTTTCATCCCAAGCGACACCGGACGTCGATGCCACCCAAAATGAAGTGCTGGCCGAAGTCCGCAACCATATTGGCCACCTGACCCTCAACCGCCCCGCCGGCCTCAATGCCATCACGCTGGATATGGTCCGCAGCCTGCACCAGCAGCTCGATGCCTGGGCCAAAGACCCTCAGGTGCATGCAGTGGTTCTGCGCGGTGCCGGTGAAAAAGCCTTTTGTGCCGGTGGCGATATCCGCACGCTGTATGACAGTTTCAAAAATGGCCAAACCCTGCACCAGGATTTCTTCGTCGAGGAGTACGCCCTCGACCTGGCCATTCATCAGTACCGCAAACCGGTACTGGCGCTGATGGACGGCTTCGTCCTCGGCGGTGGCATGGGGCTGGTGCAAGGCGCAGATCTGCGAGTCGTCACCGAGCGCAGCCGCCTGGCGATGCCGGAAGTGGCCATCGGTTATTTCCCGGATGTCGGTGGCAGCTACTTCCTGCCACGGATTCCCGGCGAGCTGGGAATCTACCTCGGCGTCAGTGGCGTGCAGATCCGTGCCGCCGATGCGCTCTACTGTGGATTGGCCGATTGGTACCTGGAAAGCGACAAGCTGAGCCTGCTGGATCAGCGCCTCGACAGCCTCCAGTGGCACGAAACACCCCTCAAGGACCTGCAAGGTCTACTGGCAACACTGGCCGTGCAACAACTGCCTGATGCACCGTTGCACGCCCTGCGCCCG
The DNA here is from genome assembly GCF_057813935.1 of Pseudomonas sp. F220. NCBI lineage: Bacteria > Pseudomonadati > Pseudomonadota > Gammaproteobacteria > Pseudomonadales > Pseudomonadaceae > Pseudomonas > Pseudomonas sp. F220. The sequence continues at coordinate 198,156 of NZ_JBVASJ010000005.1, forward strand.
GCCATCGACCACTTCTTCGCCCTGCCTGACGTGCCGAGCATCGTTGAGCAACTGCGAGACGTGACGGTCGCCGATAGCCACGAATGGGCTCAGACCACTGCCACTTTGCTGGAAAGCCGCTCGCCGCTGGCCATGGGAGTAACCTTGGAGATGCTGCGTCGCGGTCGCCAGTTGAGCCTGGAAGACTGCTTCGCGCTGGAGCTGCACCTGGACCGTCAATGGTTCGAGCGTGGCGACCTGATCGAAGGCGTGCGCGCCTTGTTGATCGATAAAGACAAGAACCCGCGCTGGAACCCGCCGACCCTGCAAGCCCTTGATGGCGAGCACGTCGCGAGTTTCTTCAGCGGTTTCGACACGAGTGGGAGCTGAGCCATGCACGACCTTGAATTGAGTGAAGAGCAAGTCATGATCCGCGACATGGCTCGGGACTTTGCCCGCAATGAAATCGCCCCCCACGCTCAGGCGTGGGAAAAAGCTGGCTGGATCGATGATGCGCTGGTGGCGAAAATGGGCGAGCTGGGCTTGCTCGGCATGGTGGTCCCCGAGGAATGGGGCGGCACCTATGTCGACTATGTCGCCTACGCCCTGGCAGTGGAAGAAATCTCCGCCGGCGACGGCGCAACCGGCGCCTTGATGAGCATCCACAACTCAGTGGGCTGCGGGCCGGTCCTCAACTACGGCACTGAGGAGCAAAAACAGACCTGGTTGCCAGATCTGGCCAGCGGACAAGCCATCGGCTGCTTCGCCCTGACTGAACCCCAGGCCGGCTCCGAAGCCCATAACCTGCGCACCCGCGCCGAGCTGCGCGACGGCCAGTGGGTGATCAACGGCGCCAAGCAATTCGTCAGCAACGGCAAACGGGCCAAGCTGGCCATTGTCTTCGCGGTCACTGATCCACAGCTGGGCAAGAAAGGTCTGTCGGCGTTTTTGGTGCCCACCGACACCCCGGGCTTTATCGTCGACCGCACCGAACACAAGATGGGTATTCGCGCCTCCGACACCTGCGCCGTCACGCTCAACCAATGCACGATTCCTGAAGCCAACCTGCTGGGCGAACGCGGCAAAGGTCTGGCGATTGCCCTGTCCAATCTTGAAGGCGGCCGTATAGGTATCGCCGCTCAAGCCTTGGGCATTGCCCGTGCGGCATTCGAAGCAGCGCTGGCTTACTCGCGCGATCGGGTGCAGTTCGACAAACCGATCATCGAGCACCAGAGCATCGCCAACCTGCTGGCGGACATGCACACCCGTTTGAACGCGGCACGCTTGCTGATCCTGCATGCCGCGCGTCTGCGCAGTGCCGGCAAGCCCTGCCTGTCGGAAGCGTCACAGGCCAAGCTGTTTGCCTCGGAGATGGCCGAAAAGGTCTGTTCCTCGGCGATGCAGATCCACGGCGGCTACGGCTATCTGGAGGATTACCCAGTGGAGCGCTACTACCGCGATGCGCGGATTACGCAGATCTATGAAGGGTCGAGCGAGATTCAGCGGATGGTGATTGCGCGGGAATTGAAGAACTATCAGATCTAAAAGCTGAAAAGCATCGCGAGCAGGCTCGCTCCCACATTGGTTTTGTGCTGGACACACTTTTGTGGTCCTGGCACATATCTAATGTGGGAGCGAGCCTGCTCGCGATGAGGCCAGCGAGGACGCTACATCACTTCCCTTTGAACTGCGCCTCACGCTTGCCGATAAACGCAGCCATCCCTTCTTTGCGATCTTCAATGGCAAACGCCGCATGGAACACCCGGCGCTCGAAACGCACGCCTTCGGACAGGCTGACTTCAAAGGCGCGGTTGACGCTTTCCTTGACCATCATCGCGATCGGCAAGGATTTACCGGCAATCACCGCAGCAACTTTCAGAGCTTCCTCCAGCAACTCATCCACCGGCACGATGCGCGCAACAATCCCGGCGCGCTCGGCTTCCACCGCATCGATCAAGCGCCCGCTCAGGCACATTTCCATGGCCTTGGCCTTGCCCACAGCGCGGGTCAGGCGCTGGGTGCCGCCCATGCCCGGCAGTACGCCGAGGTTGATTTCCGGTTGACCGAACCTGGCATTGTCGCCGGCCAGGATGAAGTCGCACATCAACGCCAGCTCACAACCACCCCCCAGAGCAAAGCCGGCTACTGCGGCGATGATCGGCTTGCGACGGTTGGCCACTCGGTCGCTGTCGCTGAACAGGTCGTCGAGGTAAATCTGCGGATAGGTCAGCTCGGCCATTTCCTTGATGTCGGCACCGGCGGCGAAAGCCTTCTTGGAGCCGGTAAGCACGATGCAGCCAATCTCGGGGTTGGCTTCCAGGCCATCCAGCGCCTGGTTCAGCTCGCTGACGATCTGCGCATTCAGCGCATTCAGGGCTTGCGGGCGGTTGAGGGTGATCAGACCGACCCGGCCGTGGATTTCCAACAAAATCGTTTCATAGCTCATGGATGGGCTCCTGCCTTAGCAATAGAAAGTATCAATAGCGAGAATCAAAGGTTGCGCGAAATAACCATGCGTTGAATATCACTGGTGCCTTCGTAGATCTGGCAGACGCGCACGTCGCGGTAAATGCGCTCCAGCGGAAAGTCGCTCAGATAGCCATAGCCACCGAGAGTTTGCAACGCCGAGGAGCAGACCTTTTCAGCCATTTCCGACGCAAACAGCTTGGCCATCGACGCCTCGACCAGCGCCGGTTTGCCGCTGTCACGCAGGGCCGCTGCGTAATGCACCATTTGCCGGGCGACAGCAATCTGCGTGGCCATGTCCGCCAGACGGAAGGCCACGGCCTGATGCTCAATCAGTGCCTTGCCGAAGCTCTCGCGCTCGCGGGCGTAATCCCGTGCTGCTTCAAAAGCGGCGCGGGCCATGCCCACCGATTGCGAGGCAATACCCACACGGCCGCCTTCGAGGTTAGCCAGGGCGATCCTGTAGCCCTCACCCTCCTCGCCCAAACGATTGGCGACCGGTACTTTCACGTCTTCGAAAAGAATCTGACAAGTGTCCGACGCATGCTGGCCGAGCTTGTCTTCAATCCGCGCAACCTTGTAGCCGGGAGAATCGGTGGGGACGATAAATGCGCTGATACCGCGCTTGCCGGCACTCGGATCAGTCACCGCAAACACAATCACCACCCCGGCGTTTTGCCCGGAGGTGATGAATTGTTTGCAGCCGTTGAGTACGTAGTGATCGCCATTGAGCCGGGCGCGGGTTTTCAGGCTACTGGCGTCGGAGCCGGCTTGCGGTTCGGTCAGGGCAAAGGCCCCGAGCATCGCACCGCTGGCCAGTGGCTTAAGAAATTGCTCTTTCTGTTGATCGTTGCCGAACTTGAGGATCGGCACGCAACCCACCGAGTTGTGCACGCTCATGATGGTCGAGCAAGCGCCGTCACCGGCAGCGATTTCTTCCAGAGCCATGGCGTAGGCCAGGTAACCGGTGTCGCAACCGCCCCACTGCTCCGGCACCAGCATGCCGAAGAAACCCAGCTCGGCCATCTCGCCGATGGCTTCTTTGGGGAAGCGATGTTCGCGGTCCCACTCGGCGGCGAACGGTTTCAGCCGTTCCTGGGCAAACTGCCGGGCTGCTTCGCTGATCTGTAGTTGTTCGTCAGTCGGGAGCATAAGGATTCCTTAGTACAAAACTTCAACGGCCATGGCCGTGGCTTCGCCGCCGCCGATGCAGATCGCCGCCACACCGCGATGCAAGCCTTTCTGGCGCAGGGCCGAGAGCAGTGTCACCAGAATCCGCGCACCGGATGCACCGATCGGATGGCCCAGGGCGCAGGCGCCGCCGTGTATGTTGACTTTCTCGTGAGGGATTTCCAGCTTGCTCATGGTCACCAGACTGACCACCGCAAAGGCTTCGTTGACTTCGAACAGTTCGACCTCATCCAGCGACCAGCCGGTCTTCTTCATCAACTTCTTGATTGCCCCGACTGGAGCCACCGGGAACAGGCCAGGCGTGTCGGCAAACGCCGCATGGCCGTGAATCACTGCCAGTGGTTTGAGACCGCGTTTTACAGCCTCGGAGCGGCGCATCAACACCAATGCCGCAGCACCGTCTGAAATAGAACTGGAGTTGGCCGCAGTCACCGTGCCGCCATCGCGAAACGCCGGTTTCAGCCCGGCAATCTTGTCCAGTTTGGCCTTGGGTGGTTGTTCGTCGTCGCTGATCAGCTTCTGCTCTTTACCAACCATCACCTGTAACGGCACGATCTCGGCGGCGAAACTACCGTCTTTAATCGCCTGTTGGGCACGGGTCGTCGAAGCGATGGCGAATGCGTCCTGAGCTTCGCGGCTGAAGCCATTGGCTTCGGCGCAATCTTCGGCAAAGGTGCCCATCAAGCGGCCCTTGTCGTAGGCATCTTCCAGACCGTCGAGGAACATATGGTCGATCACCCGGCCATGGCCCATGCGGTAGCCGTTGCGGGCGCGGTCCAGCAGATACGGTGCGTTGGACATGCTTTCCATGCCGCCGGCTACCACCACGTCGGCGCTACCGGCAACGAGCATGTCGTGGGCCAGAATGGCCGCTTCCATGCCCGAACCGCACATTTTGTTCAGGGTGGTGCAGCGGGTCGACTTGTCGAGCCCGGCACCCAGTGCCGCCTGTCGCGCAGGGGCCTGACCGAGACCGGCCGGGAGCACACAACCGAACAGCACTTCTTCCACCGCATCAGGCGCAACACCGGCGCGCTCGACGGCGGCGCGGATTGCAGCGGCGCCCAGTTGCGGTGCGGTCAGGCTTTTCAATTCGCCCTGAAACCCGCCCATTGGGGTGCGCACGGCGCTGACAATAACAATCGGATCGTTGGAAATAGTCATGACAAATCCTCCTTACTTGGCGGCCATACGCAAGGCGCCGTCGAGACGGATCACCTCACCGTTGAGCATGCTGTTTTCAATAATATGCCTAACCAGCGCCGCATACTCTGAAGGTTTACCCAGACGTGGCGGAAACGGTACGCCAGCGGCCAGGGAGTCGCGGACTTCCTGGGTCATACCGGCCATCATCGGCGTTTCGAAAATGCCTGGAGCGATGGTCATCACCCGAATACCGTAGCGCGCCAGTTCACGGGCGGCAGGCAAAGTCAGGCTGGTAATTGCTCCTTTAGAAGCGGCATAGGCCGCCTGACCGATCTGGCCATCGAAGGCTGCGGCCGAGGCGGTGTTGATGATCACACCGCGCTCGCCATCGGCATCAGCTTCGCCTTCGGCAATGGCCGCGGCTGCCAGACGCAGCAGATTGAAGCTGCCGATCAGGTTGACGTTGATCACCTGGCTGAAACTGGCCAGCCCATGGGGGCCGTTCTTGCCGAGAATTTTCTCGCCGCGCACCACGCCCGCGCAGTTGACCAGCCCGTGCAGCCCGCCAAAGGCTGCGACCGTTGCTTTTACCGCTGCTTCGGCTGCGGCTTCCTGACTAATATCAGCCACGACACTTTGCGCCTGCGATCCGAGTTTTTGTGCCTGAGCGGCCACTGCGTCGGCGTTCAAATCCACCAGCATCACCTTGGCACCGGCGGCCACCAGCATTTCAGCCGTAGCGGCGCCCAAACCGGACGCGCCGCCGCTGACGAGAAAAACCTTGTTTTCGATCTGCATCATTGTTTCCCTGGATTCAAGCCTTGTGAGCCGCGGCCTCTTGAGCCTTGGCGATTTCCTGATTGCGCAAAATAAAGCGCTGCAACTTGCCACTTGGGGTTTTCGGCAGTTCGCTGACAAATTCGATTTCACGGGGGTACGAGTGCGCCGCCAGACGCTTGCGCACGTGCTGACGCAGCTCTTCGGCAAGCTCCGGCGCAGCACGGTATTGCGGGCTAAGCACCACGAAAGCCTTGACCAGCTCGGTGCGCTCTGGATCGGGTTTACCGACCACCGCCGCTTCAACCACCGCCGGGTGTTCGATCAGTGCGCTTTCCACGTCGAACGGGCCGACCCGATAACCCGAGGTGGTGATCACGTCATCACTGCGGCCGACGAAGCTGATGCTTCCGTTCGGGTTCAGCTCCACGGTGTCGCCGCTGAGGTAGTAATCGCCGACAAAAGCTTTGGTCGGTGCGCCCTCATAACCCGCGAACCAGCACATCGGCGACTGGGTGCGATCAATCGCCAGAATCCCCGGCTGCCCGGCCGGCAGTTCCTGATAGTTGTCATCGAGCACCACAATCCGGTGTCCTGGTGAGGCGAAACCGGCTGAACCGACATGCACCGGATGCTCCAGACCGTGGTGATTGCACAGCACCATGCCCAGTTCGGTCTGGCCGTAATGGTCGTGGATCACCACATCAAGGTTGTCGGCGAACCAGCGGATCACTTCCGGGTTCAGCGGCTCGCCGGCGCTGCTGACGATACGCAGCTTGCCCTTGATCGAGCGAGCGAACTGATCACCGCCCGCGATCAACAAGCGATAGGCCGTCGGCGAACCGGTCAGGTTGGTGATGCCGTATTTGTTGATCACCCGGCAGGTGCTTTCCAGGGTGAACGGGCCATCGTAAAAAGTGATCGGGTGGCCCATGGACAACGGTCCAGTCACACCGAAATAAATGCCGTAGGCCCAACCTGGATCGGCGACATTCCAGAACGCGTCTTCGGGGCGCAGGTCCACCGCATCGCGGGTGTAGCTCTGAAACGCAACGATCGCCTTAAGCGGCACGGCCAGGGCTTTCGACGGACCGGTGGTGCCTGAGGTGAACATCAGCAGGAAAGGATCGTCAGCACCGAGCAGCACCGGTTCGCAGTTGGCCGAATAATTATCCTGTTCAGCCCAGAAACTGAAATCGCCGCGCACGATGCCCTGGCCCTTGGGTCCGCCAACGGTGACGATGGTCGGGCAGTCGGCCACTTCGGTGAGCTTGGAGCGGTTAACGGCGTCGGTCACCACCAGCGCCGCGCCGGAGCTGTTCAGCCGATGCTCGATGGCCTTGGGACCGAAGGCTGTAAACAGCGGCTGATAGACGGCGCCGATGCGCCAGGTAGCGAAGACTGTAATCAGTAATTCAACATTGCGCGGCAATAGGCCTGCGACCTTGTCGCCCTTCTTGACGCCTTGGGCCAGCAGGAAGTTGGCGAAGCGTGCGGCCTTGTCCTGCAACTCGCTGAAGGTGTAAGTCGCACTGGCGCCGTCGCGCCCCTCCCAGAACAACGCAATACGGCCGGGCAAGGCATGCCGGTCGCAACATTCGACGCACGCATTGAGCCCCGCCAGAGTGCCCTTCAGGGCCGCGTCGACAGTGTGTTGATAATCGAATTGTGCAGTGGCAGACAAGTAATCGCGCATCACCAGAATCCCTCGGTCTTTTTATTAGGATAGAACCACATAAAAATCGAGGAAATACTGGCTCCGCGCGGGGTGCGGGGCAATGGTCAAAGCTATCAAGTTGCGTGACTGGTTTGACCAAGAAATGGGGCTTGGAGAGCGATGCCACCCCGTAGCAGCTGCCGCCAGGCTGCGTTCGAGGACGGAGTCCTCGCAAAATGGGTTATTTCGACATATCTGATGAAACGCGCCTGCAGTACTTACGACTGCTGCGCAGCCGAACGCAGGCTGCGCCAGCTGCTACAGGGTCCACGCAACACACCTACCCCGCCTCATTCAAAATCAAACTCCGGTAATGCCCGGGATTGGACCCTGACCACTTGCGAAACGCTTTGTAGAACGAGCTGGTATCGGCAAATCCCAACCGTGTGGCGATCTCGGTGAAGCTGATCTGCGGCTCGGCCAGCCAGAAGATCGCCAGCTCCTTGCGCACGCTGTCCTTGAGCCCTTGGTAGGTCTGGCCTTCTTCGGCCAAACGGCGGCGCAAGGTTGAGGCCGACATGCACAGACGTTGCGCCAGGCTGTCGGTTTCCGGCCAGTGTTCGGCGGGCAGGTGCCGCAGGTCGTTCTTGATCCGGCTGGCCAGACTCTCTGGGTCGCGATACTTGACCAGGATATTGGCCGGCGCATGGGCCAGAAAACGTTTGAGCTCATCGCTGCTGCGCTTGATCGGCAGATCGAGACAATCAGCCGAAAAAATCATCCGCGTTCGCGGTCGATCAAAGCGCAGGTTCTCGGAAAACATCACCTTATAGTCGTCGCAAAAAACCGGCTCCTGGCAACGCAGCTCAATGGCGAGAATCGGAATCCGCCGCCCGGCCAGCCAGCAGGCGACACCGTGAACGATCATCCAGTAGGTGAAATAGGTGAAGGCGCGGCGCGGATCCTTGTCGTCCTCCAGCAGGACGATTTCAGCCAGGCTCTGCTGATGAACAAGCTGTGCGGGCATGTGCTCAAACATCAGCGACAAAAAACCCAGCCCCGACTCCAGCCCCGCTGCCACGGTCAATTGCGCCATCGACGAGCGACAGAGGAACTCCAGGCTGCCGGATTTGAGCTTGCGTGGGTCCATGCCGAAGAATTCATCATCCATACGCCGGGCCAACAAGCGCCACAGGCGTGCATACGAAGTGGCCGGAACACGCGCTTGCGGTTGATCGAGCAGCGCTGGATCTATGCCGACCTTGTTCAGTACTTCATCCGTCGCAGGGCCAGACGCACAACTTTGCAACAACGCTTCGCGCACGAGCTGGATGGAGATGGTGTCTTTTTCCGACATTGACGGTTGCACTGCCCTGCGCAAATGAATGGGGCGGTCATCTTAACGTAGGAGCTGGCGCAGCCTGCGATCTTTTCGGCGCACCACGGAACCTCCGTTCGTTCAGCTTCCGTTCAGGTAAATCTTAATCATCCCCATTTAGTAATGAGTATCATTATGTTACAAATTAGCCCCCATCAATCATTCTCAACGCGGTGCTGAATGCTGGTTCCTTTTTTGATCATGCTGCGCGAAGGCATTGAAGCGGCATTAATCGTTGGCATCATCGCCAGCTACCTCAAGCAAACCGGTCGTGATCAGTGGATGCCCGCCATGTGGATCGGCGTGTTCCTCGCCGCCGCACTGGCTTTTTTGGTCGGTGGCGGCCTGGAACTGGTCAGCGCCGAATTCCCGCAAAAACAGCAGGAGCTCTTCGAAGGCGCGGTCGGACTAATGGCCGTGGCCATTCTGAGCTCCATGGTGTTCTGGATGCGCAAGGTCGCACGCTCGATCAAGCATTCCCTTCATGCCTCCCTCGATCACGCGCTGGCAGGCTCCAGACATCAGATCACGGCGCTGATCGCCATGGTGTTTTTCGCCGTCGCCCGGGAAGGCCTGGAAACGGTGTTCTTCCTGCTCGCGGTGTTCCAGCAAAGCGAAGGCCCGGCCGCGCCGATCGGCGCCCTCCTCGGCTTGATCCTCTCGATTGTCGTGGGCTTTTTGATTTACACCGGCAGCATGCGCCTGAACCTCGGGGCGTTCTTCCGTTGGACCGGACTGTTCATTCTGGTGGTGGCCGCCGGGATCCTGGCCAATTCGGTGCGCGCCCTGCATGAAGCGGGCCTGTGGAATCACCTGCAAACCGTGCTCTTCGATTTCAGCGCGACCTTGCCGATGGATGGCCCGTTAGGCTCGGTACTGGCCGGCATGTTCGGTTACCAGGATGCACCGACCGTCAGCACCTTGGGCGCCTACCTGATTTATCTGGTGGTGACACTGGTGCTGTTCTTCATTCCGGCGGCGCCCAGACCTGCGCCAAGCCAACCCTCTTCCGTTTCCAGCCAGTAAGGGCATTCATGTCAAACCAAGCCTCTCCACAGGCCTCGCCGCCTCGCGCCTTGCGCTGGGCAGTGGCCGGTTCGGTGATCGTGATGATCGCCGCCGGCGGGCTGTTCTACTACGCATCGAAAATGGCCGCCGCCAAGCGCCTGGCCAACCACGACGAGATCACCGTCACCCTCCATCCCCACAGCTGCGAGCCGAATGCCCTGACCCTGCCTGCCGGACGTGCCAGTTTCCGCATTCTTAATCGCTCGGATCGTGCCGTGGAATGGGAAATCCTCGACGGCGTGCTGGTGGTCGAAGAACGCGAAAACATCGTCCCGGGCCTGAGCCAGGTGATCAACGCCAATTTGCGGCCAGGCGATTACGCGATCACCTGCGGCCTGCTGAGTAACCCGCGCGGCACCCTGCACGTGACCCCGACCGCCGAGTCCGAAGCCAATGCCAAGGCGCGTCCATCAATGGTGGCGTTTATCGGCCCGCTGTCGGAGTTTCGGGTTTACCTGAGCAGCCAAAGCAGCGCGTTGATCAAAGCCGTTACGGCCCTTGAACAAGCGATAGAAGCCGGTGACCTGAGTCAGGCTCAAGCGCTGTATGTGCCGGCCAGCGCGGCGTACCAGCGCATTGCAGCGGCCGCTCAGCGCCTGGCCGAGCTGGATCGCGCGATCAACGCTCGCGCTGATTACTTCGAGAAACGCGAGCAAGACACAGGCTTCGTCGGCTTGCATCGCATCGAATACGCACTGTTCCAGCAACGCTCTGTCGATGGCCTGGCCCCCGTTGCTCAACGGTTGCTGAGCGACGTAACCCGCCTCAAGCAACAGTTGATGGCGCAATCGCTGCCACCGGAGCAACTGGTGAGTCTCGTCACCCGGAGCATGCGCAGCATTGCCGACGTGCGCGGCAGCAGCGGTGAAGAAGAACGCTACAGCCATAGCGACCTGAACGGTTTCGCCGCCAACCTGGAAGCCACCCGCAAGGTCGTCGACCTGCTGCGACCGTTGCTGGCCAAGTCCGCCGCTGAGCTGCTGCCACAGATCGACAGCGCCGCCAGCGCACTCGACGCCGAGTTCAATGGCCTGCGCGTGAAAGACGGCTACAGCACTTACGACAGCGTCGGCGCCGAGCAGCGCAAGCAGATCGCCGACAAGGCCAAGGTTCTGGCCGATTTACTCGATGGAATCGATCCCGCCCTTGGCCTTTCCGGCCTGTAGTAGAAGACGAATTCACATGAACGATTCAGATCAATTTTCCGCCCAGCGTCGTCGAGTCCTGCTCGGCATGGGCGCTGCCGGTGTCGCTTTGGCCGGCAGTACCTTGAGCTGCCCGGCCATGGCCGCCAGCCCGTCGCAAGTCACCGAAGCACCGAACAGTGAGAAAACTCACGATCGGCACGACTTTCATGGCAAGCATCAAACCGGCATCGTCACCCCGCGCCCTTCTTGCGGCATGCTGGTGTCCTTCGATGTGCTGGCCAGTGACCGTAAGGACCTGGAGCGCTTGTTCCGCACCCTCAACGAACGCATTGCATTCCTGATGAGCGGCGGCCCGGTGCCGCAGGTCGACTCGAAGTTGCCACCGACAGACTCCGGAATCCTCGGGCCAGTAGTCACCCCGGACAACCTGACCATCACCGTGTCGGTCGGCGAATCGCTGTTCGACGAGCGTTTCGGCCTGAGCGATGCCAAACCCAAGCGGCTGATCCGCATGGTCGGCTTCCCCAACGACGCCCTTGAACCCGATTGCTGCCACGGTGACTTGAGCCTGCAGTTCTGCGCCAACACCGCTGACACCAATATCCACGCTTTGCGCGACATCGTGAAAAACCTCCCCGACCTGCTGCTGGTGCGCTGGAAACAGGAAGGGAGCGTGCCGCCACAAGCCCCGGTGCGCTCCGGTGAACCTGCGCAAAGTGCACGCAACTTTCTCGGTTTCCGTGACGGCTCGGCCAACCCCGACTCCAACAACAGCAACGCCATGGACAAAATTGTCTGGGTTCAACCGGGCAGCGATGAACCGGTCTGGGCGGCCAACGGCAGTTATCAGGCAGTGCGGATCATCCGCAACTTCGTCGAACGTTGGGACCGCACGCCGCTGCAAGAGCAGGAAAGCATCCTCGGTCGAATCAAAAGCACCGGTGCGCCAATGGGCGGCGAGAAGGAAACCCAGGTTCCGGATTACGCCAAAGACCCCCACGGCAAGCTGACCAAGATGGATGCGCACATTCGCCTGGCCAACCCGCGCACCGCAGCGACTCAGGCCAACCTGATCCTGCGTCGGCCCTTCAACTACTCCAACGGCGTGAGCAAGAACGGTCAGTTGAACATGGGCTTGCTGTTCATCTGCTACCAGGCCGACCTGGAGAAAGGCTTTATCACCGTGCAAACCCGGCTCAACGGCGAGCCCCTGGAGGAATACCTGAAGCCGGTGGGCGGCGGTTATTTCTTCACCTTGCCTGGGGTGACCGGCGACAAGGACTTCATCGGTCGCTCGCTGCTCTACGCAACACACCCCAAAACCACGGTTTAACCCCTAAGCACAATAACCTTCCCGGAAAAGTCCCATGAAAAAGTCGCCTCTCGCTTTGTTGCTGACCCTTGGCTTGCTCCACACGCCTCTCTCGGCGTTCGCTGCAACCGCGCCGCTGGAGCTGGTAGGACCGATCTCGGATTACAAAATCTACGTCACCGAACAGCTCGACGAAATGGCCAGCCACACCCAGCAGTTCACCGACGCCGTGAAAAAAGGCGATCTGGCCACCGCCAGGAAACTCTACGCGCCGACCCGGGTTTACTACGAGGCGATCGAGCCGATTGCCTCACTGTTCAGTGACCTCGATGCGTCCATCGATTCGCGTGTCAACGACCATGAGAAAGGCGTCAAGGCCGAGGATTTCACCGGTTTTCACCGCCTTGAATATTCACTGTTCTCCGAGAACAGCACCCAAGGCCTCGGTGAACTGGCCGACGGCCTGAACAACGACGTCAAAGAACTGCAGACCCGTGTGGCCGGCCTGACCTTCCCGCCAGAGAAAGTTGTCGGTGGCGCCGCCTCACTGCTCGAAGAAGTCGCTGCGACCAAGATCGCCGGCGAAGAAGACCGTTACAGCCACACCGATCTGTATGACTTCCAGGGCAACATCGACGGTGCGAAGAAAATCGTCGACCTGTTCCGTCCGCAGCTCGAGAAGCAGGACAAAGCCTTTATCGCCAAAGTCGACAAGAACTTCACCACGGTGAACACGATTCTGGCCAAGTACAAAACAAATGATGGTGGTTTCGAGACTTACGACAAGGTCAAGGAAAACGACCGTAAAGCGCTGATTGGGCCGGTTAATACCTTGGCCGAAGACTTATCGACGTTGCGTGGAAAGCTGGGTCTGAATTAAGAGCAATTGATTTAGCGTCGCCTGAACCGACGCCTCGCGGGCAAGCCTCGCTCCTACAGGTAACGCACTGTTCTTGTAGGAGCGAGGCTTGCCCTCGAATGGATCGAACAGTCACCGAGACTCCCCCCTGCGTATATCCCCCTATTCATGCACTAATAATCCTGTGCCTCCCCCCGTCATATCTATAACGTTCACGGACGCTCAATTTTCACGGAAGACCTCACCATGCCCAATCCAACGGCCACCTGCGACGTGCCGATGACAACCGCCACCTTCAACCTGCGCCCACTGCTGATCGCCAACATGGCCTGCACCATGGCGATGATGGCCTTCGTTTCGTTGATCGGCCCCATCGCTCGCGTACTTGGGCTTGCCACCTGGCAGGCCGGTGCAGCGGTGACCGTCTCCGGGGTGATCTGGATGCTGCTGGCTCGTCCATGGGGCCAAGCCAGCGATCGCTTGGGACGGCGCCGTGTCTTACTGATCGGCACCGGTGGCTTCACCCTGGCCTATTGGGCGCTGTGCGTGTTTATCGACACTTCGCTGCACCTGCTGCCATCGGCACTCGTGGCCTTTATCGGGCTGATGCTCGGGCGCGGTTTGATCGGGGTGTTCTACGCGGCGATTCCGGTTGGCGGCTATGCGTTGATTGCCGACAATATCGAGCCGCAACACCGTGCCCGCGCGATGGCGTCGCTGGGTGCGGCGAACGCCTGCGGGCTGGTGCTTGGACCGGCGATCGCAGCGCTTTTGGCGCGACAAAGCCTGAGCCTGCCGTTCTATGCCATGGCGGTGCTGCCGCTGTTGGCGTTCCTGGTGCTGCTGTTCAAGCTCAAAGGTCAGGAGCTGCACCTCAAACAACCGCCGAAAGCCGTGCACCTCGGCGATCCACGCCTGCGACGACCGCTGGTGGTGGCCTTTGTAGCCATGCTGTGCGTGTCCATTGCGCAGATCACCGTCGGTTTCTACGCCCTCGACAAACTCGGCATGAACCCGGCCGATGCCGCGCAGACAGCCGGGATCGCCCTGACCATGGTCGGCCTGGCGCTGATTTGCTCGCAATTGGTGGTGCGCAAACTGGATTGGCCGCCGCTGAAGATGATCCGCGTCGGCGCGGTAATCGCCGCGACCGGTTTTGCCGGCAGCATGCTGGCCGACACGGCGTGGGGGTTGTGGGCGTGTTTCTTCGTTTCGGCCGCCGGCATGGGCTGGATTTTTCCGTCTTTTGCAGCCCTCGCCGCGAATGCCGTGGAGGCCTCGGAGCAAGGCGCCACCGCCGGTTCCATTGGCGCTGCCCAAGGCTTTGGGGTGGTCATCGGCCCGCTGGCCGGCACCCTGATCTACGCCGTCGATCCGCGCTTGCCGTATCTGGTGGCAGCCGCATTGCTGCTGTTGGTGGCCTGTTGGCCCGCGGCTAAACAAAGCCTCCAGCCACAGGCCCGTTAAGCCTTACAGAATGCGATAGAGCAACCGCTCGATCCGCACCCGGCTGACCCGACGCAGGAATTTGCCGACGGCCGCCGGGTACTCCACCAGGGTTTCCAACTGCTGATAGCGTTCGATGCGGGTGGTGTTGCGGAAAATCTCCGCCAGCTCAGCCTCGCGCGGCTCCATCAGCTCATTTTTCGGGTCATCGATCAGCAAGGCGTTTTCCAGATCCAGGCGGAACGCTCGCGGGTTGAGATTATTACCCGTCAGCAAGGTGTAACGCTGATCGATCCACATGCCCTTGAGGTGATAGGTGTTGTCGCCGTCGCGCCACAGATGCAGGTTCAACTGACCGCTGTCGATCATCCGCTGATGGCGTTTGGCGAAACGTCGCAGACTGATTTCGTAGAGATAAGGAAGCGCGGCGATGACCTTGAACGGCTCACTCGGCGGAATGTAGAAGTCGTTGGCAGTCTTGTCACCGACGATGATGTCAATCTTCACGCCACGCGCCAGCGCCCGGTTTATCTCCCGGGTCACGGGCAGCGGCAGGTTGAAATACGGCGTGCAGATGGTCAGTTGCTGCTGAGCGCTGGCAATCAGCTCACAGATCACCCGGCTCAGCGGGTTGTTCTTGCCGACCCCAAGCAGCGGGCTGACCGACAAACCACCCTTGTTGACGCTACCGGACGTGGTGTCGTAGGCCGCGTGCTTCAGGCGGCTGCGCAGATCACCGATGTCATTGCGCAGGCTGCGGGTGCTCGGCAGGTTCGGCAAGTCGAGGCGGTGGACCGCTCTGGAGGCGATCAGGCCGTGCTCAACGAGGTGCTGCATGGAGTCGGCCAACGCGCGACACTGCAACAGGTGGTAGCGATCAAAACGGTACTTGTCGAACTTGTGCAGGTAGACGTTGTTCAGGCTCGCGCCGCTGTAGATCACGCAGTCATCGATCACAAAGCCCTTGAGGTGCAGTACACCAAACAGCTCGCGGGTCTGCACCGGCACGCCGTACACCGGCACTTCGCTGGTGTGGGTGCGGGTCTGCTCTTGGTACCAGGCCGCATTGCCCGGCTGCTTGCCGGCGCCGATGAGCCCTCGTTGGGCACGCAACCAGTCGACCACTACCACCACATCAAGCTCCGGCCGCGCGGCTTTGGCAGCGTGCAAGGCATCGAGGATTTCCTGGCCGGCTTCATCCTGCTGCAGGTACAGCGCAACGATATAGATGCGCTGCGTCGCCTGGGCGATTCTCTCCAGCAGGCAGCAGCGAAACTCAGCGGCGCCAGAAAGGATGGTGACGGCATCGGCAGTCAGCGGAAAACCGCGCAGTTTTGGCAGCAGGGAGCGTTTGAAAAGCGACGGCATAAGGCTCGCAAAAGGTCGATTCCGAAGAGCGGATGAGCTTACACCATGGATTGCCTTGGGTCTTGTTAGTGTCTGTAAAGGCCCCATCGCGAGCAGGCTCGCTCCCACAGGGGAATGCATTTCAAATGTGGGAGCGAGCCTGCTCGCGATGGCAATTTCACAGGCGCCAAAAATACCCACTCTACCAAGGAGAACGATCGTTCTACTGTTGGGCGCATGAACGATATTACTAGCAACGACACACGCGACATCATTCTGGATGTCACCGAAAAGCTGATCTATAGAAATGGCATCGCTGCCACTGGTTACGCCTATGAATGGCACGACGACTCCGGCAACTGGTACCGTTCTTATGGCAATGAAAACTGGGAATTCGACGACCACGGGCTGATGTCCAATCGGCACGCCTGCATCAACGATATGCCGATCAAGGAAAGCGACCGCAAGTTCCATTGGCCGCTGGGCCGGCGCCCGGATGAGCATCCGGGGTTGTCGGATTTGGATCTTTAGCAACGCCGCAGCTCCTGTAGCAGCTGGCGCAGCCTGCGTCCGGCTGCGAAGCAGTCGTAAAACCTGCACCCCGGTTCTGAACGTTAGATCGGGGAAGCTGGAATCACGACCGCTCCGCGGCCGGACGCAGGCTGCGCCAGCTGCTACATAACGTCGTTCTGCTTTCGTTCAAGCCACCGCTTGCGCCCTCTTCACTCCCGCCTTCGCCTCCAACTCCCGCACCAACGGCAACACCCGCTTGCCGAAGTATTCCACTTCTTCCTGAAAGTGCAGGAACCCCGCCAATACCAAATCCACCCCCACTGCCTTCAATGCCACGATGCGCTCGGCAATCTGTTGCGGGGTGCCGATCAGGTTGGTTTTGAAACCATCGTTGTATTGCACCAGGTCTTCGAAACTGGACTTGGCCCAGTTACCTTCACCTTCTGGCGACGCTTTACCGGCCTGTTTCGCCGCATCGCCAAAGGCATTCACCGCCTCCGGGTCGGCCTTGTCGATGATTTCCGCCAACACCGCGCGGGCTTCTTCTTCGGTGTCACGGGCGATGACAAACGCATTCACCCCGACCTTCACCGAGTGATTGTTGGCTGCAGCCTTGGCGCGAATGTCATCGACCTGGGCCTTGATCCCTTCCGGCGTATTGCCATTGGTGAAGTACCAGTCGGAGACTCGCGCCGCCATGTCCCGCGCGGCTCGCGAGCTGCCACCCTGGAAGATCTCCGGATGCGGCAGGCCCAATGGTTTGGGTTTGAGGGTGTAATCGTTGAAGCGATAGAAGTCGCCCTTGAAGGTGAAGTTGTCCTGGGTCCAGATACCTTTCAATGCGCGGATGAACTCCTCGGAACGGCGATAGCGCTCGTCATGCTCCAGCCAATGCTCGCCAATCGCCTGAAACTCGCCCTTGAACCAGCCACTGACGATATTCACCGCGACCCGGCCATTGGTCAGTTGATCGATAGTCGCCAGTTGCTTGGCCGCGAGTGCCGGCTGCCACGGGCCCGGCAGGATCGCTGCGATCACTTTGAGCGTGGTGGTCGTCGCCAGCAGCGCGTGACTGAACGCGACCGATTCATGCTGATACTCGGCACCGTAGCCGGCGGTGAAGCGAATCTGTGTCAGGGCGTATTCGAAACCGGCCTCTTCGGCCAGTTGCGCCAGCTTACGGTTGTAATCGATGCCCCAATGGGTCCGTTGCTCGATCTTGCTGACCACCAGCCCGCCGCTGACGTTCGGCACCCAGTAGGCAAATTTAACGGCTTGCTGACTCATAGGTTTGTCCTCGGGACTTGGGAGTGTCCCAGGTCTAGAGCAGCAACCGTGCCAGCGGCTATCGCGATGCTCTTGATAGCCGTTAGCAGCCTTCGGCAGCGGCTACAGGTGATGGCGTACCGGTCGGGAACAGGTCGTTTTGTTGAAATACTGTTGGCTGTGAAACAGTTGAACGTCGATCAAGACCCGCACGCCCCCGTTAATCCGGCACTCGGCTCCTCGGCATGGACTGTGCAATCCCCTTGGCAGACCCGATCCAAGGAGCTGTCCCATGACCGAACATCATGTCATCAACCCGCTGTCCATCGGCACTGACTACGAAGCGCTGGCCGAGCGTTTCCGGCCGATTTTCACTCGTATTGCCGCTGGTGCGCTGGAGCGAGAGCAGTCGCGCAGTTTGCCTTTCGAACCGATCCAATGGCTCAAGGAGGCCGGTTTCGGCGCGGTACGCGTGCCAGTGGAGCACGGCGGTGGTGGCGCGTCCCTGCCGCAATTGTTCCAACTATTGATCGAGCTGGCCGAAGCGGATTCAAACGTGCCACAAGCCTTGCGCGGGCATTTTGCCTTTGCCGAGGATCGTTTGAATGCCGCGCCGGGACCGGGCCGGGATGTCTGGTTCAAACGCTTCGTCAGCGGCGATATCGTCGGCTGTGCCTGGACCGAGATCGGCAGCGTGACCCTAGGCGAAGTCATCACCAACGTCTCGCCCCACGGTGACCGGTGGCGACTCAATGGTGAGAAGTTCTACAGCACCGGGAGCCTTTTTTCTGACTGGATCGACGTCTACGCCCAGCGCAGCGACACCGGCGGCGACGTAATCGTCGCCGTGCGCACCCGCCAGCCGGGAATCGTGCAGAGCGATGACTGGGACGGTTTCGGTCAACGCACCACCGGCAGCGGCACTTCACGGTTTATCGATGCTGAGGTGGAGGCCGAAAACATCATCGACTTCTCCACCCGCTTCAAATACCAGACCGCCTTCTATCAGCTAGTGCTGTTAGCCACCCTGGCCGGAATCGGCCGCGCAGCCGTGCGCGACGTCGCCCATCAGGTCCGTGAGCGCAAACGCATCTACAGCCACGGCAACGCACCGCGGGTCAGCGAGGACGCACAAGTGCAGCAAGTGGTCGGGGAAATCGCAGCACTGGTGTATGCCGCCGAAGCCAGTGCGCTGCGTGCGGCTGAACCGGCGCAACGGGCTTATCTGGCTCGTTTCGCCGGTGATGAGGCGGCGGAACGCACAGCGAATGTTGCGGCAGAAATCGAATCGGCCAAGGCCCAGGTGGTGGTCTCGGAACTGATCCAGCGCGCCACCAGTGAGTTGTTCAACGCCCTCGGTGCTTCGGATATTCGCGAAGGCAAGTCCCTGGACCGACATTGGCGTAACGCGCGGACCGTGTCGTCTCACAACCCGGTGATCTACAAGGCGCGGATTATCGGAGACTGGGCAATCAACGGGACCGAACCGCCGTTTGTGTGGCAGATAGGGAATGGGCCTGAGCGTACGTAATGTAGCGTCTGGAAATATGTCATCGCGAGCAAGCTCGCTCCCACAGGGGAACGCATTTCAAATGTAGGAGCGAGCTTGCTCGCGATTAGGCCGGACGGGTCGCTGCAAAGGCTGGATATGGGTAAGATATCGGGCTTTCGCGCAGCCTCTTCTGCGCCCCGCCGAATAAGTCGACCCCCATGCCTTTCGAACTCAGCGTAGACCTCGCCACCCTCGCCATCCTTATCCTTGTTGCCTTCATTGCCGGTTTCATCGATGCCATCGCTGGCGGCGGCGGCTTGCTCACTACCCCGGCCTTGCTCACCGCCGGTTTGCCGCCACACCTGGTGTTGGGCACCAACAAGCTCAGTTCCACCTTCGGCTCGGCCACCGCCAGCTTCACTTTCTACCGACGCAAACTGTTCCACCCGCGCCAGTGGGTGCACGCGATTGTCGGGACGTTGGTGGGGGCTTTGGTTGGCGCAATTGTGGCGCATTACCTGCCGGCCGAGTGGCTGAACAAGATGCTGCCGGTGATCGTCTTCGCGTGTGGTGTGTACCTGCTGTTTGGCGGCACGCCAAAAGCGCCGCTGGACAGTGACGCGCCCATCAAGAAGAAGTGGCAGTCGACCCAAGGTTTTGGCCTGGGTTTCTACGACGGTGTGGCCGGCCCCGGTACCGGTGCGTTCTGGACCGTCAGCAGCCTGCTGCTGTACCCCATCGACCTGGTCAAGGCCAGTGGCGTGGCGCGGAGCATGAACTTCGTCAGTAACATCGCAGCGCTGTCGGTGTTCGTGTTTTCTGGCCAAGTGGACTGGATCATCGGCCTGAGCATGGGCCTGTCGGTGATGGTTGGGGCGTTCTTCGGTGCGCGCACCGCCATCAGCGGCGGTGCAAAGTTCATTCGCCCGGTGTTCATCACCGTGGTGCTGGGTTTGACTGTGCGCCTAGCCTGGCAACACTGGTTCAGCATGGCCTAAGCGGCGCGCCACATAAATATCGATGAGGTAGCGGGCAATCGAGCGCGACGCCGGCAACGGCGGCAGCGCATGAATGTTGAACCATTGCGCATCTTCGATTTCGTCTTCCTGCGGCACGATCTCGCCACCGGCGTACTCGGCATGGAACCCCAGCATCATCGAGTGTGGGAACGGCCAGCACTGGCTGCCCATGTACTGGATGTTCTTTACCTCGATCTGCACCTCTTCACGCACTTCACGAATCAGGCAATCCTCGGCGGACTCCCCTGGCTCGGCGAATCCGGCCAGGGTGCTGTAGACCCCGGGGACAAAACGTGGCGAGCGCGCCAGTAAAACCTCGTCTCCGCGGGTGATCAACACGATCATGCTCGGCGAAATCCGTGGGTAATGGCGCAGGTCGCACGGCTCGCAGTACATCGCCCGCTCGCGTGGAATTTGCTGCATGGCCTGACCACAGTTGCCGCAGAAGCGATGCTCGCGTGCCCAGGTGCCGATTTGCGCGGCATAACCCAGCACTTTGTAGACGGTGTGATCGCCCTCGAGCATGAACGCCCGTAGACCTTGCCAGCGGCAACCCGGCACCTCGGATGAGCTCTTCAGCTCCAGCAGGTAAACCGGTTCGCCGTCCAGATGGCCGATGCCATGTTCCGCCAGAATCGACAGGTCCTGACGCTTGAGCCATTCGCGTGGGAACAGCGCGCCGTTGTCATCGAACAAAAAACCGTCGCTGCTGCGGGCCACGGCCCAGCCGCCGGGAACGTCGGTATCGAGTACTGCGGTGGTCCAGCGTGAAGTCATTTTTTATCAATCCAGAAATTCGGGTTTCTGCTTGCTCATTTGCGCGGCCATTGCCAGACGCAGATCAGTGGATTGCAGCATAGCGGCGTTCCAGGTCGCAACGTATTCCAGTCCGTCGTTGATGCTGTGATCGCGCATGTAGCTGATCATCTCTTTAGTCCCGGCAATCGCAATCGGCGACTTGGCGGCAATTTCCCGAGCGATGCTCATCACACCGTCGAGCAGGTTGGACGCATCACGGTAGGTGCGGTTGACCAGGCCAATGCTACGCGCTTCTTCAGCACCAATGGTACGCCCGGTGTAAGCCATTTCACGCAGCATGCCGTCACCAATGATCCTTGGCAAACGTTGCAAAGTGCCGACATCGGCGGCCATGCCCATGTCGATTTCCTTGATCGAGAACTGCGCGTCTTCGGCGGCGTAACGCATGTCGCAGGCCGCAATCAGGTCGATGGCGCCGCCCAGACAATAACCCTGAATCGCTGCGAGTACCGGTTTTCGGCAGTTGTCGACGGCATTGAACGAGGCTTGCAGTTGCAGGATCTTGCGCCGCAGCAGACGCGCGTTACGACCGACATCCTTGCCCAGCTCATTGGCCACCGAAGCCAGCATCATCAGGTCGATACCGGACGAGAAGTGTTTACCCGCCCCACTGAGCACCACCACCCGGACTTCATCGGTGTCATCGATCCATTGGAATATCTCGATGATTTCGGTCCAGAACACCGCGTTCATTGAGTTGATCTTTTCCGGACGGTTGATCTGCACATGGGCGATGTTGTCCGTCAGTTCGACGCGAAAGGCTTGGTATTCGGACATGGCAGTGATCCTTACTGGGACTGAAAATGAGGGCCGAACTATAACAAGGCATCGCGGTTGGCAGTAAGGCAGTGCATCGGCCAAAAGCGGGACTCTCAGGCCTTCACAGGCCCCTGTAGCAGCTGGCGGAGCCTGCGTCCGGCCGCGAAGCGGCCGTAGTTCGGCAATCGCGGTTAGCCTGGAGAAATGCGAAGTCTGATTCTACGACCGCTGCCCGGCCGGACGCAGCCTTCGGCAGCTGCTACAGGGATATGCGCCGATATTCACGATGTGCATGAATAATTATCCGCCGTCAGGTGTTCTCTGTCTGTGAGTCCTTTAATTCATCTATCCCATCGACCGGAGCACCACCGATGAATACCCGCCGCGCTATTTTCACTGCCCCGCTGCTGCTCGCCGGTTGTCTGGCGGCAGCGTTATCCAGCTCCATGGTTTTGGCCATGGGCGGTGACAACGCCCCGGCCAAACCCCAATGCCCGAAAGGCAAGGTCTGGGACACCCGCAGCAAAGGCTGCGTGAGCCAACAAAGCAGCCTGGCTCCGGACGAAGAGCGCACCGATTATGCGTATCGGCTGGCCAAGGACGGTCGCTATGAAGAAGCCCTGGCCCTGCTCGACACCCTCAAACAACCGTACACCGCCAAAGCCCTGAACTACCGCGGCTACGCCACGCGCAAACTGGGCCGCACCGACGAAGGCATTGGCTACTACTTGCAATCGGTCAAACTCGATCCGCACTATGCTCAGGTGCGTGAATACCTCGGCGAGGCCTATGTGATCAAAGGCCGGCTGGACCTGGCGCAGGAGCAGTTGCAGACCATCAAGTCGATTTGCAGCACCACCTGTGAGGAATACAAGGACCTGGCCGAAGCGATCACCGATTCGTCAAAAACCTGAAACCCGTTCTAACCGCAATGGCGGAGGCCGCTATCGCCAGCGATCAGGCAATACGAGCAGAGCTGGGCCAACATCTGGCGCATTTATGGCGTTATGGCCTGGTGTTGTCTCGGCAACGGCATGTGGCTGAAGATCTGGTGCAGGCCACCTGCGTGCGGGCCCTGGAGCGTGCAGGGCAGTTTGTGCCGGGCACGCGCATGGATCGCTGGTTGCTGAGTATTCTGCATTCGATCTGGCTCAACGAGGTGCGCGCGCAAAGGGTGCGCCAGGGCCAGGGCTTCGTCGACGCGGACAGCGTCCTGTCGTTCGACGGAGAACACGCAGCGCAGACCCACGTGCTGGCCGCACAAGTGATCAAACGCGTCGACGCCTTGCCTGAGGCGCAACGCGAAACGGTGTTTCTGGCCTATGTCGAGGGTTTGTCTTACCGGGAAGTCGCCGAGGTCCTCGCGGTCCCCATCGGCACCGTCATGAGCCGTCTGGCTACCGCTCGTTTGAAGCTGGCCGAACATCCGCCCCTGCATTCAGTGCCTACCACCTCGACAGGAGAACGGCGATGACTGACCAGCGCTCGCAACAAACACCCTCGGATGAACAGCTAGTGGCCTACCTCGATGGTCAGTTGAGTGCCGAGGACCGGGTCCAGATCGATTCTGCGCTGGCCAATGACGAAACCCTGGAACAGCGTCTTGAGTGGCTGTCGCGCAGTGATCTGCCCTTCCAGAGCGCTTATGCGGATTTACTCGATCAGGCGCCGCAGGACAGGCTGACAGCGATGCTCAATGCCTTGCCGTCGCCTGCTACCGACGCTGCGCTGAGCCGACGTCGTTTCATCGCGGCGGCGGCGGGTTTTCTGGTTGCAGGCATCGCGGCCGATCGGCTGTTTCTCGGCTGGCAGGCGGCCGAACAGAAAAACCGCGCTAACTGGCGTGCGTTGGTGGCCGACTACATGGCCCTCTACGTTCCGCAAACCCTGGATCACCTGCCCGACGACGAAGCCTCCCAACGCGCGCAATTACACACCATCGACCAACGCCTGGGCCTGACGCTGGAACCGGCGCAACTGGCGCTCCAGCGGCCTACGCTCAAACGCGCGCAACTGCTCGAATACGATGGCGTGCCCATTGCCCAGATCACGTATCTAGACCCGGTCAATGGCCCGTTAGCGCTGTGCATCACCTTCTCGAAAACCGGTATTCATCCCCTCGCGCATGAGCAACGGCACGGGATGAACATTGTCTACTGGTCCGACATGGATCACGCTTTTATGGTAATCGGGCATAACCCGGCGTCGGAGCTTGAGGCCATGGCACAGTTGTTTAGAAGCCGGATCAGTGTTTGAGCGCAGTTACTACTATGCTGGACATCTTACTTCCAAGGAGGATCACTGCATGACAACCACCACGGTTCAATGGAAACCACTCGGTACAACCCGCAACCGCAGTGCGTTGCTCGTCATCGATATGCAAAACGATTTTATTCCCGGCGGCCAACTGGCGGTGCCTGGGGGCGATGTGATTGTTGCGCTGATCAATCGCATTGCTAGCCACTTCAAACAAGTGGTCATCGCTCAGGACTGGCACCCGGCCGGACATGCCTCGTTCGCCTCCAGCCATCCGGGGCGCAAGCCTTACGACAGCGTTCAGCTGCCTTACGGTGCGCAAACGCTCTGGCCTGATCACTGTATACAAGCGAGCCACGGCGCCGAGCTTCACGCCGATTTGAATCTGCCCCACGCGCAACTGATCATCCGCAAAGGCTGCAATCCTGACATCGACAGCTATTCGGCCTTTGTCGAAGCCGATCACACAACCACCACCGGACTGGCCGCTTATCTGAAAGCGCGTGGGATCGACACGGTCTATCTGGTCGGACTGGCGCTGGATTTTTGTGTGATGTATTCGGCGCTCGATGCTAGGGCGGCCGGGTTCAACACTTTTGTGGTGGTGGATGCCTGCAGAGCGATTGATAGGGACGGCTCACTGGCCGAGGCCACACAGCGAATGCAAGCGGCTGGCGTGCGGTTGATCACGACGAGCGATGTGGAGAGTGCGACGGCGTTTTTGTAAGAAATCCTGGACTGATGGTTTGCTGTGAGCCGTGCATTTTCGTCTCCCCCTAAAACACCCCTCACCCCAGCCCTCTCCCCAGAGGGGCGAGGGAGCAGAATGTAGGTTTCTGAGGGGGTGCTGCGACCTGAAAGTAATATGTTGAATCCATAGTCGACTCGGTTTCACAGGTCGCAGCAGCTCGGTTGACACTCAAGATCAGCCCCCTCGCCCCTCTGGGGAGAGGGCCGGGGTGAGGGGTGGTTTTTTGAGCATGGCGAACACTCTGAAGCTTTCCTCGCAAAAATGACGTTTAACTGACCGGCACGAGGGCATGCCTGCGCTGGACCTCGAAGCGGTCCTGAAATCAGCGACTCACCCCGCTGCCGGCAACCACAACCTGAACCGCGCCCCGCCCAGCGGTGATGGCTCGGCCGTGAGGGTACCGCCCTGGGCTTCCAGCGCTCGGCGGCTGATGGCCAGGCCCAGGCCGAAGCCGCCAGTGGCGCGGTCGCGGCTGCGGTCCAGTCGATAGAAGGGTTCGAAGATCCGTTCGCGCTCGTCGTGGGGAATACCGATGCCGTCGTCGTCGACCCAGATTTCGCAACCCTTGGCGCATACCTGAACCCCTACCTGAATCCGCCGCTCGCAATAACGCATGGCATTGAGCAGCAGGTTCTGTATCGCCCTAGCGGTCAACCGTGGATCGAGGGTGAAACGCTCGAGCGTGCCGTGCAGCAAGACGTCGATGACGATGTCGGGCGATTCCAGCTCTTCATCAACGCTGCCCAGAATACTGTCGATGAACTCGTCAAGGGACACTTCCACCTGCTCCGGCACCTGAGCCGGGTTCTGCAGGCGGCTGTAGGACAGCAGCTCCAGCACCAACTCATCCAGTTCGCGAATGTGCGCGACCAAACCCTGCAAGCGCTCGCGGCTGGCCGCCGGCAAGTCGTCGGACAGCGCCAGCGCCAGGCCGAAATCGAGCCGGGTCAGCGGCGTGCGCAGTTCGTGGGACACGGCGTTGAGCAGGTCCCGCTGCTGATTCAGCAGGTTTTCAATGTCACCGGCCATGGTGTCGAACACATTGGCCAGGCTGCCGATGTTCGAACTGGGAGGGATTTGCGTACGCTCGCTCAAATGGCCCTTGCCAAAGCGCTCGGCAGTTCCTCTCAAGCGTTCCAGATCACGCCAGTGCGGACGCAGCCACATCAGCAGGCACGCGAGCAACGCCGCGCCGATCAGCACATTGATACTCCAGTACAGCAAATTGACGTCCAACGGGTCCGGCGGAACGATCAGCTTGACCACCCTCTGTTCATCCAGCGGCGCAACGGCCAATGTGCGCGAACCCCAATCCCCCATACGGACCACTTTCTCGCCACGCTGCAAACGCTCGATTTCGTAGGCGCTGAAATCCGCGTCGTCGTTGCGTACCACCGCCACCTGCAACGGCCGGAACTCCTTGTCCATCTCGGCCGCCAACGCCTGCCATTGCTCGGGCGGCACTGCGTGAAACTGTTTGACGATGAGGTTTTGCACGCCACGGGACTGGTCGAGGTTGTAGTTCAGAAAGCGCTCGTGGAAGACCTTGATCACCAGGTCCGGGATCAAATAGATCGCCGCGCTGAAAGTGACGATGGTGATCAGGTACAGCCGAATCAGGATTTTCAGCATCGGCTCAGCATTCCCATTCGGAACGACTGAACAGGTACCCCTTGCCCCACACGGTTTTGATTTTGCGGGCTTCGCCGGCGTGATCGTCGAACTTGCGCCGCAACTTGGAGATGGCCACGTCCACCGAGCGGTCGGTGCCGTTGAACTCGATGCCGCGCAGGCGTTGCAGAATCTGATCACGACTCAGGACTTCACCGGCGTGGCGGGCCAGCACCACCAACAGGTTGTACTCGCCGCTGGACAGCTCCACCGGTTGCTCGCGCCAGGTCACGGTGCGCTCCGTCAAGTCGATGCACAGATTGCCCATAAGGATCCGGTCACTGGCGGTTTGCGGCTCGCTGAGACTGCTGCGACGCAGCAAGGTCCGCACTCGCGCCAACAGAACACGCGGTTCACAGGGTTTGGTGACGTAATCGTCGGCGCCCATTTCCAGGCCCAGAACTTGATCGTGACTGTCGTCGCGGGCGGTCAGCATCAGGATTGGCAGAGTCGCCGAATCGGCGCGCAGCAAGCGGCAGACTTGCAGCCCATCGAGGCCCGGCAGCATCAGATCGAGGATCACCAGATCCGGTGGATCGACTCGCGCACGCTCACGCACGTGATCGCCGCGGCTGATCACGCTGACCTGATAGCCGTTGCGTTCAAGGTAGCTGGCGATCAGTTCGGAGAGCGCAGTGTCGTCTTCGACCAAGAGGATGTTGGGCATGGGTGTTCCAGAAAGTACTGTGGCATCTGATAAGCCGCCATCGCGAGCAGGCTCGCTCCCACAAGGGATCTCAGTGGACACAGATTCTGTGAACACCACCGACCTACTGTGGGAGCGAGCCTGCTCGCGATAGCAATCTATCAGTCGCATTAAAAATCAAGCCGCAAAGGATATACGCCCTGGCGCGCCAGCGAGCAAAACCTTCACACAATTTCACAGAGCACCTACAAAGCTTCACCGCTACCCTCAACGGCTGCCCGTAGCATGCTTGGGTCATTATTGGGGTATCAGCATGTCGAAGAACCTGGTTACGCCGCTCTGCCTGCTTGCACTGGCATTGACGCTGAGCGCTTGTGACAAGTCCTCCACCGCAGAAGAAAAAGCACCGCTGGCCACAGTCCGGATCGAGACCATCCAGGCACAACCTCTTTCAATCAGCAGCGAACTGAGCGGGCGAATTGCCGCACCACGGATTGCCGAAGTGCGTGCCCGAGTGGCCGGCGTCGTGCTGCAACGCACGTTCCGTGAGGGCACTGACGTCAAGAAAGGCGACGTGCTGTTTCGCATCGACCCGGCACCGTTCAAGGCCGACCTCGACAGCGCCCAGGCTAGTCTGCGCAAGGCCGAGGCCAATGCGTTCCAGGCGCGCTTGCAAGAACAGCGCTACAGCCAGCTGGTTGAAGGCAACGCCATCAGCGGCCAGGACTACGACAACGCCCGGGCCAGCGTCCGGCAAACCGCTGCCGATGTGGCGGCCAATCAGGCTGCAGTGCAACGGGCCAAATTGAACCTGGGTTACGCCACGGTCACTGCGCCGATTTCCGGGCGTGTTGGCCGGGCATTGGTCACTGAAGGCGCGCTGGTCGGGCAGAACGAAACCACCCCGCTGGCGCTGATCCAGCAACTGGACCCGATCCACGCCGATTTGACCCAGTCGACCCGTGAGCTGAACGACCTGCGCCGTGCCTTTCGCGCCGGACAGTTGCAGCAGGTGGGTCAGGACCAGGCCCGCGCCACCTTGATTCAGGACGACGGCAGCCTTTACCCGCTGCCGGGTAAGTTGCTGTTTGCCGACATCAGCGTCGATCCGAGCACCGGCCAGATCATCCTGCGCAGCGAGTTCCCTAACCCGGACCTCGATCTGCTGCCAGGCAGCTTCATTCGCGTGCGCCTGGAGCAAGCGGTCAATCAGCAAGGCATCAGCGTGCCGCAGCGGGCCATCCTGCGCGACAGCGCCGGTATCGCTCAGGTGCTGCTGCTAGACGCCGAGCAGCGGGTCAGCCAACAACCCGTGCAACTGGCCTCGGTGCAAAAGGACCGCTGGATCGTCACCGAAGGCCTGAAACCGGGCGATCGCATTGTCATCGAAGGTCTGCAGCACGCTCGCCCCGGCGAGAAAGTGCAGATCGACGACAGCCCTCTTCCACTCGCCCAGGCTTCTGGCCAGTAGCCAGCAACAGCCCCCAGGACGCACCTCCCATGCCGCAATTTTTTATCGACCGCCCGATATTCGCTTGGGTGGTCGCGCTGTTTATCCTGCTGGCCGGCGCCCTGGCCATTCCGCAATTGCCAGTGGCGCAGTACCCCAATGTCGCACCGCCGAAAGTGGAGATCTACGCCACTTACCCCGGCGCCTCGGCGCAAACGGTCGACGAAAGCGTGGTCAGCCTGATCGAGCAGGAGCTCAACGGTGCTGACCACTTGCTGTATTTCGAGTCCCAGAGCAGCCTCGGCAGCGCCACCATCACCGCGACCTTCCAGCCTGGCACCAACCCGGAAATGGCTCAGGTCGACGTGCAAAACCGTCTCAAAGCGGTAGAACCACGCCTGCCGCAAGCGGTCATCCAGCAAGGTTTACAGGTGGAGAAGGTCTCGGCCGGGTTTCTGCTGTTGATCACCCTGACCTCCAGTGATGGCAAGCTCGACAGCGTGGCGCTCAGCGATTACCTGGCGCGCAACGTGATGAACGAAATCCGCCGCCTGGACGGTGTCGGTAAAGCGCAGCTTTATGGCGCCGAACGGGCTATGCGAATCTGGATCGACCCACAGAAGTTGATCGGTTTCAACCTGACCCCGGCCGACGTCAACGCCGCCATTACCGCCCAGAACGCCCAGGTTTCTGCTGGCAGCATCGGTGACTTGCCGACCCGCTCGACTCAGGAAATCACCGCGACGGTGCTGGTCAAAGGCCAGCTGTCGACGCCCGAAGAGTTCGCTGACATCGTGCTGCGAGCCAATCTCGACGGTTCGACCGTGCGTGTCGGCGATGTCGCCCGGGTCGAAATCGGCAGCCAGGAATACCAGTTTTCCACCCGTCTGAACGGCAAGCCGTCGACTGCGATCAGCGTACAGCTGGCACCGGACGCCAACGCCTTGAGCACGGCCACCCTGGTGCGGGCGAAGATGGATGAATTGGCGCAGTTTTTCCCGGTCGGTGTGGAATACAAGATCCCCTACGACACTTCTCCCTTCGTCAAAGTATCGATCACCAAGGTGATTTACACCTTGGGCGAAGCGATGTTGCTGGTGTTTGCGGTGATGTACCTGTTCCTGCAAAACATCCGCTACACGCTGATCCCGACGCTGGTGGTGCCCGTGGCGCTGATGGGCACCTTTGCGACCATGCTGGCGCTGGGTTTCTCGATCAACGTGCTGACCATGTTCGGCATGGTGCTGGCCATCGGCATTTTGGTGGACGACGCTATTGTGGTGGTGGAGAACGTCGAACGGATCATGGTCACCGAGGGCCTGTCGCCCAAAGAGGCGACGCGCAAAGCGATGAAGCAGATCACCGGGGCAATCATCGGCATCACGCTGGTGCTGGTGGCGGTGTTTATCCCGATGGCGTTCATGCAGGGCTCGGTGGGGGTGATCTATCAGCAGTTTTCGCTGTCGATGGCCACCTCCATTCTGTTCTCGGCGTTTCTCGCCCTGACCTTGACCCCGGCGCTGTGCGCCACCCTGCTCAAGCCGATCGCCAAGGGCGAACATCACGCCAAGAGTGGGTTCTTCGGCTGGTTCAACCGACGCTTCGAGCAACTGAGCGACGGTTATCAGCGCGGGGTGGTCTATGCGCTGAAACGCACGGGGCGTTATTTGTTGATCTACGGCGTGCTGTTGATTGGCCTCGCGTTGTGTTTCAGTCGCCTGCCCTCCTCGTTCCTGCCGGTGGAAGACCAGGGTTACACCATCACCGACATCCAGTTGCCGCCCGGCGCCAGCAAAAGCCGCACGGTGCAGGTGGTGGAGCAAATCGAAGCGCACAACGCCACCGAGCCCGGCGTTGGCGACAGCACGGTGATTCTCGGTTTCAGCTTCTCCGGCAGCGGGCAGAACGCAGCGCTGGCCTTTACAACCCTCAAAGACTGGTCAGAACGAGGCAGCGACGATTCCGCCGCCTCTATCGCTGACCGGGCCAACATCGCCCTCAGCCAGATCAAGGACGCGGTGGCTTACGCGATATTACCGCCGCCAGTGAGCGGCCTCGGCACCTCCAGCGGTTTCGAGTTCCGCCTGCAAGACCGTGGCGGCGTCGGCCACGCCGCGCTGATGCAAGCGCGCACCGAGCTGCTGGCTGCTGCCGAGAAAAGCCCGATACTGGCCAACGTCCGGGAAAGTGCCTTGGCTGAGGCGCCGCAGGTGCAACTGGAAGTCGACCGCAAGCAGGCCAACGCCTTGGGCATCTCCTTTGCGGACATTGGCAATGTGCTGTCCACCGCAGTGGGTTCGGCTTATATCAATGACTTCCCCAATCAGGGCCGGATGCAACGGGTGGTGGTGCAGGCTGAAGGCGATCACCGTAGCCAGGTGGCGGACTTGCTGAAAATCCATGTGCGTAACAACGCCGATAAAATGGTGCCGTTGTCGGCCTTCGTCCAGGCTAAATGGACTCAGGGCCCGGCACAGTTGACCCGTTACAACGGCTACCCGGCCATCAGCATTTCCGGGGAACCGGCGCCTGGCCACAGCACCGGCGAAGCGATGGAAGAAATTCAGCGGTTGGTAGCGCAACTGCCGGCAGGCCTGGGCCAGGAATGGACCGGCCTGTCGTTGCAGGAGCGCCTCTCTGGCGCTCAGGCACCGATCCTGCTCGGGCTGTCGTTGCTGATAGTGTTTCTGTGTCTGGCGGCGTTGTACGAGAGCTGGTCGATTCCGACGTCGGTATTGCTGGTGGTGCCCCTGGGCGTGCTCGGTGCGGTGCTGGCGGTGACGTTGCGGGGGATGCCTAATGACGTGTTCTTCAAGGTCGGGCTGATCACCATCATTGGGCTGTCGGCGAAGAATGCGATCCTGATCATCGAGTTCGCCAAGAGCCTGTATGACGAAGGCCACGACCTGATCGACGCAACGGTACAAGCCGCCCGCCTGCGTCTGCGACCGATCGTCATGACCTCACTGGCCTTCATCCTTGGCGTGGTGCCACTGGCCATCGCCACCGGCGCCAGCTCGGCGAGCCAGCAAGCCATCGGCACCGGGGTGATCGGCGGGATGATTACTGCGACATTGGCGGTGGTGTTTGTGCCGGTGTTTTTTGTGGTGGTGATGAAGCTTGTGAAGAAGCGGCATAAGGCGGATTGAGCCGCTTTTTGTAGCAGCTGGCGAAGCCTGCGTTCGAGCGCGCAGCGGTCGCAAATCGGTGATCGGGGTCTTTCAGGAGGATCTCGGTCGCACCTTTTACGACTGCTTCGCCCGAGCGCGGACCGAGCCGAACGCAGCCTTCGGCAGCTGCTACAGGGTTCTCTATCCAGCCACATGCTAAGGTTCGTCAAAGCCCCCCCCCGCAGAGAGCAACCATGCCGCACCTGGTCCGCACCCATCCTCGTTTGACCGCCGCGGCCCTGCTGGGTGTAGTGGTCGGCGCTCTGGCTCCGGCCGACTCTGTTCTCAGCAAGATCCTCCTTGGCTGGAACGCCGGGGTCTGGACTTACCTGGTGTTGATGCTCTGGCTCACCGCGCGCTCACGCGCCAATGACGTGAAACGGATTGCCGAGGTCGAAGACGAAAATGCCGGACTGGTGCTGCTCATCGTTTGCATCGCGGCCATTGCCAGTCTTGCGGCTATTACCTTCGAACTGGCCGGCAGCAAAGACCTGGACACCACCCACAAACTCTTGCGCTACGGCTTCACCGGGTTGACGGTGATCGGCTCCTGGCTGCTGATCGGGGTCATTTTCAGCGTGCATTACGCCCGGCTTTATTACACCTGGGGCGGCAAGGAACCGGCCCTGCGCTTTGCCGAGGGCGAAGTGAGCCCCAACTATTGGGACTTCCTGTATTTCTCCTTCACCATCGGCGTCGCAGTGCAAACCTCGGACGTCGGGGTCGCTACGCGGGGGCTGCGCAAGATCGTCCTGACGCAGTCGTTGATCGGCTTTTTGTTCAACACCGCGATATTGGGTTTCTCGATCAATATCGCGGCGGGGTTGTTTGGGTGAGGGAGTGACGAAAGTCAGCTTTTGATATGAACCACTATTGAGGCCGGCTCGGAGGCATTTCCGGAAAGATCCAAAGCACGTACCTCAAACAAGTGTGAACCGGGAAACAAATCGACGGCGGTGTATTCGGTAAGCGGTGTACCGTCAACATACTCGTGATTATTGTAAATAACATAGCCATACATGCCGATGTCGTCCGTTGATTCATCCCAGGTCAGCGTAGTTGAATTAGCTATCGAGGTGACTTCGCGCAAGTTTCCCGGCACACGGGGCGGCGTGATGTCCCGGGGGATATAGACAAGGGTGGTCGGTTCGGAGAACTGTTTACCCAGGAAAAAATTAGATACTGAGATTGTGTACTCCATATCAGGGATCAGGCTATCCAAACGTTTAGATTTTGCTGGCATCATTACAGGGTTGTGATACTGGCCATTGATCATGATGCTAGCACCTCTAAAAAAGAGATCCTCGTCACGACCATCCAGGAATGACCACCTCAACATGGCGCTAGTAGATGTTTGAGGTGTGATACTTACCGTTGGCGCAAGGGGCCGAGGCTCGGGCGACGGACCTGTGGTTCTGAACCTGACTTCACTGGGCATAGAGAGGTTTCCAGCCTCATCCTGTGCGCGCACGGTAACCAGGTAGTAAGTACCCTGCTCTAAGTCGGTGTAAGTGTATCTAGTATCCGGACTACGATCTCTCTCAATTCCATTCAGCCGACATTCATAGTGAATCACGCCTTTATTGTCGCTCGATGGCTCCCAGGTCAGCGTCGCCGAAGCACCTGTTATATCAGTGACAATTGGGGTGCCGGGTTTACTGGGGGGGATATCGTCATACACCGTCGCTTCCAGTGTGCTAACTTCAGAGAAGACGCCACCAACTTGAGCGCGGACCTCAAATTTGAAGTGTTTCGGGAGGACAGGACCCGGCAATAGATCGGTCAGTCTAAAGTTGTAACCCAAGCGGCCTGAGTCGGTGGTGAACATGTGGCCATTAATGGAGCCAACATGGTTCGGGAATTTCCAATAATTCGGAGCCCACGCCAGCCTGCCCAGACCATTACGCTGGCTAAACCGTAATATAGGCGCACGCAACAAGGTCCTGAACGTTACTGAAGCGGGTTCAGACATGGAGTCGAAATAGCTACCTTCATAGTAAGCGCGAACGTCAAAACGATAGTCGGTGTAATTTCGCAGGTGCGTGAGCGTTAAATGGAGTTGCTCGGTCTGCGCGACAAGGGAGTCATTAAGATAAACTCTGTAGCGAATGCTCCCGCCAATACCTGTTGATGCCGCCCAGGTCACTGTGGCCGACGTGTCGGTGATGTTGCTCAGTTCAGGAATGCCTGGTTTGCCGGGGGGAGGCAATTTGAACAGACGAATAGGACTTGCTGTTGACACATTGTTGCCGGCAGCTTTCGCACGCACATAGATCAAGTACTCCCTATCCGGACTAAGCCCTTTGATCTCGCAGGGCGGCCTCATTAAATTTATCGAATCAATACCCGCGCCTGTTACTTCATAACCCACAGCATCAGGACACAAGTGGCACGTTGCGTAAGGCTCATCCCAGGTCAGGGTGAGCGTAGTCGAGCTGGTTCTTCTTCCCCGCAGATTGCCGGGGCTGCAGATCTGCTGAGTGGAGACAGGGGCTTGCGAGAGGTTATTCGAGATTTGGGTCATGTTCCTGCTCCGTGCTCCGTTAATGTCGATGTTTCTACTCCCATAAAGTCGTGACCACACCTCACAGAACTGCTAGTGGTATTTGTTTTTGAAGTATGCGTACTACCCAGTGTCGCCCCAGTGCAAAATCCGGTCGCCGCAGGACGTTTGGGCGTCTGATGGGCTGCGTAAGGTGATGGCACGGCGCATGAAGACGCCGAACCTCACAATAAACGACCTGCCGAGCGAGACGTCTCACATGAAAAGACTGTTCAATCGTTGTCTGTTGATTCTCTCCGGCACCGCACTGCTCAGCGCCAGCGTCATGGCCAGCGAAGCGCCCTCCTGCAAAACCGTGCGCATGGGTGTGGTCAACTGGACGGACGTGATCGCCACCAGTGGGATGGCCGACGTGCTGCTCACCGGTCTTGGCTATGACAGCAAACAGACCAGCGCCGTGCAGCAAATCGTCTTCGCCGGTATTCGTGACAAGCGGCTGGACATCTTCCTCGGTTACTGGAAACCGGCGATGGATCAGAACATCGCACCCTTTGTCGCCGCCAATCAGCTCAAGGTCATGGACAAACCCAGCCTGGCCGATGCCCAGGCCACCTTGGCAGTGCCTGAGTACGTTGCGGCTGCGGGGCTTAAAACCTTCGCCGATATCGCCAAATTCAAAGACCAATTAGGCGGCAAGATCTACGGCATCGAACCCGGCAGTGGCGCCAATACCACCATCAAGACGATGATCGAAACCAATCACTTTGGCCTCGGTGGCTTCAAACTGATCGAGTCCGGTGAAGCCGGGATGCTGGCCGCCGTCCAGCGTGCAGTGAATCGCAAGGAATTCGTGGTGTTCGTCGGCTGGACCCCACACCCGATGAACATCAACATGAAGATGACCTACCTGACCGGCAGCGAAGACGTCTATGGCCCCAACGAAGGCGCCGCGACGGTCTCCACCGTGACCGCACCGGACTACGCCCAGCGTTGCCCGAACGTCAACCGCCTGCTGGAAAACCTGACCTTTACCGCCGCACAGGAAAGCCAGTTGATGGTGCCGATCATGGCCCGCAAGGCGCCTCAAGATGTGGCCAAGCAATGGTTGCGCGAGCACCCGGACGATCTGCAGCGTTGGTTGGCTGGCGTGACCAGCGTGGATGGCAAGGATGGGGTCGCGACCGTGCAGGCCAAGTTGAAACTTTGACGCCAAGCTGAGTGCCGTATGACCCATTACCCGCTCTCTCCCGAACTCTTTGAATTTGTCGAAAAAACATTGAGTTTCAATAGCCTGGACAGCAATTTTAAAGAACTACGCGAAGCTTATAACCGCATGTGCCGGGCGTTCACCCCGCCTCGGCCTGCGGGGTTGGCGGTGACCGACTTCCGTTTGAATGACGTGCTGGTACGCGCTTACTGCCCAACCGGTTCGATGCCAGTCAATGGTTGGCCGTGCATTGTCTATTTGCACGGCGGCGGCTGGGTCGTCGGTGACCTGGACTCCCACGATTTCATCACCGCCGAACTGGCAGCGCATCTGCAAGTACTGGTGCTAGCGGTGGATTATCGGCTGGCCCCGGAGCACCCGTTCCCCGCTGCATTTAACGATTGTCTGGCGATGTGGCGAGCGCTGGAAAGCGGCGATTGCCCGTTTCACCTGGACCAGGAACGGCGGGTAGTGGTCGGAGACAGCGCCGGTGGCAATCTCGCTGCCGCGATGTGCCTGGCGTTACGAGATGCCAATGAGCCGTTACCGGCCGCGCAGGTGTTGATCTATCCAGGGCTGGGCGGCGATGCGAACTTGCCGTCACGCAGTGAATGCGCCGATGCGCCGTTGCTCAGCACTAGCGATCTGGATTGCTATCACGCGCTGTATTTGCCGGGTCTAACGCAGCGTTCGCCCTATGCCATGCCGTTACTGACAAACAACTTCAGCCGTCTGCCACCGGCATTTATCGCGGTGGCGCAGTTCGATCCTCTGCGCGATGACGGCGTGTGTTTCAGCGAACGCCTAAACGCTGCCAACACGCCCGCCCTGCTGTATCAAGGTCAGGGGCTGGTTCATGGATGCCTGCGGGCGCGTGGTCTTGCCGCTGAAGTTGATGAGCTTTATGAGGCGATCTTCGAGTATTTGCGCAGTTTTCTTGGGACTCATTGTGGCGAGGGGGCTTTGTTGTAGGAGCAGCCGGTCGACGCTCGATTGGTCCGGGCGGCGTTCCGACGATGAACTCAAGGACGACGCGTTTATTCAGAAAACACGCGTTATCGTTAACGTCCATCGCGAGCAAGCTCGCTCCTACAGGGGGCAGCGTTCGCTTAACTGACTGGTATTAGGGCAAGCCCCCTCGCCACAGGTTTGTAGGCCGCCACAATTTTTTCATTCCTTTCCTTTGCTCCCTCTTGACGACCTATTGGGTTTTGGTGTCTTCTGAAACCGGTTTCAGCGAATCATCACAACCGCTGCTTCCCAATAATTCCAATAAGAAGGTCGTGCACCGTGAACAGTTTTTCCGCCGCCCAACGCAGCCGCGTCACCATGCTTGATGTCGCCGAACGCGCCGGGGTCTCCAAGGCCAGCGTGTCGCGCTTTATCGGCGAAGACCGCGCCTTGCTCTCCGATGCCATTGCCTTGCGCATCGAACAGGCGATCAGCGACCTGGGTTATCGCCCGAACCAGATGGCCCGAGGACTGAAACGCGGGCGCACCCGCCTGATCGGCATGCTGGTGGCCGATATCCGTAACCCTTATTCGATTGCCGTGATGCATGGCGTGGAAACCGCCTGCCGCCAGCACGGCTACAGCCTTGTGGTGTGCAACACCGACCGCGATGACGAGCAGGAACGTCAGCATTTGGCGGCGTTGCGCTCCTACAACATCGAAGGCCTGATCGTGAACACCCTCGGCCATCATCTAGACCAATTACGCGAACTGCACGATGAAATGCCCATGGTGCTGGTGGATCGCAAGGTCGATCAGTTGCACAGCGATCTAGTTGGCCTGGATAACCCCGCAGCGGTCCACACCGCCCTCACGCACCTTGAACAACAGGGTTATCGCGACATGCTGATGGTCAGCGAACCCTATGACGGCACCAGCTCGCGGATCGAACGGGTCAGCAGCTTCACCGCCGAGATCGCACAGCGCCCGGCCCTGCTCGGCAGGGTTGTCGAGACCGGTGCCGAGCTGACCGCACGCCTGCAAGCCTTTCTCGCCACGCCCGGCCCCGGCCCGAAAGCCCTGTTCTGCGCCAACGGCATTGCCGCGCTGGCCAGTACCCGCGCGCTGCGTGAGCTGGGTTGCGGGCTGTTCGAGGATGTGGGTTTGATCGCCCTGGATGATCTGGACTGGTACCCGCTGGTCGGCAGCGGAATCACCGCCCTCGCCCAGCCAACTGAAGATATCGGTGCCAGTGCGTTCGATTGTTTGCTCAAGCGATTGCGCGGGGATGACGGGCCGGTACGGACGCTGGATTATCCGGCGCAGTTGATTGTTCGTGGCTCGACGCAAGGGGCTCGCTGACTGACAGACCTCTTCGCGAGCAATCGAGCGTCGACCGGCTGCTCCTACAGGTTCAGCGCTGTCCTTGTAGGAGCGAGCTTGCTCGCGAAGAGGCCCTCACAGACAACACAAGCATCAGATCAGCATCATTTAAATTTTTTTGAACACTTTTTTTGTACAAAAAAATGAAACCGGTTTCAGAGATCAATAACCATGAATCAATCACCCGTTTCCATCAGCCTTTCCAGCTACGGTGCCGACCTGATTCGCCAGCGCGGGCAACTGGCATTCGTCGAGGTGCTGGCCAAGGCCGGGGCCACACGCATCGAATGGCGTGAAGAATTGCTCACC
The DNA here is from genome assembly GCF_057813935.1 of Pseudomonas sp. F220. NCBI lineage: Bacteria > Pseudomonadati > Pseudomonadota > Gammaproteobacteria > Pseudomonadales > Pseudomonadaceae > Pseudomonas > Pseudomonas sp. F220. The sequence goes on from NZ_JBVASJ010000005.1 coordinate 236,095, forward strand.
ACTGAAGACCCGCGCGAACTGACCCGAGCCATCGAACAACAGGGGCTTGAGGCGGTATTTTCCTCGCCGCTGGAACTCTGGGTCGCCGGCCGGTCGCAACCCAACCCGCTACTGGCCGCAACCCTGAAACGGGCACAGTCCTTCGGCGCAAAATGGCTGAAAGTGTCCTTGGGTTATTTCACCGACAACAATGATCTGCAGAGCCTGGCCTCGTGCCTGGCGCAGCATCCGGTCCAGCTGCTGGTGGAAAACGACCAGACCACGCAGGGCGGACGCATCGAGCCGTTCCAACGCTTCTTCGCCCAGGTCGAGCAACACAACCTGCCGGTGCAGATGACCTTCGATATCGGTAATTGGCAATGGCAGGACCAATCGGCTGCCACCGCCGCGCGCTTGCTCGGTCGCCATGTGGGTTACGTGCACTGCAAGGCCGTCGTGCGCAGGGCCGACAGCAAGTTGGTGGCGATACCGCCTGGCCCCGGCGACCTGAAGCTGTGGGAACAGCTGCTGCAGCACATGACCCAGGGCGTAACCCGGGCGGCGGAATACCCGTTGCAAGCCGATGACTTGCTGCAATTGACCACCGAGCATGTTGCCGTCCTCGCCCGACTGGGCCAGACACAGCTGGAGAGCGCCCATGTCTGAGATCGATATTCTGTCGTTCGGCGAAACCATGGCCATGTTCGTCGCCGAGCAAACCGGTGATCTGGCGCAGGTCGGGCACTTTCACAAACGCATCGCCGGGGCCGACAGCAACGTCGCCATCGGCTTGTCGCGGCTGGGTTTCAACGTGGCCTGGCTGAGTCGGGTCGGCGCCGATTCGCTGGGACGTTTTGTGGTCGATACCCTGCAAGCCGAAGGCCTCGATTGCGCCCATGTCGAAGTCGATTCGCTGCACCCGACCGGTTTTCAATTCAAATCCCGCGAAGACGATGGCCGTGATCCGCAGGTGGAGTACTTCCGCCGGGGTTCGGCCGCCAGTCATCTGTCGATCGAAGCGATCCGCCCACAACTGCTGCAAGCACGTCACCTGCACGCGACCGGTATTCCACCGGCGCTGTCGGCGACGGCACGGGAACTGTCCCGTGAGTTGATGACGCAAATGCGTGCGGCCGGCCGCAGTGTTTCGTTCGATCCCAATCTGCGTCCGGCCTTGTGGGCCAGTGAACAACAGATGATCACTGAAATAAACAAACTCGCCGCCCTCGCCCACTGGGTGTTGCCGGGGTTGAGTGAAGGCCGCTTGCTCACCGGTTTCGAAGACCCGGCCGACATCGCCGCGTTCTACCTGGACCACGGCGCCGAAGCGGTGGCGATCAAGCTCGGCGCCCACGGTGCTTACTACCGTACCCATCAGGATCAGGGTTTTGTCGAGGCCGTGCCGGTTGAAAACGTCGTCGACACCGTCGGTGCCGGTGATGGTTTTGCAGTGGGCTTGATCAGTGCGCTGCTGGAGAACTACAGCGTTAGCGACGCGGTGCAACGCGCCAACTGGATTGGCAGCCGCGCGGTGCAGAGCCGTGGGGATATGGAGGGATTGCCGTTGCGGGCTGAATTATCCGTCGCACCCAATGCCGCCAATCGCGAGCAAGCTCGCTCCTACATGGAATGTGTGTCTGACGCAGATCCAAGGTAGGAGCGAGCTTGCTCGCGATGAGGCCCTCCCGGCCACTACAAGAATTGAAGTTGACCCGTTACCTGCTGCGACAAAAACAACAAGCTCAGGAGCACCATTATGCAAACGCCCAAACTCGCCACCCGCCGCTGGTGGTACATCATGCCCATCGTGTTCATCACCTATAGCCTGGCGTATCTGGACCGGGCCAATTACGGTTTCGCCGCCGCCTCCGGGATGGCCGCCGACCTGATGATTACGCCGGGGCTCTCGTCGTTGCTCGGCGCGCTGTTTTTCCTCGGTTACTTTTTCTTCCAGATACCGGGAGCGATCTACGCGCAAAAGCACAGCGTGAAGAAGTTGATTTTCGTCAGCCTGATTCTCTGGGGCGCCCTGGCGACCCTGACCGGGATCGTCTCCAACGCTTACATGCTGATCGTCATCCGCTTCATGCTCGGGGTGGTCGAAGCGGCAGTGATGCCGGCCATGCTGGTCTACCTTTGCCACTGGTTTACCCGCGCCGAACGCTCGCGAGCCAACACCTTTCTGATCCTCGGCAACCCGGTGACCATGCTCTGGATGTCTGTGGTGTCCGGCTATCTGGTGCAGCACTTCAGCTGGCGCTGGATGTTCATCATCGAAGGCCTGCCGGCGGTGATCTGGGCATTTATCTGGTGGCGTTTGGCCGATGATCGTCCGGCCGAAGCCAAATGGTTGAGCGAGACTGAAAAGCAGGACCTGCAAAGCGCATTGGCCGCCGAACAGGTCGGGATCAAAGCCGTGAAAAACTACGCCGAGGCCTTCCGCTCGCCGAAGGTGATCATCCTCGCGTTGCAGTTCTTCTGCTGGAGTATTGGTGTCTACGGTTTCGTGCTGTGGCTGCCGTCGATTCTCAAACAGGGTGCGCAGATGGACATGGTCGAGGCCGGTTGGCTGTCGGCGCTACCGTATCTGGCGGCAGTGATTGCGATGCTGGTGGTTTCCTGGGGTTCGGACAAAATTCAAAAACGTAAACGCTTTGTCTGGCCTCCGCTGCTGATCGCCTCTATTGCGTTTTACGGTTCCTACGCCCTGGGCGCCGAACATTTCTGGTGGTCATACACGTTGCTGGTGATCGCCGGGGCCTGCATGTACGCGCCTTACGGACCGTTTTTCGCCATCGTCCCGGAAATCCTCCCGGCCAACGTTGCCGGTGGCGCCATGGCCTTGATCAACAGCATGGGCGCCCTCGGTTCTTTCGGCGGTTCCTATCTGGTCGGTTACCTGAACAGCTCCACCGGTTCGCCCGGCGCGTCCTACCTGTTGATGAGCGGCGCGTTGCTGCTGTCGGTGGTGCTGACGATTTTCCTCAAGCCGGGGGCCAGTGATCGAGCGCTGCCCAAGGTCACGCCGAGACGTCCTCTGGCTGTGCATTCCTGAATTGAACTGAAGGTGAACACGATGAAAAAGCACGTCGTCCTCTACAAAAAACTCTCGCCAGAACTGATGGCTCGCTTGCATGAACAGGTGCAGGTGACGCTGATCGAAAACCTGGACAGTGACGGCCTGATGCGTCTGCGCGATGCCTTGCCCAGCGCTCAGGGTTTACTCGGCGCCAGTCTGCGGCTCGATGCCGAATTGCTCGATCTGGCGCCACGACTGGAAGCCATCGCCAGCGTCTCTGTGGGCGTCGACAACTACGACATCGATTACCTGACACGGCGCAACATCCTGCTCAGCAATACCCCTGACGTGTTGACCGAAACTACCGCCGACACAGGGTTCGCCTTGATCCTGGCCACGGCCCGGCGGGTGGTTGAGCTGGCCAATCTGGTCCGCGCCGGGCAATGGACTCACAACATCGGACCGATGCATTTTGGCAGCGACGTGCATGGCAAAACCCTCGGAATCATCGGCATGGGGCGGATTGGCGAAGCGCTGGCTCAGCGTGGGCATTTCGGCTTCGGCATGCCGGTCATCTATCACAGCCACTCACCGAAACCGGCGGTGGAGAAACGCTTCAATGCGCAATACCGCAGCCTTCCGGATCTGCTACAGCAAGCTGATTTCATTTGCCTGACCTTGCCGTTGACGGCCGAGACTGAAGGTCTGATCGACGCTGAGCAGTTTGCGCTGATGCGTGCAGAAAGCATCTTCATCAACATTTCCCGGGGCAAGGTGGTCAATGAAGCGGCGCTGATCGAGGCGCTGCAACAGCGGCAGATCCGCGCGGCGGGGCTGGATGTGTTCGAGCGCGAACCACTGGGACACGACTCTCCGCTATTACAGCTGAACAACGTGGTGGCGACGCCGCACATTGGCTCCGCCACCCATGAAACCCGCGAGGCCATGGCCCGTTGTGCGGTGGACAATCTGCTGGCGGCACTGGCCGGTGAACGGCCGGCGAATCTGGTGAATGGATCGGTGTGGGAGAAGCGATTGAAGGCGGTCTGATAGACATCAGGTGCCTGTTACACCGCTATCGCGAGCAAGCTCGCTCCTACAGTTGATCTTGGGTGTGCACCGAATGTGTGTCTGACGCAGATCCAATAATGTAGGAGCAGCCGGTCGACGCTCGATTGCTCGCGATGAGGCCGGCCCCATCGCCGCCAATACTCAGACCGGCCGCTGTTCCAGCAAATCCGCCGCACAGCGCACGATCCGCCGACACGCCTCGGCCAGGCGCTGCTGATCCACCACCAAGCCAATCCGGATATGCCCCGCCGCGCTGGGGCCGAACGCCTCGCCGGCGAGCACCGATACGCCATATCCTTCCAGCAAGCGCTCGGCAAACGCCTGAGCGCCAAGCCCTGTTTCACGAACATCGACCATCACAAACATACCGCCGTCAGGCGTCACGGCAGTGATACCCGGGCAATCGGCCAGGCGTGCACAGACCAGATCCCGACGCCGGCGATACTCGTCACGCATCTGCGCAACCTCTGGCAAATCGGCATCAAGGGCGACTTCAGCCGCCTTCTGAACAAAATCCGGCAAGCCAAACAGCATGCACAGCGACAGATGGATCAGGTGTTCCGTCAGAGGCTTTGGGCCGATCACCCAGCCGACCCGCCAGCCGCTCATGGCGTGGGATTTGGACAGACTGTTAAGGGTCGCCGTGCGCTCGGCCATGCCCGGCAGGCTCGCCGGGCTGATGTGCTCGCCTTCGTACAACAGGTCGCTGTAGACCTCGTCGCTGATCAGCCACAAATCATGCTCAATGCACAGCCGCCCCAGTGCCTGCCAGATTGGCAGCGACAGGCTTGCTCCCGATGGGTTGTTCGGACTGTTGAGCAACATCGCCCGGGTCCTGGACGTGATCAGCGCTGCAACGTCGACCGGATCAACGCGAAAGCCATTCTCCGGACGCACCGCCACCGGAACCACCTTGGCCCCGCAGGCGCCGAATACACCTTCGTAGGTCACGTACATCGGTTCGGCGACGATCACCTCGTCGCCCAGATCCAGCAGGCATTGCGCGACCGAGTACACCGCACATTGCGCACCCGGCAATACCACCACGTGATCGGCCTCAATCACCTGACCACTGCGCCGGACATGGCGCCGGGCGATGCTGTTGCGCAGCGAGCGGTTGCCACGCACCTCCGAGTAATGGGTATCGCCGGCCAACAGGCTGTCGATGGCGGCCTGGACAATCGGTTTAGGGGTGTCAAAGTCCGGGTCGCCGACTGACAACAGCAACACATCGGCGCCCTGCTCCAGCAACTCCAGTGCTCGGTAGTGAATCTGCCAGGCCGCTGCTCCGTCGCCGGCAATACGTTGGGTCAAGGCTGAATAGCGCATGTCTCTCTCCTGTTGCGCGAGCTCCAGCCTAAACCCTAACTTAAATCACAAACCGCGCCACCATTGCATTCAAATCCACCGCCAGTCGCGACAGCTCATGGCTGGCGGCGCTGGTCTGGTTGGCACCGGCGGATGACTGGCTGGCCAGGTCACGGATGTTTACCAGGTTGCGGTCCACTTCCCGCGAAACTTGTGCCTGTTCTTCCGAGGCGCTGGCGATGACCAGATTGCGTTCGTTGATCAGGTGGATCGACTGGGTGATCTGCTCCAGGGCAACGCCGGCAGCGCGGGCCATCTCCAGGGTACTTTGAGTGCGTTGATTGCTTTGCTGCATGGACTCGACCGCCTGGCCGGTGCCGTTCTGGATGCCAGCGACCATTTTTTCGATTTCCTGGGTCGATTGCGCCGTGCGATGGGCCAGCGCGCGAACTTCATCAGCCACCACCGCGAAACCACGACCGGCTTCACCGGCACGAGCGGCTTCAATAGCAGCGTTGAGCGCCAGCAAGTTGGTCTGCTCGGCAATCGCCCGGATCACGTCCAGCACCTTGCCGATGTCACGGCCCTGCACGGCCAGGCCTTCGATCATGGCCGAGGTGTTTTGTACATCCCGGGTCATGGTCTGGATCGCGCCGACGGTTTCCACCACACGGTCGCGACCTTCGCGGGCCGCGAGGGTCGACTGGTTGGAAGCCTCGGAGGTGGAGACCGCATTGCGCGCCACTTCTTCCACTGCGGCGGTCATTTCGTTGACGGCGGTCGCCGCTTGCTCGATTTCATTATTTTGCTGCTGCAGGCCACGAGATGCTTCGGCGGTGACAGCGCTGAGTTCTTCAGCGGCCGAGCCGAGTTGCGTTGCAGAGCCGGCAATCTGCTCAATGGTTTTACGCAGATTGGTTTGCATGGTGGACAAGGCGCTGAGCAGACGCGCTGGCTCGTCGTTGCCGTCGATGATGATCGGCTTGGTCAGGTTGCCGCCAGCGATGGTTTCGGCGGCTTCCAGCGCCTTGCTCAACGGCGTGACAATGCTGCGGGTGAGCAACCAGGCCAACAACACGGTAATCAGGGCCGCGGCCACCGAAACGCCGATGATCCCTAGCTTGGCATTCTCATAGTGGTCACCGGCCTCGGTATCAGCTCTCGTAGCGTCTGCTGTGTTGATCGCAATCAGCTTGTTCAGTTGCTCGCCCATCAAGTCGGTGCCGTCCTTGATTCGGGTATTGATCAAGGTGCGCATGTCCTCGATCTTGTTCTGGCGCGACAGCTCCATCATCTGGCTCTGCGCTTGCAGATAACTGTCCAGGGTGGCTACAAACGCCTTGTAGAGTGCCGCCTCTTCGCCACCGGCAGGCAACGCCGCGTAGCTGGTTTGCGCTTGCTTGAGCTTGTCCACCAGCACGCTGATGCGGGTTTGAGCCTCCTGCAAACCGGCCGCTTCACGGTTGACCAGCACCCGGAACGACAAAATCCGCAGACGGAGCACGTTCTCGGTGATGTTGCCCAGGAAACTCACGCTGGGCAGTTGGTTGCTTTCCATGTCAACCGAAGCCTGGCGGATGATCGTCATGCGACTCACCGCGAACACGCCCAAAACGACAACAAGCAACGCAATGAAGGCAAAACCGAGGAAGGCTCGAGGCGCGATATTCATATTTCGTAGGGACATGGGATGGCTCTCGGGTGATATAGGACTGCGCGCATCCTTGCGCTAGAGACTGCCAGGCACGGGACAGTGCTTCACCGGACAGTTGGGCGCCACTCTTAGGGTGTCTTGTGTGGACCTGTCACTGATATCGGCAGGGCTTGAAATTTTATGCGGCCCGCCCTGAAATATTCCTCAAAAAGCGACGAGCGGTGCAGGCGAAGGAACCCTGACGCCATAGCAGGCGCTTCGTCGCGCCTACGCGGTGAATATGCCTACTTGAATCAACGCCAGCGGATGACAGAAACGCCTCTGACCTCTGAATTAAAGAGCCGCACCTGTTAGTTCTTACAGGTTCCAAGGTCGTTGAATCCGTTTATAACTAGCCCGAGCCCACAGCACCGAAACCGGTGCCTGTAAGCCGGTCGCGCGAACCACGCCCGTTTGAAGTAGGAAGGATCCGCTGCGCCCACATCAAAGATTGATAAATGGGAGAGTTTTTCATGCACCGTTCGAACCCGATCGCCGCCCGTTCCTCCATTACCCAACCCCCTCTTCACGCGCTGGAAACCGAGCAACTGGGAGGCATAACCCTCACCAAAAGAGAAAAAGAAGTCCTGCAATGGAGCGCCAGAGGCAAGTCTTCTTGGGAAATTGGCCAGATCTTCAGCTGCAGCGAAGCCGGCGTGAATTACCACTTCTGCAACATCCGCCGCAAATTCGGCGTGAGTTCGCGCTGGACCGCAGTGGTCAAGGCGCTGGAGCAGGGTTTGATTGAGATGCCGTATACCAAGTAAACCCTGACAGGGCGTGGTTACGCAGACCAATCCCGGAGCTGACACAATCAGGGGGAGCCTTACTCCCTCTGTTTTTTCCGATCACGTCAGTACGATCAGCGCCGGCCAGTATGCCGCCCGCCGTGTTTCAAGCATAAGAAAGACACCCGCCGATATCTGCCGCACAGTGTTGATAAATCCCAACGCCCCCATAGAAAAACCCTACATACCTTTCTGATTCAGAGCCCTACCCTCCTCAACCGTAACTGTAAGCAGCGCCCTTCGCGCCTGTAGCCCCCCACAAGAGGCCCACAGAGATAGAAGACCGCCACAGTTACCTTTCGAACAAAACGTTCCATCACGCTGATTCACATTCAGGATATTTACCAATGAAATTCGCAGCACTGACCCTCGCACTCGGACTGGCCAGTACCTCGGCATTCGCCACCGATGGCACCATCAACTTTTACGGCCAGATCCGCGGCGGTACCTGCCCGATCGAAATCATCGACCCCATCACCGGGACTATCGGCAGCCTGATTCAGCTGGGCGACGTGGCCGCGTCTCAGTTTACCAATGTCGGTAACGAATCGCGCTCGCGTGCCTTCGGCATGCGCGTGACGCCGGGTACGAACTGTGCGATCGGTGCTGGTGCAAAAGCCAACGTCACTTTCTCTGCTCTGTATGGCGCGCCGGGCGCCGCACTCTACGGCCTCAAGCCAGGCGGTGCTGACGGGGTCGCCGTCATCATCCGTGACGGTACCGGCAAACCGATCGACAACGGAGTCCCATCGGACGAATACCTGCTGAGTGAAACCGCTCCTACCACCATGTACTTCACTGCCGCCTATAAATCCACGCTAGCCAACGTGCAACCCGGCGCAGCTGAAGCGGATATCGCCTTTACCGTCGCCATCAACTGATAGCGACCGCTGTGCATGACGCCCGCCGTCATGCACAACGCCAACGTACTTTTCTCCTGGTCACGCCTCCCTGCTGAGCTACGTATCCGCCCATGTCCTCCTTTACGTTCAAAAGCCTCTTTCGCCAACCTTACCTAAGTGCCAGCCTGGCCCTGCTGGGGTTAGCCGTGTATTTGCCCGGCGCACAAGCTGCCCTGACCCTCAACGGCACCCGCGTGGTGTACGACAGTGATAAACGCAGCACATCGCTGATCGTGGGCAACCCCAGCGAGCAAACCTTCGCCGTGCAAAGCTGGGTCAATACCGAAGCCGACGATACCACCACCGCAGTGCCCTTCATCGCCGCACCGGCCTTGTTCAGAATCAACCCCGGAAAGGAACAGCTGGTCCAGATCAATGGTTTACCCAACCAATTGCCCAAAGATCGCGAGTCGTTGTTCTATTTCAACATCCAGGAAATCCCACAAGCCGATTCCAGCGGCAAGAGCGTGCTCAGCATCGCCTTGCGCACCCGTATAAAGTTGTTCTATCGACCCGTCGAGCTGAAAGACAAACCAACCGAACGTCTGAAGGATTTGCAGTGGTCCCTGGAACATATAGACGGAAAACTTCATCTTATGGTGAATAATCCCGGGCCTTTTCATGTTTCGTTCAGCCAACTGGAACTGAACGGTGGCGGCCAGAGCGAGAAACTCCAGCGTGCAACAATGGCCGCCCCGCTATCACGGCAAGTCTTTCCCCTCACGATCCTCAAGCCTGCCAACGATCTTGAGGTCACCTTCACCACCATCAACGACTATGGTGGCATTACCAAACCAATCAGCGTGCCGGTGCGAGTAGCTCCCTGATAACGCGTCCAGTCAATCTGAGGGAAGCTCGCCAGGTGCAGCGCTGACCGTGACCACTCGGCCCAGTGCGTCATAATCCAGCGTGCGCCCCCACTCATCGCGCGTCATGTTGCCATCGACGTCGTATTGAAGAGCGATCTCCTGCGGATAGTCAGGATGCGAGTTGGTCACCTTGCTCAGTTGCACCGCGTCCTCGCCCTCGAAGACGTACCGGGCGTCGTTGCGGCCACCCGGGAAAATGGTGCGGACACGGGTCAGGTTATCCAGTGCGTCGAAGCTGAACACTTGCTGTTCGATCGCCTTGCCATAGGGGTCGACCGGTGGCTGGGTACCTGCGCAGAGGTACTTCGTCAAACGCCCCCGCAGATCATATTCATAGGCTTCGTCACGCAGGATCGTGCTGCCTTCGCTCAAGCACCGATGCTCCAAAGCATCAACCGAATTGTACTCTTGCAGCAATTCCTGTTGCTGGCCGGCGCTGTCGAACGTGCGCAGGATCTCGCGGCCGAAAGCGTCATACTTCAGTTCAATGCGCAGCCGCAGTGCATTGTCCTGAGTATCGATCACACGGGTCTGCCCCAGATCATCATAAGTGAATTGCGACAGGGTAGTGCCGAGTCGGGTCGACGTCAGGCGGCCCGCGCCCTCATAGTCACCATCATCGTCAGACTTGTAGTCATAGCAATTGCTCTGTGTCTGACCTAGCACATCGGTGTAGCGCAACAGTCGGCCACGCAAACTGTAGACGTACCCCATCTGGTATTGCTGACCATTCTCGTGACGTGTTTCGCTTTTCAACTCTCCATTGCTGAAATACTCCCGGGTCAGCAACTGGCCGCCGTCCTGGCAAGTGAGCAGGCGAGCATTCTGGCTATCGTAGGTATAGCTGGCGTCGCTGCCCATCAATTGTCGCCGCTTCGGTTCCTCACCCAGTTGCAGCTGGTATTCGTAAAGAATTTCCTGGCCCGATGCGGTCGTTACCGAGGCCGGCTGGGTCTGGCCAGGCTCGTACATCGAGTGACGAATACGGCCACCGGTATTTGACAAGATCATGCGATCGAGCCCATCGAAGTGTTGTTCGCCCAACACAACACCATTGACACTGATCTTCATCGGCAGATCCACGCTGCTGTGTTCGGCATAGGCGCGAACCACTTGCGCCGCATCGGGCAGAACGGTCACTGTCATCCGGTTGTAGGCATCGTAGCGATACTCGGTGACGGCATTGCGCGCGTCGGTCTCTCGTACCGTACGGCCCAGCCCGTCATAGTCATAGCGGTGCACACTGATCGATTGCTCTGACAGATCGAAACGCTGGACACGTACCGGTTTTTCGAATTTACCCAGCCAGGTCTTCTTCACCCCAGTGCGCGATGGGCTGTCGCCGGAACCTTGATGCCAGGCGCTCACAATCGGGACAACCTTGTCACCAATCGGGTCGGTCACCTCATATACCTTGACCCCGTCCGGGCCCGTCACACAGCACTGCTGCCCCCAGTCATCGAACTCGTAGACGCTGACCAGCCGCAGCGATCGCGCTTCCAGCCAGTCGAATTCGGTTTCTTCGACCAGATTCTCCATTGCATCATGCCGGGCCGCATAGATTTGTCGCCATGCCCTGCGCGCAGGGTCGCCATCGACATCCTGGCGATCTTCACGAATCACCCGGTTGAGCCCATCAAACAGGCTGCGGGTCTGCACACCCTTGACATCGGTGAGCTGCTGAATCGCCTGTTGGCCGTCCACCGAGGTCAGGGTGTAAGCGTAATGGCGTGTGGCTTCGAACTCGGTTGTCGGCGCCACAGTCTCACTGGTTACCCGCTGCAGCGCATCGTAGGTGGTGCGGATTTCTACATCGTTGTCGTCTCGACTGAGCAGCGCCTGACCGTGAAGCAAGGAGTGCTGCAAGGTGACTACTTTTTGCACGTGCCGAGGATTGCCCTTTTGATCCAGTTCACCATGATCGAAGCCTGTCAGGGTTTCCCGAGTCTCCAACACCGACTCGTCACCCAGTACCCCCATGACCTTGCTGTAGTCAAATTCCGTGGTCGTGGTATTGCCATTACGCAGTTCGGATTGTTGCCGGGCTCGACCGTGGGCAAAGGCGTCAGCGGGCTTGTCGAAATAATCGAAGCGCATCTCATGCAGCTCTGTTTCCACACTACCCTGAACTTCATACAATACTTCGCTGCCCACCAGCAGCCACCCCTTGTCCAGGCTGTCAGTCAGCGGCGGCAGCTCCACATAACGGTACAGCGTGCGCAGCACCGGCGCCTGGCCTTCATGGCCCTCGGCCGGGTGCACCGTTTTACTGCGCAGGTTGCGCACAAAACCCTGCGGGTCGGCGGGGCAGCCATCGCCACCGGTGGCCGGGTAGTACTCGTGCACAGTGCGCACGCCGGTGTGCTGAAGTTCTTCCAGCAGGTTGCCGAAATTGTCGTAGGTGGTGCTCAGGGTTTCGCTGCGCGCCTTGGTTACGTCGCTCTTGAGCTCCCAGCGTTTCTCCACGGTTTTGGGCAACTGAAAGTACGCCGGCTGCTGCTCGAAGGAGCCGGCGGTGGTGTGGTAGGTGGTTGTCACCCGCTGCACGCAATCGCCCTGGATGGTGGTCTCCTCGGTGAGCAGGTGGAAGTGATTGAAGGTGCGCTGCACCGTGCGCATCACCTTGCCGTCGACTTTATGGCTGGCGGTGGAGCCGTAGGCGTAGTCGCTGGTAGCCTTGTACAGCTGGTCCAGACCGTCGTTGTCCCAACTGATGTTGGCGCCGTTACCGATGAAGTTGTGCAGCGTGTACTCGTACGTCACCTCCATCGGCGGCTGCTCGAAACCGGGAAAGAGTCGATGCCGGGTCACCCGCGGCAGGTTCTCCCGCCCGCTGTTACCTGGGTAGGCATGGCCGGTGTCGAGGTACTCGATGGTTTCGCGCCCGCCCACCGGGGTCTTGACCTCCTTGATGCAGGTCAGGCCGCGCACCTCCTGGTAGTCGAAGCGCCAGCGGGCGTTCTCCTCGGTGGGCAGGACGATCTCGTCCACACGCCCGGCGGTCAGCTTGAGTTCAAAACGCGCCAGCGGCGTGCCGCCCGGGCCGGCATCCGGGTGCAGGAGAAATTCGACCCGGGCGTTGTCGGTGGAGCGGTTGATCTGCAGCAGCCGGCCGAGGGCGTCGCTGATCGATTGCAGACGCTGGCCGCCGTTGAAG
>NZ_JBVASJ010000006.1:0-211073 GCF_057813935.1 Pseudomonas sp. F220
GTCGAAATTCATAAGGGCGAAATTTTGGTGGTATTCCGGGTTGATCCCGATCCGGGGTTCAACGCCAGCGAGACGTCGACTGGCTCAGGCAGCAGAGAAAAAAGTATGCAAGATCGTACGCGGCGTAATCTCGCCGCTGCTGGCGAATATCTATCTTCACTACGTGCTGGATCTGTGGACAAGGCAGTGGCGCGAGCGACATGCCCGTGGCGATGTAATCGTTGTGCGCTACGCGGACGACAGCGTGGTGGGTTTCAGGACGCAATGGCAGGCTCAGCAGTTTCTGGTGCAGTTGCAGGAGCGGTTGGCCAAGTTCGGATTGTCCCTCAATGCCTCGAAAACACGACTGATTGAGTTTGGTCGTTTTGCTGCGAGAAATCGTAGGAAGCGAGGGTTAGGTAAACCGGAGACGTTTGATTTCCTGGGATTCACGCACTGTTGTAGTACCAACAGAAGCGGTGGCTTTCAAATACTGCGACTGACGGTCAAGAAGCGAATGCGTGCGACGCTACTGGCTATTCGGGATGAGCTGAAGCGCCGACGTCATGAACCCATCCGGGCTCAAGGGCAATGGCTCACTCGAGTGGTGAGTGGTTACTTCAATTACCACGCGGTGCCAGGAAACTTGAAGCTGTTGAGTGGCTTCAGGAAGGCCATATGCCGATATTGGCGTCAGGCCCTCGGGCGACGCAGCCAGCGAAATCGGCTGCAATGGTCTCGCTTCGGGTTGCTCACAGATCATTACATACCGAGTCCAAAGAACGCACACCCGTATCCTGAAGATCGCTTCGCGTCACGTACCCAAGGCAGGAGCCGTATGCGGTAGTTCCGCACGTACGGATCTGTGCGGGGGGTGGCAGGTAACTGCCATCCCTACCGCGACCGGGAAAGAGTGAGCGAGAGCAAGCTTGGCATCGGCGAGTTAGGCGGCAGAAGGCAATGCCGGACATGAAAAATCCGTTCGGCGGCGGGCCTAACTATCACACTGAAGCGCCGGCTAAATGGTCGACACGACTACCGCAAATTTTCTGCCCGACCCATAGGCATAAAGCAAGCTCAAGGTCAGAAAAAAAGCAGTAACTGTTGAGACATGCTTTACCGAGTCCTGGGCAACCACAAGTGCTGCCGTGCTGATAGCAAGCGTCACGAGAAGCAAGGCGCAGGTTAGGAACGCCTCGTCCATCAACACCTTGTAATGTCCCGTTTTCTTCATATTCGCAATCAGCGTCTTCTCGACAAGCGCAGTGATTATTGCGACTGACGCTATCAAGAAACCAAGGAGTGTTGCACAAACACCTGCCACCACACCTGTGGCGCTATAGATCTGAGCAGCTTCGACGTTAGACCAGCGTTCAAACGAATAGCCGACACCGGCAGATAAAAGCACCCTAATCAACAGCGCCATCTGGCGGCCCAAAGTAGTCATCTATGGATCCTTGGCATTCTTGCCTCGCAGTGTCTACGGCCTGATACATTGTGCCCGCCGGCGGGTACTTCGCGTTCGTCTCTAGCTCCTGAACTGAGAATACTCGATCAGCAATCAGGTCAATAGGATGCTCGATACCCTCATCATAGACGATAGCCTTGGCCGTCGAAGCGCCTAGGGAGGCCGCCTCTGTTAGCGCGCGTTTCAGTCGCGCCGCCAGGCTTCCGCGTGTATCGCTTCTGCGAGAGTCGATACCCATTTCGATATGAATCGAGTCAGCGTCCGATCCACTCATCATCTCCATCATGCCTCGGGTGAAGTCATTGTCGGAGTACATGTCAGGATTCGAAGGGCGGGGAATTGTCAGTATTATTTTTTTGAGGGAAATCTCATTGCGCATGATTCGTCTGGCTGCGTCCGGCGCGAGTATTGGCCCGGCGATGACTTTCGTGGACCATAGCGCGGATAGGAACTTGGCGAATTGATTCGCTGTGTTACCGTGCGAATTTCGGCACCAGCCGAGGAGGCTTCGAACAGGGTAGTAGACGAAGAAATTTCGCTCGACCAGCCCCTGATTGGCCTCGAGCTCTAGCTCAAGAGCATCCTGCCCGGCAGAACCGATTTCGGGAAGATCGCTGGTGCGAAATTTCCGGAACTGTCCAGCAAACGAGTCAGGCAGTGGTGCGGACCTTTGGAGTGGCTGCCATATTTCTCGCGTGTAGCCGTTAACCTCGAACGACCGGCTCCCAGGTCCTGCCACGATAGCCTCTAGGCCAGCAGCGATAGACGCAACGCTTGCTGTCGGCGTGATCGAAAGACTGTAAAAATCTATCACGTATTTTTTGTCTTGCACCGCATCTACCATGAATTTTCCCCATCCAAATCAATCACCTCAGGCCTCTCCTGGCATTAGGTACAAGTCGAGCAATCGGCAGGGCTACCGGTTACACCAGCTGCCCATTCCACACATACAGCACGCGAGTCCTACGGTGGGCCGTTAAATGATCAAGTTCATCGACACTTAGCGCATCAAGGTGTTGAAAGACGGCCTGATATTGACAGACGATCGCATTACAAACCACTACAAGCGCTATCGTAAAACCGGTATTACCGAGCCAAAACGACCCATTTAGGCACAAAAAAAGCACTCGCAGTATTCGCTAAGTGCCTATTCTGTAACGCTTATTTATGGATCTAGCGTTAGGTCAGTATTTCTCGGTTATTTCCTAATCGTTTCCAGATCAATAGGGTGGTGAGTCGATAGTAATACCGGGTGGCGTCTGAGTGGTCTTTCAGGTGCTGAGTGAGAAACCAGCGCACATGCTTGAGCTGCCAGGTCCAGGGATTATCTCGCTGCCATCGTTGTTGAATGGCCGCTTGCATGACTCGGGCTTGGCGTAGGTGGCGTTGCTGGGTGATCTTCGAGCCGGTCAGTACGCCGCTCAGGAACAGCGCCATATCGAAGGGCTTGCTCATGCTCGACCTCCAATGTAGGCCGACACTACATCGATCCGGTTATGCCCGAGCTCAAGGCTGATCTGCTGCCGCGCCTGTTGATCAAGGTCGCGGTCAATGCGATAGCAATGGCCGCCGTTGACCGGGGCGGCGTGGCCAGTGAGCTGTTCGTAACGCTCGCAGGCGTAGGCCGCTCGCAGTTCATGGAAACCCTTCAGGCCGTGTTCATGCAGCGTTTCACGGGCGGGGAGTACAGCCCGATGCAGAAACGCGGCGTAGCTTTCGTCGCGGGCCAGCAAGTTGCGGCTGCGGGGCGGCGATACCTTACGAGCAAACTGCAGCGCCGCTTTCACCGCTTCATTTACCGCGACCCATCGCGGCGCTGATGCGCCTGAGCGGCCGCCTTTGGTGCCGTCCTGAATGTTGATGCGGCCTAAGTGTTCGGCTTCTCGGTGCAAGCGTGGCAGGTCCGCCAGGATTGCTTCGCGCAGGCGCATACCGGTTGTTCGGGCTAACAGGACAATCGCGGCCACCCGCTCGTGGTGCTGTTCGCCCAGCGCCTCGAGTACTCGCCGCACCTGTTGGTGGTCTTGGCCATCCGGCGCGCGGGTGCGTACGCTCGAGCGCTGCTGTCCTAACGCCTGGCTCGGGCTGGCGATCCTCACATCCTGATCACCGCGCAGCGCAGCGAGGGTGCGGTTGACGCTGCTCAGGCGGTTCTGCGCGGTGGCGATGCAGAGTTCACCTTGCTGGGTCTGCTGGCGCAGGTACGCGGCGTAGTCTTGCAGCGTTTGTCGATCGATCTGGCGCGCATCGTTGTAACCAGGGCCGTCCGCTGATCGACACCAACGCACGAACGCATGCCAGCGATCGCTATGCGCTTTGACCGTGGCGAAGTGGCCGCCGGCAAACAAATCCTTTAGCGCTTGTGAGCCGGCATAGCTCAGCTGGCGGCCATAGCCAAAGTTGCGACCATCACGCCGACTAATCAAGGTCATCGTCATCACCGTTTTCGTTTGTTTGCAGAAAGAGCAGCAGGGCTTTCCAGTGAGGGCTGAGCCTGTCCACCTGCCGCCAGTGTGTCGGGCGGATCAGGAGGGCGTTCTCGTGGTGTTGCAGCAGTGCCCCTTCCTCACGCAGTTGCTCGATCAGCCGGGCGAGATTGGTAGGCTCCAGGGGTGGTGTGGCGACAGCGGCGACAGTGGCGACAACCCGCGTCGTTTCTGGCCTGGCGCGTGGCGACAGGGTGGCGACAGAAGCGGCGACACGCTGTAATTCTGGCTGGGGTTGATGTTGCGCTTGGTAGGGCGCCTGCTGGTATTCCAGCAATAGTTGTGGTGGCTCGAACGCTTCGGACAGTTGCATCGCAATTCTCCTGAGATTATCGACTTCGTCCTCACTCATCCCGCCACGGTTGTTGAGTGTTGCCAGGGATCAAGGCCCCTGCGACCTGTGAGGTTTGTCCACTACGCGGGACTGACGGCTCTTTACGACCGGGAGCTTGGGCATCTCATGATCTGGCCTCCTGAACACTTCCGTAGAAGTGGGCGGGTGGAGGCTGCACTGGCTGACGAGACCAATGCCGCGAGATCCTGAGTCAGGTGAAGGCAGTGATGTGATGACCGGGGCATGCCTGACTGTCAGTCAGGTGCAGTCCATTTCATGGGCTGCGGCACCATCATCGGCATCGCTGTGGTGAGTGAGCATTCGGTGTTTGTCACGCCGATTGTCACGAGGGGGAAAGCCGCAAAGGCCCGTGCGAGCAGGGCTGCAGCAGTGTGATATGCGCCCGTCTCTTTAGGGGGCAAAGAGACGGGCAACAGGTTGGCGCAAGAAATGGCCAAGCGGATAAGTTGCTGCAGAGCAGCCAGGAAGGAGTATGAGTTGCCGCAGTCGGCGCTCTGGAAGAAGTAGGCATCCATCACATGGGTAGTGACCGTGCGAGCCGCCGGACGCTAATCGCACTTGGGGTGAACCACCACGATGTGGCGTAGCCTCAAAGGTTCTGGCTACCTGGGTGCTGTCGAGGACAGCGCTTGTACAGTTCTGGTTTAGCGCTCGTTCCGCTCGCGGTCAACAGTATTTTGGGGGCGGCTGTTGCGCCAATCGGTATCGCTGGAAGACTTTGGAGGTCGGTGGTTTTCCATGGTCGGGTGGTCGTTCGTCGGTTTTTAATGTGAGCCCATGCGAGTGGGAATGCGGAGCCTTCCCGCTCGCGTGGGCTTGGCCGAGAAAGCCCCAAGAGCCAGGCTTGCAACGGCGACAGTCGCCACCTCTGTCGCCACGCTGCAGGCCAGGTATTACGCGGGTTGTCGCCGGTGTCGCCGCTGTCGCCAGCAGGGCGGATGTGCCTATCCACACCGATTAGCTCACCAAACACTCAAGTGTCCGCATCGCCTGGCTTTTGCTTGGGCGATGATGTGGCATATTTCGCCCAAGCGCTCATCAGCTCTCTTCGCTTGTCGAAAAAGTCTGATCGGGAATACGCGCTTTCAGTTTCCCCACGCTCGTCGTGAGCGAGGGCAAGCTCACAGATCTCTCGTGGGAAGGCTGTGGTCTCGCCGGCCCAGTCTCGGAATGTTGAGCGGAATCCATGGCGAGTGATGTGCTCATAGCCCAATTCGTGCAGAAGACTACGAATGCCGTTAGCGTGCATCACGCCGCTAAGGCCGTTACCAGGAAAGAGGTAGGGGCTTCGTACTCGAATTCGCGGCAGGGTTTTCACCAACTCGACGACCTCCGGTGCGAGGGGGATAGCGAATGGCTCGCGCGTTTTCATCCGTTCTGCGGGCAAGGACCATCGGCCTGATTCCAGATCGAACTCGTCCCATTGAGCAAATCTCACCATGTGGCTACGGGCGCCGGTAAGGATCAAGAATTGAGCGGCTATCGATACGGCGGTGGGGAGGTTACGTAGTGCCTGCATGAGTTCTGGTAGATCCTGCCATGCGAGGGCAGGGTGGTGAACACGCTTGCGAGCTTTCTTCTTTTCATGGCGGCTCAGCAGATTTTCCAGATGGCCGCGCCAGCGAGCCGGATTTTCACCGACCCGCAGCCCTCTCGATCTGGCGGCATCTAGAATCTGTTCAATCTGCCCGCGTACTTCATCTGCCGTGCGTGTTTTGGTCGACCAGATCGGCTGCAAAGTTTTGAGAACCTGCTTGGTCTCGATTTCATCTGCTGAAAGTTTCCCTAAATAGGGAAAGGCATAGAGTTCCAGCTTACGAAGCCAGCCTTTGCGCCACTTCTCCGACCAACTGGAGCCGTGGGCATCACGGTAGTCGTTGGCTAGCGTTTCGAAGGTAATCTGCTTCGCTTGTTCGCGGCGTTCAGCTTCTTTCTGAGCGGCCTGCTCAGCTTGTCGCTTGGCGAGTGGGTCATCGCCTTTCAGGACCTGAATGCGATTTTCGAATGCCGCAGCACGTGCTTTTTTCAGATCGAGACTAGGATACCCACCAAGGCCCATCTCCCTGCGTTTGCCGTGGAGCTGAAACCTCAGCACCCAATTTTTCCGGCCAGCGGAGGTCACGACCAGGCGCAGTCCATCACCGTCTTCATAGGTGCCTGGTTCGGTCAAATTTTCGACTAGTTTGGCGGTCAGCTTTCCCATGATTTTCGCTCTCCAATCCCCCACTTGATCCCCCACTTTGTCGTGGAAGCCGGTGGATTAAAAAAGAAGTCGCTGGAACAAAAATAGGCTGAAACCCTTGATCTAGCAAGGCTGTAGCGGATTTCAATAGATGAGGGTGGCTTTCAAAAAGGCATTAAAAAGCCGGCTTGTGGCCGGCTTCTCGGGGACTGGCTTGGCTTATTTTTGGTAAGCCGCGCCAGCCTTCAAAACGTACATCCAGATCTGGCGTCTGGCTGTGGGACTTGGCGAGAAAATTATCTGCCGTGTCGGGACGATCTGGCCGTTCGAAACGGTCGATGCGCGAATGTGGGGCGCAGCATACTGATTTTTTTGAAAAATTCCCAGCCCAAAGGGCGATCCAGAGCTGCCGCTTTCTCAATACCTGGCCCAGGACTTACTTGAAAGGCGCTGGCGGGCGGCGTTTGTTGTGTTTATCCCGGCATAAAAAAACCCCGGATAACCGGGGTTTTTTGAAACAGTCAGTGGCGATCAGCCAATGCCGTCTCAGCCTTTATAGGCAGCAACCGACTTCATGATCTCGGCGCGAGCGGCTTCTGCGTCGCCCCAACCTTCGATCTTCACCCATTTGCCTTTTTCGAGGTCTTTGTAGTTCTCGAAGAAGTGCTTGATCTGCTCAAGCAGCAGGCCTGGCAGGTCGGTGTACTCTTTGATGTCGACGTACAGTTGCGACAGTTTGTCGTGTGGAACTGCGATCACTTTGGCATCGCCGCCGCCATCGTCGGTCATGTGCAGAATGCCGACAGGACGTGCACGGATTACCGAACCTGGAGCAACCGGGTAAGGGGTCACGACCAGCACGTCGAGGGGATCACCATCGTCAGCCAGGGTGTTAGGGATGAAACCGTAGTTGGCCGGGTAGAACATTGGGGTGGCCATGAAACGGTCAACGAACAGGCAATCGCTGTCTTTGTCGATTTCGTATTTGATCGGCGCGTGATTGGCCGGAATCTCGATGGCGACGTAGATGTCGTTCGGCAGGTCTAAACCAGCCGGAATCTTGCTGTAGCTCATTGGGCGGTGCCCCCGTGGTTGGCCAAATGACTGGCCGGATTGACCAAAAAGTGGCATCAATTATAGTCATATTCCACCATCGATGCCACGTGCCAGAGGTCGTGTAGACCTTAGTCGTGTACCTGATAAGCCGGATGGCCTAGTTGCAATTGTTTGAGTCTGGCGAGTGGGTCCTGGCGATAAAACAGCTGCAATTGCTGATAGACCTTCGGGTAGGTGCTGTTCAGCACGTCCGGCGCGCTGAAGAAGTACTCACTGGTCACGGCAAAGAATTCGGCCGGGTTTTCCGCTGCATAGGGATCGATCCGGGTTTCGGCGTCGGGATTGCGATCCAGTTGGCGATTGAGGTTGTCGTAGGCGCTCTGCATTACCGAGGCCCACTCACTGGCGCGCATGTTGCTGTGCAGTGGCGGCTGGCCATTGGCGTTGCCGTTGAGCATGTCGAGTTTGTGCGCCAGTTCGTGAATCACCAGGTTGTAACCTTCCCAGCCGCCGCTGGCGAGCACGCCGGGCCACGCCAGAATCACGGGCCCTTGCTGCCAGGCTTCGCCGCTGTGTTCGCCGTTCCACTCATGTTCGACACCGCTGGCATCGCGATGGCGCTGCGGGCTGAGGAAGTCGTCAGGGTAGAGCACGATTTCGTGAAAACCCTGATACCAGTTCAGTTCGCCCAGATGCAGCAGCGGTAGTTGCGCCTGGGCGGCCAGCAGCAGGCGCTCTTCTTGGTGAAGTTCGACACCAGGCAGGGCAGTCAGGTGCTTGGCTTGCAGGAACAGCACGCTGGACTCGCGTAGCCATTGGTCTTCAGCGTCACTCAGGCCATCGAGAAAACTCAGATGTTGACGCACCCGCTGCCAGGTTTCAGTGGCAACGGGATGCTTGGCCAGCGTGCGCTGTCGGCGCCAGGCGCTGAGTGACCACATCGGTAATCAGCGCGATCCGGCTTTTGAGGTTGCGCGGCTCAAGCGGCTGCGTACGACGCTGATGATCATCGGCAGCAGCGATAGCAGGATGATTCCCACCACCAGTAGCGACAGGTTCTTCTTGATGAATGGCACGTTGCCGAAAAAGTAGCCCAGTGTGACCAGCCCGCCGACCCACAAAATGGTGCCAGCAACGCTGAAAGAGAAGAAGCGCGAGTAAGGCATTTTGGCAACGCCGGCGACGAACGGAGCAAAGGTCCGAATGATCGGCAGGAAACGCGCCAGGGTCACGGTCTTGCCACCGTGCTTTTCATAGAAGTCGTGGGTTTGCTGCAAATAGTCGCGACGAAAGATTTTCGAATTGGGGTTGCTGAACAAGCGTTCTCCGGCCGTTCGGCCGATCACGTAGTTGGTGCTGTCACCGAGGATCGCCGCCAGCATCAGCAGCCCGCCCAGCAGCACCGGGTCCATACCACCACCAGCGGCTACGGCACCCGCGATGAACAACAGCGAGTCGCCCGGCAGGAACGGCATCACCACCAGTCCGGTTTCGCAGAAGATCACCAAAAACAGGATGGCGTAGATCCACGGCCCGTAGTTGGTTACCAGCAAATCGAGATAGACATCGAGATGCAGAATAAGGTCGAGCGGGTTGAAATCCATGGGTGGCACCTGTGGTGATGGCCCGACTCAGCAGGCCTGTGCGAAGGCTTCGGACTATGAGGCTACAGGGAGGTGTAGTTTTTCTTACGGCCCGTGAAGGTCGGCATTATACGATTTGATATGTGAATTGCGTGTTGAGTTTGTAGCGGGGAATGTCACGAGGGGGAGAGTGATCGAAATCGCCAGGATCGTCCGAGCGCGGCCCGAACCTGCGGGCCGCGTTCGGACGATATTTTTGGTTGCGCCGACGCTTGGCGGTCGTGCGTCTGGTTACAGCTCTTCGCTGATGGGCAGTATGTAGTTCTTGAACTCGGTGTCTTCACGGAAACCGATGGACTCGTAGGTTTTCTGCGCCACTTCGTTGTCGATGCTGGTGGAAACCCGCATACGTACGGCATGGGTTTCCTTGGCCATTTTTTTTGCGGTGCGGATCAGGTTATCGGCCACTAGTTGTCGACGGGCGTCTTCGGCGACATAAATGTCGTTGAGGATCCACACGCGTTTTAGCGAGAGGGAAGAGAAACTTGGATACAACTGACAGAAACCCAGCAATTTACTGTCATCTTCATTGGACAGGGCCAGGTAGATCACCGATTCCTTGCGCCGCAGACGCTTTTCGAGAAAGGCCCGGGAGGAGTCGGGATACGGCAGCGCGCCATAGAACTCGCGATATTTGACAAACAGTGGGGTCAGCAGGTCCAAGTGTTCCAGGGTCGCTTGAGTAATCCGCATGATAGGCCTCAACTTCAAGTAGGTATGACGGCAAACGGGTCATTACTCGGGCAGCCGTGGCTTGATGCTGCCTAAAGCCTGCTAAAAGCGCAATCAGGACGCCGCCGATTACACCGGCTTTAAAGTAGGAAGTTGCCATTTGAGTGGGTGGTAGCGTCTGAATCCAATGTATGAACCTGTGCCTCGTCTTTCAAATTGACCCCAGACAGCTGCCGACGACAGGCCTCGCGCATCAAATACAGCAGCCGATGGGCGGCCATCCCGTAACTCAACCCCTCCAACCGAACATTGGAGATGCAATTGCGGTAGGCGTCGGTCAGGCCGACTTTAGGGTTGTAGGTGAAATACAGCCCGAGACTGTCCGGCGAGCTGAGGCCGGGGCGTTCGCCGATCAGGACCACCACCATTCGCGCCCTTAGCAGTTCGCCGATTTCATCGGCCACCGCGACTCGACCCTGTTCCACCAGGATCACGGGTGACAGCGACCAGCCTTCCGCCAAAGCCTGTTCCTCCATGCGTGCCAGAAACGGCAGGGTGTGCCGATGCACGGCCAGCGCCGAGAGGCCGTCAGCCACTACCACGGCCAGATCCACGCCTGCGGGGTGTTGCACCACCGCATAGTCCCGCAGCTTTTGCGCCGAGTCGTCACCCAGGCGTCGACCGAGATCGGGGCGTTGCAGATAGCTGTTGCGATCAGTGGCGGCACTGTGGAGCAACAGGCTGTTGCGTCCGCGCTCAGCCAGTTGCGCGCTGAGCCCGGCATGATCGAAGGGTAGATGCACCGCGTCGCGGGCCTGGGCGTGGGCGTACTGGAAGTCTAGTTGCGCACCGGTCGGCATGCTGGTGCCGACACGGCCGAGGGCGATCCGTGCCGGGGTCAGACGGCGCAGTTCCAGCCATGGGTTCTGGCTGTCGGTAGGCGGTTTTTCCATCACTCGTTCACTCATCCCAGTTGCGCCATAGCCTGGCGGAAGGCCGGCGGCAGGCTGTTGCCAAAGTGCACCTTGCCATCAGCCTGAGTAAAGATGCCCATTTTCGCCAGCCATTGCTCGAATTCCGGCGCGGGCTTGAGGCCTAGGGTCTGCCGGGCATAGAGCGCGTCGTGGAACGAGGTGGTCTGGTAGTTGAGCATAATGTCGTCGGACCCGGGGATGCCCATGATGAAGTTGATCCCGGCAACGCCGAGCAAGGTCAGCAGGGTGTCCATGTCGTCCTGATCGGCCTCGGCATGGTTGGTGTAGCAGATGTCGCAACCCATGGGTACGCCCAGCAGCTTGCCGCAGAAATGATCTTCCAGTCCGGCGCGGATGATCTGCTTGCCGTTATAGAGGTATTCCGGGCCGATGAAGCCGACCACGGTGTTCACCAGAAACGGTTTGAAGTGCCGTGCCACTGCGTAGGCGCGGGTCTCGCAGGTTTGCTGGTCGATGCCGTGGTGGGCGTTGGCCGACAGGGCGCTGCCCTGGCCGGTCTCGAAATACATCAGATTCTGCCCCAGCGTCCCGCGATTCAGGCTCAAACCGGCGTCGTAGCCTTCCTGCAGGACATTCAGGTTGATCCCGAAACTGGCGTTGGCTGCTTCGGTACCGGCAATCGACTGGAACACCAGATCCAGCGGTACGCCACGGTTGATCGCCTCAATGGAGGTGGTGACGTGGGTCAGCACGCAGGCCTGGGTGGGGATTTCGTAGCGCTGGATGATCGCGTCGAGCATTTCCAGCATGGCGCAGATCGAGGCGATGCTGTCGGTGGCCGGGTTGATCCCGATCATTGCGTCGCCGTTACCGTAGAGCAGGCCGTCGAGGATGCTCGCGGCGATCCCGGCCGGTTCGTCGGTCGGGTGGTTCGGTTGCAGACGGGTGGACAGACGCCCACGCAGGCCCATGGTGCCGCGGAACTGGGTCACCACACGAATTTTTTGCGCCACCAGTACCAGATCCTGCACGCGCATGATCTTCGATACGGCGGCGGCCATTTCCGGGGTCAGGCCAGGCGCCAGGACGCGCAGGCTTTGCTCGTCGGCGGCGTCGCTGAGCAGCCAGTCGCGAAAGCCGCCGACGGTGAGGTGGCTGACCACGGCAAAAGCGTTTTTGTCGTGGCTGTCGATGATCAGTCGGGTGACTTCATCACTTTCGTAAGGGACCAGCACTTCTTCGAGAAAGTGCTTGAGCGGGATGTCTGCAAGGGCCATCTGCGCGGCGACCCGCTCGCCATCGTTGAGGGCGGCGACGCCGGCCAGAAAGTCCCCGGAGCGCGCCGGGCTGGCCTTGGCCATGACTTCTTTGAGGCTGTCGAAGCGGTAGGTCCGGGCGCCGACGGTATGGGCAAATATGGCCATGGGCGGTGTCTTCCTGAATTCTGTGAATGTATTGATAACACTGAATAATGTGGGAGCGGGCTTGCTCGCGATGCAGGCGACGCGGTCTATCAGGGTGACCTCGGTGATGCAATCGCGAGCAATCGAGCGTCGACCGGCTGCTCCTATATGGAGCATGCGCCGGGAGTCAGCCCGGCGCAGGTGCAACTAGATACCTGTCAGCATGGCATCCGCCGGTGCATCGGAGCGTTGTTTGGCGGTCAGCTGGAAGTAAATGAAGCCTGCGGCCATGAACCCCAGGAAGATCATACCGATCAGCGTGTTGAACCAAGCCATCGCCACCAGGCAGACCACCGCCAGAAACAAGGCGATTCCCGGTACGATCGGATAGCCCGGCGCACGGAAGGTACGCTCCAGGTTCGGCTCGGTTTTACGCAGTTTGAACAGGCTGAGCATGCTGATGATGTACATCACGATGGCGCCGAACACCGACATGGTGATCATCGCCGCGGTCAGGGTCATACCTTGCAGGTTGACCAGACCGTCGCTGTAGATCGCCGCGATACCGATCACGCCGCCGGCCAGAATCGCCCGGTGTGGAGTTTGGAAGCGGTTGAGCTTAGCCAGCCCTGCGGGCAAGTAACCGGCACGAGCCAAGGCGAAGAACTGCCGCGAATAGCCAAGGATGATGCCGTGAAAGCTTGCCACCAGGCCGAACAGGCCTATCCACACCAGCATGTGCATCCAGTTGGAGTTATTACCGACCACCGTTTTCATCGCCTGGGGCAGGGGGTCGTTGATATTCGCCAATTGACGCCAGTCGCCGACACCGCCGGCCAGGACCATCACGCCAATTGCCAGGAACACCAAGGTCAGAATACCGCTGACATAGGCCTTGGGGATGGTGCGTTTCGGATCCTTGGCTTCTTCGGCGGCCATGGCCGCGCCTTCAATGGCCAGGAAAAACCAGATGGCGAAGGGGATTGCCGCGAAAATTCCGGGGATCGACGCAACAGTGAACTCATTGGAACCGGACCAGCCATTGAGCACAAAATTGCTGAAGCTGAAGCCCGGCGCAACTACGCCCATGAACACCAGCAACTCGGCCACTGCCAGTACCGTGACGACCAGCTCGAAGGTCGCGGCGATACTTACACCGAGGATATTCAGGGTCATGAACACGAAATAGGCACCCACCGCGGCTATTTTCGGGTCCAGTTCCGGGTACTGCACATTCAAGTACGCGCCGATGGCCATGGCGATGGCCGGCGGTGCAAAGACGAACTCGATCAGCGTGGCGATCCCGGCGATCAATCCGCCTTTTTCGCCAAACGCCCGACGGCTATAGGCAAACGGGCCACCCGCGTGGGGAATGGCCGTGGTCAATTCGGTGAAGCTGAAGATGAAGCAGGTGTACATCGTCGCCACCATCAGTGCAGTGACGAGAAAGCCCAGTGTGCCGGCCGTACCCCAGCCGTAGCTCCAGCCGAAATACTCGCCGGAAATCACTAGACCCACGGCAATGCCCCATAAGTGCAAGGTGCCGAGGGTGGGTTTGAGCTGTGTTGTAGAAGTCATAAGTCCTCTCTGTATTTTTATTGTTTGATCTACTGGACTTCGGGTGCAGCGGTTTGAATGGAATGGACGCTGTTCACGCAGCGGTTTATCTGTAGAGCAGGCATGCAAAGCCCGTGCCAGAGCGGCAGGGGGATGTTTGTTGTGTCTATTGGGGTGCCTTCGCGGGCAAGCCCGCTCCCACAGGGTTACGTAGCGTTTTTGTGGGAGCGGGCTTGCCCGCGAAGGGCTCACCCGGATTTCAGGGCTTAGAAGAAGCCAAGCGGATTGATGTCGTAGCTCACCAGCAGGTTTTTGGTCTGTTGGTAGTGGTCGAGCATCATTTTGTGGGTTTCACGACCGACGCCGGATTTTTTGTAGCCACCGAACGCGGCGTGCGCCGGGTACAGGTGGTAGCAGTTGGTCCAGACGCGACCGGCCTTGATCGCCCGGCCCATGCGGTAGGCGCGGTTGATGTCGCGGGTCCAGAGGCCGGCGCCAAGGCCGAACTCGGTGTCGTTGGCAATCGCCAGGGCTTCGGCTTCGTCCTTGAAGGTGGTGATGCTCACCACCGGGCCAAAGATTTCTTCCTGGAACACGCGCATCTTGTTGGTGCCCTTGAGCAGGGTCGGCTGGATGTAATAACCGCTGGCCAGATTGCCTTCGAGTTTTTCCACCTTGCCGCCGGTCAGCAGCTCGGCGCCTTCACCTTTGGCGATTTCCAGGTAGGACAGGATCTTGTCGAATTGCTGTTCGGACGCCTGAGCGCCGACCATGGTCTCGGTGTCCAGTGGGTCGCCGCGTTTGATTTGCAGGACCTTTTTCATCACCACTTGCATGAAGTCGTCGTAGATCGACTCTTGCACCAGTGCACGAGACGGGCAGGTGCAGACTTCACCCTGGTTGAAGAAGGCCAACACCAGACCTTCCGCGGCTTTCTCGATGAACTGTGGTTCGGCCTTCATGATGTCTTCGAAGAAGATGTTCGGCGATTTGCCGCCCAGCTCTACGGTCGAAGGAATAATGTTATCGGCCGCGCATTTCATGATGTGCGAGCCGACCGGGGTGGAGCCGGTGAACGCGATCTTGGCGATGCGTTTGCTGGTGGCCAGGGCTTCACCGGCTTCTTTGCCGAAACCTTGCACCACGTTGAGCACGCCGGGTGGCAGCAGATCGCCGATCAGCTCCATCAGCACGCTAATGCCCAGCGGGGTTTGCTCGGCTGGCTTGAGCACCACGCAGTTACCGGCGGCCAGCGCTGGCGCGAGTTTCCAGGCGGCCATCAGGATCGGGAAGTTCCACGGGATGATCTGGCCAACCACGCCCAGTGGTTCATGGAAGTGATACGCGGCGGTGTGTTCGTTGATCTCGGCAGAGCTGCCTTCCTGCGCGCGGATGCAGCCGGCGTAATAGCGGAAATGGTCAGCAGCCAGCGGGATGTCGGCGTTCAGGGTTTCACGCACGGCTTTGCCGTTGTCCCAGGTTTCGGTGACCGCCAGCAGTTCCAGGTTCTGTTCGATGCGATCGGCGATTTTCAGCAGCACCAGCGAGCGATCCTGCACCGAGGTCTTGCCCCAGGCGTCCGCTGCAGCGTGGGCGGCGTCCAGCGCCTTGTCGATATCTTCGGCGGTGGAACGCGGGAATTCTGCGATAGGTTGGCCGTTTACCGGTGAGGTATTGGTGAAGTACTGACCTTTGACAGGCGCAACGAACTCGCCGCCGATGTAGTTACCGTATTTGCTTTTGAACGAAACGATAGCGCCTTCAGTACCGGGGTGTGCGTAACGCATGGTGGGTATCTCCTGGCTTTTGTGCTTATTGGGGAGGACGCGCTGTAGCGCTTGTATAAGCCTAGAGCAAAGGTCGGGCCAGTCCGTTGTACATCAAGTAAATCAAGGGCTTGAGGCTTTTTTATCGGGCGGACGATCGGTGCATGTGACACTTGTGACACAGCCTGAGTGACACTTTGTACCGTAATCGGTACAGCCTGTGACTTGTCGGTCGAGCCGGGATTGCAATGGATGCACGGCTAGAGGATGCTGGGCGTCGAGTATCCCTGTAGCAGCTGCCGAAGGCTGCGTTCGAGTGCGAAGCGCTCGCTATCGAGCAAATCTCGTTTCAATGCTGGAATGCGGGACACAGGTTTTACGACCGCTGCGCGGCCGGACGTAGCCTTCGGCAACTGCTACGTGTGTAGGGCAGTACCTCTCGGGGAGAATAATAAGAAATGCAAAACAATCATTTGAGTCGGCACGCCCAGCAGGTGCTGACCGTGACTCAGGGCAAAACCCACTTGCATGGCCCGGGCAGCGATCCGTCCATTGCCCGCTCCTGGCTGCGTTGCCTTGAGGACTATCACCTCGATCCGGCTCTGAGTATCGCGCCGACGGTGCTCGAACATGGTCGCGTGCTCGAAAGCCGCGAGCGTTTGCAGCAAGTGCTGCAGATCGCCGGCAACGAAATGACCAGCCTCCATCAGCAACTCTCCGGCGCCGGCCATGCCGTGCTGCTCACCGACTCTCGTGGGGTGATCCTTAACTGCGTTACCGCGCCCGCCGAGCGCAAGATTTTCGAACGCGCCGGGCTCTGGCTCGGTGCGGACTGGAGCGAGGCCTGTGAAGGCACCAACGGCATCGGCACCTGCCTGGTGGAGCGTCAGTCGCTGACCATCCATCAAGACGAACATTTTCGCGGTCGCCACACCGGGCTTACGTGTTCGGCGAGCCCGGTATTCGACCCCCACGGTGAACTGCTGGCGGTGCTCGATGTGTCGTCGGCACGCCATGACGTTTCGCGTCAAAGCCAGTTCCACACCATGGCGCTGGTCAACCTCTCGGCGAAGATGATCGAGAGCTGTTATTTCCTGCGTTACTTCGACAACCAATGGTTGCTGCGCTTTCACTTGCAGGCCGAGTCCGTCGGTCTGTTCAGCGAAGGGCTGCTGGCGTTTGATGGGGAAGGGCGGATCAGCGCGGTCAACCAGAGCGCCTTGAATCTGCTGGGGCATGTGCGCGGCGGGCTGCTTGGCAAACCGGTGGAAGCCTTTTTCGATTGCTCTCTGGATGAACTGCTCGGTCGTGCCAGTGTGAATGCCAACGCCAGTTGGCCGCTGCGCACCCGTGACGGGCGCGGCTTGTTCGCCGTGTTACGTGGTCAGCCGCGTAGCGTGCCGACGCCAGTGGTACCCACTGCGCTGGTTGCCGAGCGTGTGCGCCTGTCGGGTATCTGCCTGGGCGATGCAGCGTTGCAAAACGATTTCCGCAAAGCCTTGCGGGTGTTCGAGCGCGATGTGCCGCTGCTGATCAATGGCGAAACCGGTTCCGGTAAAGAAGCCTTCGCCAAGGCTGTGCACCACGCCAGTCAACGGGCGGATAAAGCCTTCGTCGCGCTCAATTGCGCGGCGATCCCGGAAAGCCTGATCGAGAGTGAACTGTTCGGCTATCGCGGCGGCAGTTTCACCGGAGCACGCAAAGAAGGAATGCGCGGCAAGTTGCAACAGGCCGATGGCGGCACCTTGTTCCTTGATGAGATCGGCGACATGCCACTGGCCTTGCAGACCCGTCTATTAAGGGTGCTGGAGGATCGGCTGGTGGTGCCCATCGGCGGCGAGCCGCAGGCGGTCAACGTACGAATTATCAGCGCGACTCACCGTAACTTGCTTGATCGGGTGCAGGACGGCAGTTTTCGCGAGGACTTGTATTACCGCCTCAATGGCCTGGAAATCGCCTTGCCAGCATTGCGCGAGCGTAGCGACAAGTCGCAGTTGCTGGACTTCCTGCTGGCCGAAGAGGCCGCAGAGCAAAACGTACTGCTCGACGGGCCGGCGCGTCAGGCGCTGCTGGACTTCGCCTGGCCGGGTAATGTGCGGCAACTGCGCACTGTGCTGCGCACCCTTGCGGCACTGTGCGAGAACGGGCTGATCGGTTTTGAGGATTTGCCGGTGATGATCAGGCAAAGTCGGCCAGTTCCGTTGCTGACGGTCGTGGATGAGCCTTGCGAATATCCCCTAGACGATGCCGAGCGCCTGGCCCTGCTCAACACCCTGGAGCAACAGCGTTGGCACATGACCCATACCGCGGAGCAACTGGGGGTCAGCCGTAACACCCTTTATAGAAAGCTGCGCAAGCATGGGATTGCCCGCTAGAACTGGCTTTTGCTGTGTCAGGTGAATCCACCCCTCTCCCCAAAGGGGAGAGGGGGAAAGGGAGCAGATCTGCGTTGTTTTCAATACTCCCATTCAACTCGAGATTCCAGGTCGCAGTATCTCGAAAGGCATTTTCGATCAATTCCCTCTCCCCTCCGGGGAGAGGGCTAGGGTGAGGGGTTGGTTTTCGAATCGGATAGAAATTCTGAAATCCCCCACAGTCATTTAGCCTCTGTCACCTAAAGAGTGCGAATTTTCCCACCCTACGCTAACCTGCCTCGATGTTTTACGAGGTCGACTATGCACATTCATATTCTTGGTATTTGCGGCACATTCATGGGCTCGTTGGCGGTATTGGCCAAAGAGCTGGGCCATCACGTGACCGGCTCCGATGCCAACGTCTATCCGCCGATGAGCACTCAATTGCAGGCTCAGGGTATTGAATTGACGCAGGGCTACGATCCCGCCCAGCTCGATCCGGCACCGGATCTGGTAGTGATCGGCAATGCGCTGTCCCGCGGTAATCCGGCGGTTGAGTACGTGCTGAACAAAGGCTTGCCTTATGTCTCCGGTCCGCAATGGCTGGCCGACCATGTGCTGCAAGGTCGCTGGGTGCTGGCGGTTGCGGGTACTCACGGCAAAACCACCACCAGCAGCATGCTGGCCTGGGTGCTGGAGCACGCGGGCATGAGCCCGGGCTTCCTGATCGGCGGCGTGCCGCAGAACTTTGCCGTGTCGGCGCGCTTGGGCAGTACGCCGTTCTTTGTGGTCGAGGCGGATGAATATGACAGCGCCTTCTTCGACAAACGCTCCAAGTTCGTTCACTACCGCCCCCGCACCGCGATCCTGAACAACCTCGAGTTCGATCACGCCGACATCTTCCCCGACCTGCCGGCCATCGAGCGGCAGTTCCACCATTTGGTGCGGACCATCCCAAGCGAGGGCCTGGTGATCCATCCGACCACCGAGCCTGCGTTGCTGCGGGTGATCGAAATGGGCTGCTGGACTCCGGTACAAACCACCGGCGTCGGCGGCCAATGGCAGGTCAAGCTGCTCAGCGAAGACGGCTCGAAGTTTGAAGTCATGTTCGAAGGCGCCGCCCAAGGCGTGGTCGAGTGGGACATGACCGGTCAGCACAACGTCGCCAACGCCTTGGCCACCTTGGCCGCTGCACGGCATGTTGGCGTAGTGCCGTCCATGGGCATCGCCGCATTGAGCGCTTTCAAAAGCGTCAAACGGCGGATGGAGAAGGTCGCTGAGGTTCACGGCGTCACCATCTACGACGACTTTGCCCACCACCCGACCGCGATTGCCACCACCCTCGACGGTCTGCGCAAACGTATCGGCGACGCGCCGTTGATCGCGATCATCGAACCGCGCTCCAACTCCATGAAACTCGGCGCGCACCGTGATGGTTTGCCGGAAAGCGTGGTCGATGCCGATCAGGTGATCTGGTACTCGCCAGCGAACCTCGGTTGGGATCTCGGCGCAACCGCAGCGCTGTGCACCGTGCCGTCGATCGTCAGTGATTCGCTGGAAGGCATCATCGACCGGGTGAAAAGCCAAGCCAAGCCCGGTACCCACGTGGTGATCATGAGCAACGGCGGCTTCGGCGGCCTGCACGGCAAACTGGCCGAGGCGCTGCAATGAACAACAGCCCGGAACGCATCACTCTGGCGATGACCGGTGCGTCTGGCGCGCAGTACGGCTTACGCCTGCTCGACTGCCTGGTGCGTGAAGATCGCGAGGTGCATTTTTTGATCTCCAAGGCCGCGCAACTGGTGATGGCCACCGAGACCGATGTGTCGCTGCCGCCGAAAACCCAGATGATGCAGGCCTTCCTTACCGAATACACCGGCGCCGCTGCCGGGCAAATTCGCGTGTACGGAAAGGAAGACTGGATGTCGCCCGTGGCCTCTGGCTCCGGCTCGCCGAGCGCGATGGTGGTGGTGCCGTGTTCTACCGGGACCTTGTCGGCAATCGCCATGGGCGCGTGCAACAACCTGATCGAGCGCGCTGCGGATGTCACCTTGAAGGAGCGTCGTCAGCTGATTCTGGTGCCGCGTGAAGCGCCGTACTCCAGCATCCATCTGGAGAACATGCTCAAGCTGTCGAACATGGGCGTGACCATCCTGCCGGCCTCACCGGGTTTCTATCACCAGCCACAGACCATCGATGATCTGATCGATTTCGTCGTGGCGCGGATTCTCAATCTGCTGAACATCCCACAAGACATGCTGCCACGTTGGGGCGAACACCATTTGAGCAGCGATGAATAAGCTACTGAGCATTGTCCTGGCCCTGCAATTAGGCGGCTGCGCCACGGCGCGAACCCTGGATGCCGCCAAGCCAGGGGCGCCGGTCGTGTATTCGGGCACACGTCTGGACGTGTATGCGATGCAAGGCGGGTGCTGTGCCATGGACCGCTTCGGCGCCGAAGCACCGAGCTATCCGGGCGTCGATTTACCGGCCAGCGCGTTGCTCGACACCTTATTGTTGCCGCTGTCGGTGTTGACGGTGCTGGGGGTTGGGTTTCAGGCGACGGGTGGGTTGTAGGCACTAAAAGATCGTCCGAACGCGGCCCGAACCTATCGGCAGCTCCTACATTGACCGCGTATACCCGTAGGAGCTGCCGATAGATTCGGGCGCGTTCGGACGATCGTTTGATCTTATTTACCTAGTTTGCGCAACTCATCCGACTCGACGATTCGAGTCCCATCCTGTTCTTCCAGCGCCAGACGCCACATGGCCCGGGCCAATTGGCAGGCTTCGATGCCGTGGTATTTGCCGGGTAACAGTCTGGAAAATGGTGCTGCCAGTTGTTCGGCCAGGCGCGGCTCCAGACGCTCACCCAGCAAAAGGGAAGGGCGGACGATGGTCAGCTGCGGCCAGTCCTGGGCCTTCAAGGCATATTCCATTTCGCCTTTGACTCGGTTGTAGAGCACCGAGGACCTCCGATCGGCGCCGATGGCGCTGATCACGATCAGATGCCGCGCGCCCATCTCCCGGGCGCGTTTGCCGAAGGCCACGACCAGGTCGAGGTCCACCGCCCGAAAGGCTTGCTCGGAACCGGCCTGTTTGATGGTAGTGCCCAGGCAGCAGAAAGCGATATCGACGCGCCCACTGAGCTGTGGAAGAACCACTGCGGGGTCGCCCACTGGGTTTTCCAGATGCGGATGCTTGGCCAGCGGCCGGCGTGAGGGTGCTAATACGCGGCTGATCGTCGGCTCGTTGAGCAGGCGGTCGAGTAAATGTTCACCGGTCAGACCGGAAGCTCCGGCAAGCAAGATGTGCTGAGGCGTCAAGTACATAGTGTGTCCCCCTTGATACTGTTCAGCTTAGTTGCTCTTTGCTTCCTTGCTGTTCAACGAGGCGCTTTCGAGCGCCTTTCGTGCTTGCTGCTTGCGTAACAGTTGCCAGCGCGCGAGGACGCCCTTCGGTGCCCAGATTTGTGGTTCCGAGGCTTCGAAGTTGTCCGCCAATTCACGCTCGGCGACGGTCGCCTTGGCCAGGGTGAAGGCCTGCTGCAGGTCGTCGGTCTGGTTCAGTGCCTGGGCGAACAGTGCGTCGCCGAAGTAGGTGAAGTCGGCTTCTTCCGAACAGCCAAAGGACACCCTGTCAGCTCGCGAGGCCGTCATGATTAAAGTTCTTTCATCTTTGAGTGCCGGGATAAAGCCGCCGGAGTAACAGGCCGAGATCACAATGATCTTGTCGCGATTCTTCAGCGGTGCGAGCACTGCGGCCAACTCGTCGGCCGGCAGGTCGGCCAGCTCCAGGCGCGGCTGGTCCAGCACCAGTTCGTGTTCTTGGGTGCCGTGGCTGGTCAGGTAAATGAACAGCAAATCTTCCGGCCCACTGCGTTCGGCCAGAGTCAGCACCGCGCGTCGCAGGCTCTCTCGGGTGGCCATGGGCCGATCACCAAGGTGCTCGCGGTGGTTGACCAAGCGGATCTGACCATAGGCGCCAAAGCGGCTGGCGAGCATGTTGCTGACGTAGTCGGCCTCACGCAGGAACACACTTTGTTTGCCGTCACCGGCCAGCGTCAGGGTGTACAACTCGACCGCCGCAGTGGACGCCGGCACATTGGCCAAGGCTTGTTCGAGCAGGCGACCTTGAGCCAGCAAGCCGACTTCCAGTGTGTCCGGTAGCAGCTTGCCGTCAGCATCACGCACCCGTTGGCCATTAACCCAATAGCCGCTTTGCACGGTGCCATCGTGCAGCACCAGAGTACCGTGACCCTGATAGCTGTCGCCGTCGAACTGACCGATATAGAAGCTGCCGTCACTGAGGTTCAAGCGGCCCTGGCCGGTGAAGCGCCAGTCACTGAACTGCCCGATGTAGTGGCTGCCGTCGACTCCAATCAGCTCACCTTTGCCATTCAGTGCACCTTCTTTGAACTGGCCGATCCAGACATCGCCGTCGGCGTTTTCATAGCGGCCCTTGCCGTGCAATTGGTTCTGCTTGAAGCCGCCGACGTACATGTCCCCGTCGGCGCTATTGAAGGTGCCGTTGCCTTCCAGTTGACCATCGACGAAATGGCCAGTGAACTGGTTGCCGCTGGCATCGCCACGCTGGCCTTCGCCGTTAGGTTTGCCGTTGGCGAACTGACCCTGGTACTGGCTGTCGTCGTCGAGCTCCAGACGACCGAGCCCTGAATACTGGTCGGACTTGAATTCACCGCGGTAGGTCATACCGTCTTCTTTGAGCGTGCCTTCACCGTCGCGATGGCCGAGCTTGAAACCGCCGGTGTAGCTGCTACCGCTGGTAGTCAGAGTGCCTTGACCATGGAACAGGCCTTGCTGGAACTGCCCGCTGTACACTTCGCCATTGCTGCCGTGCCACTCGCCCTGACCATGCCACTGGCCCTTGTCGAACTGGCCCGCGTACCAGCTGCCATTCGGGTAGTCGACGCGGCCCTGTCCCTGCAACAGTCCGTTGATCACGTCGCCACGATAGCGTCCGCCATCCGGCAAGCGTGCATCGGGCGGCAATAGCGATTCGCCGTCGCCACAGGCGGTGAGCAACAGGGTAAGAACGAGGGGTGCAAGTGAGCGCATAGCGGGATCCGGGCAATTAGGGGACCGAGTATGCCGTAGCTATGGGTCTTATATAAGGGGCGAGCGAAACAGCAAAAGCTGTTTCGCATCCGGGAAGGATTAAACGAAGCAGAGGGACAGGGGTTCAGCGATATACGCCGGCTTTTCCTGGCCTTCGATTTCCAGGGTCACGGTGGCTTTGAACAACCACTGGCCGGGCTTCTTTTCGGTGACTTCAGTCAGGTCGACCTTGAGTCGGACTTTGGAGTTGACCTTGACCGGCTGAATGAAACGCACGCTATCGAGGCCATAGTTGACGACCATTTTCAAACCTTCTGGCAATACCAGAATGTCTTCCATCAGTTTGGGAATCAACGACAGCGACAAAAAGCCATGGGCAATCGTGCCGCCAAACGGTGTTTGCGCAGCCTTCACCGGATCAACGTGGATGAACTGAAAGTCGCCTGTGGCTTCAGCGAACAGGTTGATGCGTTCCTGATCAATGGTGAGCCATTCGGAACGTCCGAGTTCCTTGCCGACATAATCTTTGAGCTCTGCAACTGGAACATAGGGCATTGAGACTCTCCTTGGGTTCATCGGTTTTATAGTTTTTTGAGTAATGGGGTTGGCCCCCAGGCAACCACTTTAGATCATCATGGCCACTTGCTCCGGTCAACCATTTATGGTTTTTGCGAATGCCGGTTCATAGCGCGTGGCGTGCTTATAATGCCCGGCGCGATTTTGCGGGAGATGACGGATGTTGTTACGCGGCCTGACCTGGCTGGTGCTGTTTCAATTGCTTGGCACCGCCATCAATCACTTGTTTTTGCCGGTTCTACCGGGGCCGATTGTCGGTCTACTGCTGTTGCTGGTGTATCTGATTACCCGTGGCGAAGTCGCTGAACCGCTGAGCCTGGCGGCCAGCAGCCTGCTGCGTTACTTGCCGTTGTTGCTGGTACCGCCAGCGGCAGGGGTGATGGTTTATGCCGCCGACATTGCTGCGGACTTCTGGGCGATCGCCGGCGCGCTGGTGCTGTCGCTGGTGATCTCCATGGCCTTCGTCGGCGTGCTGATGAACACGCTGGTCAAGCGCCAGGCGCGCCGGGAGGATGCCCAATGACCTTCGATTGGCAGAGCGCCTGGGCGGCGGTGATTCATCATCCATTGTTCGGCATCGGTATTACTCTGGGCGCCTATCAGCTGGTGCTGGCGGCGTTCGAGAAAACCCGCTGGATTTTTTTGCAACCGGTGCTGGTGTCGATGCTGCTGGTGATCGGCGTACTGCTCGGCTGCGGCCTGACCTACGCCGAGTACCGCAAAAGTACTGAGATACTCAGCATCTTGCTGGGGCCGGCAACCGTTGCCCTGGCGGTACCGCTCTATCTCAATCTGCGGCGGATTCGGCAGCTGTTCTGGCCGATATTTACTACGCTGGTGATAGGGGGTGTGGTGGCGACCGGCCTCGGCGTGTTGCTGGGTGGGTGGTTCGGTGCCGAGCACATGATTCTGATGACTATGGCGCCCAAGTCGGTGACCTCGCCGATCGCTATGTTGGTGGCCGAGCAGATTGGTGGTGTCGCGGCATTGGCGGCGGTCTTTGTGTTGATCACCGGAGTGATCGGGGCGATTTTCGGACCGAGTCTTTTGACTCGATTAGGTGTTCATAGCCCCGAAGCTCGCGGCATGGCGCTGGGCATGACGGCGCATGCGGTCGGTACCTCGGTGGCGTTGCAGGAAAGTGAAGAATGTGGCGCTTTCGCCGCGTTGGCGATGAGTTTGATGGGCGTGGCCACGGCGGTGTTCCTGCCGCTGGCGGTGTCGATGGTGGTTTAAGGAAACCTTTATGAGTCTGGCGCTATTCCCTCTGAACACGGTGTTGTTCCCTGGTTGCACCCTCGATCTGCAGATTTTCGAGGCGCGTTACCTGGACATGATCAGCCGCTGCATGAAGCAGAACGGCGGCTTTGGCGTGGTGTGCATTCTCGAGGGTGATGAGGTTGGCGTCGCACCAGAGGGTTATGCCCTGGTCGGGTGTGAGGCGTTGATTCGTGATTTCAAACAGCAGGACAATGGCCTGCTGGGGATTCGCGTTGAGGGCGGGCGCAGGTTTCGCGTGCTGAGCACCCAAGTGCAGCGTGATCAATTGACTGTTGCCGAGATCGAGTGGCTGGGCGAGGTGCCCGAGCAACCCTTGCAGGATGAAGATGCCGACCTGATCGCCTTGCTCAAGGCCCTGGCCGAGCACCCAATGGTCGAAGCCTTGAACATGGGCACCGAGGCAACGGGCCAGCAATCATTGGCCAATCAGCTGGCTTATCTGTTGCCGTTTTCTGAACTGGACAAGCTCGACCTGCTGCAACTGGACGATCCGCAACAACGCCTGGACGCGATCCAGGCGTTGCTTGATGAGTTGCAGGGTGAGTTGTTTGCCTGAAAACGATCTTTTGATCTGCTTGCGTTAGTACGCGTACAGCAACATCGCATTAGGCAGATGCCGCAGTGCGAAGAAGCCGAACAACGCCGCAAGCGGTGGCAGTACCAGCCACCAGACTTTGGTCGGCATCGCGCCCAGGGAGGTCTGGCGCTGGATCAGGTTCAGGCTGGCCGCGCAAACGCAGGCGGCGAGCATGGCGCCTGCCAGTACATCCGTCGGCCAATGGGCCCCGAGATACACCCGCGATAGCGCAATCGACGCCGCTGGCAAACAGCCCAGCAACAGCCAGGTCAGGCGCATCCGCGGTGGCTGGCCGCGTCCGGCAAGTACCGCCAGGGTCAGGAACAAGGCGAATGAACCGGAGCTATGGCCGCTGGGCATGCTGTAGCTGGTCAGTGGATCGGTCAGCACTTCGGGGCGTACCCGGGCGAAAAACC
The DNA here is from genome assembly GCF_057813935.1 of Pseudomonas sp. F220. Lineage (NCBI taxonomy): Bacteria > Pseudomonadati > Pseudomonadota > Gammaproteobacteria > Pseudomonadales > Pseudomonadaceae > Pseudomonas > Pseudomonas sp. F220. The sequence continues at coordinate 25,785 of NZ_JBVASJ010000006.1, forward strand.
ATTTTGTCGCTGTATTGCCCAGCGCCGTGACGAGCAAGGTGCTACCGGTGAAGATCGCTTGACGCCATTGGCGCGTCGCTAGCAGCAATATCGTTAGCAGGGCGCTGGCGGCCAGCATCGCTCGGAACTCGCCGATTTGCGTGGCCATCACCATCGCCTCATCCATCGCCGGGCTACGGTGCTCCTGTACCAGCGTTATCAAGCCTTGGTCGAACAGGTTCAGGTATGGGTAACCGACAAACAACCCCGCTAATACCGCCAGGCTCAATCCCGCGATCAGTAGCGTGGATTTGCGATGGCGGCGTAAGGTGCTGTTGATGCTCAGCCCCAGCAGTACGGCAATACTGCCCACCACGACCCCGGCTTGTGGCCAGAAGCCTTCCGGTAACGGCAAGCGGATGGCCGCGCCAGTGGCCCAGCCCGGCAGCAAATAGGCGACCGTCCAGCCCGCTGCCGCCAATACGCTGACTGCAATAAAGCGTGGAAACGGCATGTCGAACATCCCGGCAACCATCGGCAGCATAGGTCGCAACGGACCAATAAAGCGCCCGATCAGCAAACTGGCGATGCCATAGCGCTGGAAATATGTCTCGGCGCCGCTGATCCACTCTGGGTGATGGCGCAGCCCCGGTAGGCGCCGGATGTTCTGGTGAAAGCGTCTGCCGAGCAAGTAAGACACCACATCGCCAAACAAGCCACCGAGAAAACCCAGTAGCAGGGTTTCACCCAAGGACAGTGCGCCACTGCCGGCCAGTACCGCGATGGCAAATAACAACACCGTGCCTGGCACGATCAGCCCGGCAATTGCCAGGCACTCGACGCACGCCACTATGAATACCGCAGCAGCCAGCCATTGCGGATTTGCCGTCAACCAGATGGTCAGGCTATCGAGCCATGGGCCCATAGATTCAACTCCGTTGGATTGTTGTCATGTAGGAGCCGAACCTGCGGCAGCTCCTACGGGACGGTGTTTCAGATTAGAAAATAGTCGCGACCTTCGACCTGGCCACGGCGTAGCGGGTTTCGGGTGCAATAAGGCGCGTAGGCTGCATCGACGAAGCGGTACATCAAGTGTTCGTCGCGCCCGTGCGGGATGCCCAGCCGAGTGGTTTGAATGATGTGTGCAGGCGGCGTGCCGACATTTTCGACAAACAGCAGCTCATGATCGAAGCGTTTTGCGTCCCACCTGGGCACTTTCAGACCCAGCGCTTTGCAGAGCAAGGTCTGGCCGGCGCAGAGCTTCTGCGACGGGCGGGGTCGACCGTTGGCGTCGGGGTTGTTCAACAGCATTTGCGCCAGGCTGGCGGGGCCCGACCACTCGTCGACCCAGGGATAGGCCGATTTGATCAGGACGGCATTGCCCGGTCCTTGCGCGCTGAAGTTCAGCGAATCACCGCCACGGGCGTAGTACATATAGATGTGGCCGCCACCCAGAAACAAAGCTTTACGTTTTTCTGTGTGGCCGAGGGAGGCATGGCTGCCTTTCTCGGCACAGTAATAGGCTTCGGTCTCGATGATTCGCGCGCTGAGCCATAGATCGCCGACCCGGTGACGGATGACTTTGCCCAGCAGTTCGCGGGCCAGCACTTGAGCGTCACGGTCGAAAAAAGGGTCAGCCAGCGCCTTGGGCATGTTCGAAGCAGACAGTGGAACGGTCAGGTTGGACATGGTGGCAAGCGGCAATTAAGGCAAATTGAGTCGCGATGATAGCAATTTCAAGCTTAATCACGGCTGAACGTCCTCTATTTGCCCTCCATTTCGACCATCCGCCCGTCACCGCTGTTAGTAGGAGAGCGCGACAGCTATAATCTGCCGCTTTCCTCTTTGCCAAGACCACAACAGACCATGACTGAGTCCGTTCTTGACTACATGACCCGCTTGGGTCGCGCTGCCCGCGAAGCCTCCCGCGTGATCGGCCGTGCCAGCACCGCGCAGAAAAACCGCGCGCTGCACGCCGCCGCCGCCGCGTTGGATGCTGCTCGCGCCGAGTTGACCGCCGCCAATGAACTGGACCTGGCCGCTGGTCGGGCCAATGGCCTTGAGCCGGCCATGCTTGAGCGTCTGGCGCTGACTCCGGCGCGGATCGACAGCATGATTGTCGGTTTGCGTCAGGTGGCCAGCCTGCCGGACCCGATTGGCGCGATCCGCGACATGAGCTATCGGCCGTCGGGTATTCAAGTGGGCAAGATGCGCGTGCCGTTGGGCGTTGTGGGAATCATCTATGAGTCGCGTCCCAACGTGACCATTGACGCCGCGAGCCTGTGCCTGAAATCGGGTAATGCGACCATCCTGCGTGGCGGCTCCGAAGCTATTCATTCCAATCGCGCTATTGCCATCTGCATTCAGAGTGGCCTGGCCGAAGCCGGCTTGCCGGCGGCTGTGGTGCAAGTGGTTGAAGTGACTGATCGTGCTGCCGTTGGCGCGCTGATCACCATGCCCGAATACGTCGACGTGATCGTGCCCCGTGGCGGCAAAGGCCTGATCGAGCGCGTCAGCCGTGACGCCCGTGTGCCGGTCATCAAGCACCTGGATGGTATCTGCCACATTTATGTCAGTGCCCACGCCGAGTTGCCGAAGGCCCAGCGAATCGCGTTCAACGCCAAGACTTATCGTTACGGTATCTGCGGTGCCATGGAAACCTTGTTGGTTGACCAGGCGGTCGCTGCCGATTTCTTGCCGGCGATGGCCGAACAGTTCCGCGCCAAGGGTGTCGAGCTGCGGGGTTGCGAGCGGACTTGCGCAATCATCGATGCAGTCGCGGCAACCGAAGAAGACTGGAACACCGAATACCTGGCGCCGATCCTGTCGATCCGCGTGGTCGACGGGCTGGATGAGGCCATCGAACACATCAATCATTACGGCTCCCATCACACCGACTCGATCGTCACCGAACATCAGGGTGAAGCCCGGCGGTTTGTGGCTGAAGTTGATTCAAGCTCGGTGATGATCAACACCCCGACCTGCTTCGCCGATGGCTTCGAGTATGGATTGGGTGCGGAGATTGGCATTTCTACTGATAAGCTGCACGCCCGCGGCCCGGTGGGTCTCGAGGGTTTGACCTGCGAGAAGTACATCGTGGTCGGTGATGGCCAGTTGCGCGGTCAGGAGTCGGTCTGACTTGGCCGATAAACGCCAGTCAGCTGCCGTGACCCAAAGCGAACCCCTGTCTCGACGCATTGGCGTGTTGGGCGGGACCTTCGATCCGGTGCACATCGGCCATTTGCGCGGTGCGCTGGAGGTGGCCGAATCGCTGGCGCTCGATGAGCTGCGTCTGACACCTAGTGCCAGACCACCGCATCGGGATACGCCGCAGGTCTCGGCCCTCGACCGTCTGGCGATGGTCGAATGTGCGGTGGCGGGCGTTGCGCCGTTGGTGGTGGACGCTCGCGAGCTGCACCGGGACAAGCCGTCCTACACTATCGACACCCTGGAACTGATGCGGGCCGAGCTGGCCGCAGATGACCAGTTATTTCTGCTTTTGGGCTGGGACGCATTTTGCGGCCTGCCCACTTGGCACCGCTGGGAAGAGTTGCTCCAGCATTGCCACATCCTGGTGCTGCAACGCCCGGATGCCGACAGCGAACCGCCGGATGCCTTGCGCAACCTGCTGGCGGCGCGCTCGGTGAGCGACCCGTTGGCCCTCAAGGGGCCGAGCGGACAGATTGCATTCGTCTGGCAGACGCCGCTCGCGGTATCCGCCACCCAGATCCGTCAACTGCTGGCCAGCGGTAAGTCGGTACGTTTCCTGGTGCCTGACGCGGTCCTGGCCTACATCGATGCGCACGGACTTTACCGTGCGTCGAACTGAAAAGGAGCGCTTCAAGGCACGAATAAACGTGAATTGAAGCGCCTGAACATACGAGCAAAACGAGTTTTATATGACTGACAAAGACGTATCTAAAGTAAAGCGCAAAGGCACGTTCAAGAGCGCCCCGCTGCCAGTAACGGCTGAAACCGGCGTGGTACTCTCCGGTGAAGAGCTGGTCAAGGTTGCCGTAGCGGCCCTGGAAGACGTGAAGGCCCAGGACATTCAGGTGATCGACGTTCGTGAAAAGCAGAGCATCACTGACTTCATGATCATCGCTACAGGTACTTCCAACCGCCAGATCGGCGCGATGCTGGATAAGGTTCGCGAGGCGGTCAAGGCTCAGGGCGTCAAGCCGCTGGGTGAAGAAGGCAAGGGCAACAGCGACTGGGTGCTGCTGGACATGGATGATGTCATCGTGCACATGATGACCGCCTCTGCACGTCAGTTCTACGACCTTGAGCGTCTGTGGTCTGGTGCTGAACAGAGCCGTGCTCTGAACGCTGCTCACCACAGCCCGGAAAACTCCCACGAGCACTTCATCAAGCTCAACCGCGACCAGGAATAAGGGACCGCTGTGCGACTGCGTCTGATCGCCGTCGGTTCTCGCATGCCCAAATGGGTGGAGGAAGGCTGGCATGAATATGCCAAGCGTCTGCCATCCGAGCTGGCGCTGGAACTGGTGGAAATACCGCTCAATACCCGTGGCAAGAACGCTGACGTGGCGCGCTTCATCCGTCAGGAAGGCGAAGCCATGCTGGCCAAGGTTGGCCCGAATGAGCGGATTGTCACGCTTGAAGTGCACGGTAAACCCTGGAGCACCGAACAACTGGCGGTCGAGCTGGATCGCTGGCGGCTGGATTCGCGCACGGTGAATTTTATGGTCGGCGGCCCCGAGGGGCTGGCGCCGGAGGTTTGTGCGCGGGCCGATCAGCGCTGGTCGCTGTCGCCACTGACGTTGCCGCATCCGCTGGTGCGGATTCTGATCGGTGAACAGCTGTATCGCGCCTGGACAGTTCTGTCCGGGCACCCTTATCACAAATAGCATCGCGCCCTAAATGTCCCAACCGATCCGCATCAAGGACCACGAGAAAGACGCCCGTCTGGTGCGTGGCCGGGTCGTGTTCGGTGCAATAGCGGTGGTGTTCCTGATTGGGGTGCTGATCGCGCGGCTGTATTTCCTCCAGGTGATCCAGTACGAGTATCACTCCACGCTGTCGGAGAACAATCGCGTTCATGTGCAGCCCATTCCGCCGACTCGCGGGCTGATCTTCGACCGTAATGGGGTTGTGGTGGCCGATAACCGGCCCAGCTTCAGCCTGAGCATGACCCGCGAGCGCTCCGGGGACTGGCAGCAAGTACTCGATGTGATCGTCGAGGTTCTGCAACTGACACCGGAAGATCGGGTGCTGTTCGAGAAACGCATGAAACAGGGGCGCCGGCCATTCGAGCCGGTGCCGATTCTGTTCGAGCTGGACGAAGAGCAAATCGCCCGCATCGCGGTCAATCAGTTCCGTTTGCCGGGTGTAGAAGTGGTCGCGCAACTGGTTCGTCACTATCCACAGGGGGCGCACTTTGCCCACTCTGTGGGGTATATGGGGCGGATCAACGAGAAAGAGCTCAAGAGCCTCGATCCAGTCAATTACAGCGGCACCCACCATATCGGCAAAACCGGCATCGAGCGCTTCTACGAGCCCGAGTTGCATGGTCAGGTGGGTTACGAAGAAGTCGAGACCAACGCCCGGGGCCGCGTGTTGCGGGTGCTCAAGCGTACCGATCCGATTCCCGGCAAGGACATTGTCCTGAGCCTGGACATCAAATTGCAAGAAGCCGCCGAGCTCGCCCTGGGTGGTCGACGTGGCGCGGTGGTGGCGCTGGACCCGAGCACCGGCGAGGTACTGGCGATGGTCAGTCAGCCGAGTTTCGACCCGAATCTGTTCGTCACCGGTATCAGTTTCAAGGCCTACGCCGAGTTGCGTGACTCCATCGATCGTCCACTGTTCAATCGGGTCCTGCGCGGTCTGTATCCGCCGGGTTCGACGATCAAACCGGCGGTGGCGATTGCCGGGCTGGACTCCGGTGTGGTCACCGCCTCGAGCCGCGTGTTCGATCCCGGTTACTACCAACTGCCCAACTACGATCACAAATACCGTAACTGGAACCGCACCGGCGACGGCTATGTGGATCTGGACACGGCGATCATGCGTTCCAACGACACCTATTTCTATGACCTGGCGCATAAGCTGGGGATTGATCGGCTGTCGGCCTATATGGGCAAGTTCGGGCTTGGCCAGAAGGTTTCCCTGGATATGTTCGAAGAGTCCCCGGGCTTGATGCCGTCGCGGGAATGGAAGCGTGCGACTCGACGTCAGGCCTGGTTCCCGGGTGAGACGCTGATTCTCGGGATTGGCCAAGGCTACATGCAGGCGACGCCGCTGCAATTGGCTCAGGCTACGGCGCTGGTAGCCAACAAGGGCAAGTGGAATCGCCCGCACCTGGCTAAAACCGTCGAAGGTGAGAGGCCGCGCGATGAAAACCCGATCGCCGACATCGTCCTGCGTGATCCATCCGATTGGATGAAGGTCAATCACGGCATGCAGCAGGTGATGCACGGTGCCCGCGGCACTGCGCGCAAAGCGGCCATTGGCTCGCCATACCGGATTGCCGGTAAAAGTGGTACGGCACAGGTTGTGGCGATCAAGCAGGGCGAAAAGTACGACCGTTCAAAAGTTCAGGAGCGCCACCGCGACCACGCCTTGTTCGTCGGTTTTGCTCCGGCCGATAACCCGAAAATCACAGTGGCGGTCATGGTCGAGAACGGCGAGTCCGGTTCCGGCGTCGCCGCACCGGTAGTGCGTCAGGTGATGGATGCCTGGCTACTGGGCCAGGACCACCAGCTCAAGCCTGAGTTCGCCAGCCCTATAAGCGCGGAGGCTACGGCCCGTGAAGAGTAATTTTGATCGCATCCTCTCCAGTGAGGATGTGATGCGTCGTCGTGCGACGCTGTTGCAGCGTATGCACATTGATGGCCCCTTGCTGATCCTGCTGCTGACGCTCGCGGCGGGCAGTTTGTTCGTGCTGTATTCAGCCAGTGGCAAAAGTTGGGATCTGCTGATCAAGCAGGCCACCTCGTTTGGTATCGGTCTGGTGTCGATGGTTGTCATCGCTCAGCTTGAGCCTCGCTTCATGGCGCGATGGGTGCCACTGGCCTATGTGCTGGGTGTCGTGCTGTTGGTGGTGGTGGACGTCATGGGCCACAACGCCATGGGCGCCACGCGCTGGATCAACATTCCCGGGGTGATCCGCTTCCAGCCCTCTGAATTCATGAAAATCATCATGCCGGCGACCATCGCCTGGTACTTGGCCAAGCGCACCTTGCCACCGCAACTCAAGCATGTGGGCATCAGCCTGATGCTGATCGGGGTTCCATTCATCCTGATCGTGCGCCAACCCGACCTCGGGACTTCGCTGCTGATTCTCGCTGGCGGCGCGTTCGTGCTGTTCATGGGTGGCCTGCGCTGGCGCTGGATACTCAGCGTGATCGCCGCCGCTGTTCCCGTGGCGGTCGCTATGTGGTTTTTCATCATGCATGACTACCAAAAGCAGCGGATCCTGACCTTCCTCGACCCGGAGAGCGATCCGCTCGGCACCGGCTGGAACATCATTCAGTCCAAGGCCGCCATCGGCTCAGGCGGTGTATTCGGTAAAGGTTGGCTGCTCGGCACCCAGTCCCATCTGGACTTTTTGCCGGAAAGCCACACCGACTTCATCATCGCGGTCCTGGGCGAAGAATTCGGCCTGGTGGGTATCTGCGCCTTGCTGCTGATTTATTTGCTGTTGATCGGTCGTGGGCTGGTGATTACCGCTCAGGCGCAGACATTGTTCGGCAAATTGCTCGCCGGTAGCCTGACCATGACGTTTTTTGTTTACGTTTTCGTCAACATCGGTATGGTCAGTGGCCTGTTGCCGGTAGTAGGGGTGCCATTGCCGTTTATTAGCTATGGCGGAACTTCGCTGGTGACACTGCTGTCAGCGTTTGGGGTTTTGATGTCGATCCATACCCATCGTAAGTGGATCGCACAGGTTTGAATAAGGTGAAGATTTCAATGCAAGTAATGCGTGGCTGGGCTACTCGATACGCTCCGTGGGTCGGCCTGGTAGGCATCCTTGTTGCGGCGCAGGAAGTGCTGGCCGGCGATTATGAAGGCTCGCCGCAAGTGGCCGAATTCGTTGGTGAAATGACCCGCGACTACGGTTTCGCCGGGGAGCAATTGATGGGCGTGTTCCGCGAAGCCGAGCGCAAACAATCTATTCTCGACGCAATTTCCCGGCCTGCCGAGCGGGTCAAACAATGGAAAGAGTACCGCCCGATGTTCATCACCGACGCGCGCATCGCTCGTGGTGTGGATTTCTGGCGTCAACACGAAGCTGTCCTGGCCCGTGCCGAGCAAGAATATGGGGTTCCAGCTCAGGTGATCGTGTCGATCATCGGCATTGAAACCTTCTACGGCCGCAATACCGGCAACTATCGGGTGATCGACGCCTTGTCGACCCTGAGCTTTGACTACCCGCCACGCGCCGAATTCTTCCGCAAAGAATTGCGTGAGTTTCTGCTCCTGGCCCGTGAAGAACAGCTCGACCCGTTGACCCTCAAAGGTTCTTACGCTGGTGCCATGGGCTTGCCGCAATTCATGCCGAGCAGCTTTCGCGCCTATGCTGTGGACTTCGATGGCGATGGTCACATTAATATCTGGACCAACCCTGACGATGCCATCGGCAGCGTTGCCAGCTACTTCAAACGTCATGGCTGGGTCGCCGGCGAGCCGGTGGTCAGCATGGCCACTGTGCGAGGCGATCAGGTTGACGAGGGTTTGACCCCGGGAATCGAACCGGTCAAAACGGTCGGGGAGTTGCGGGCGCTGGGCTGGTCGAGTCATGATGCGCTGCGCGATGATATGCCGGTCACGGCTTTTCGCCTGGACGGCGACAATGGTCCAGAATACTGGATGGGTCTGAACAATTTTTACGCGATCACGCGCTATAACCGCAGTGTGATGTACGCCATGGCCGTGCATCAGCTGTCTGATTTGCTGGTCCAAGCACGGGGCGTCAAGTAATGCGGGCAATGCCGATTCATAAACCCCTGAAGCTGATGGCTTTCGCCGCGCTGTCGTTGCTGATGGTCAGTTGTTCGACCAGCCGCGCACCGCAGCAGAAATCATCGACCGCCGTTCGCGCAATGCCTGGCCTGGATATCAACCGCGCCCATAAAGACGGTGCGCCGTGGTGGGATGTCGATGTTTCGCGCATCCCGGACGCCACACCAACCTTGCACCAAGGCCCCTACAAGGCCAACCCATACACGGTGTTGGGCAAAAACTACTTCCCGTTAAGCGAGTCGAAGAACTATGTCGCCTCGGGCACGGCTTCCTGGTACGGCACCAAGTTTCACGGTCAGAACACCGCCAACGGCGAAGTCTATGACCTGTATGGCATGAGTGCTGCGCACAAGACCCTGCCGCTTCCGAGTTATGTCCGGGTGACCAACCTGGGCAACAACAAGAGCGTGGTTCTGCGAGTCAACGATCGTGGGCCGTTCTACTCAGACCGGATCATCGATTTGTCTTACGCGGCAGCCAAGAAGCTCGGTTATGCCGAGATCGGCACCGCGCGGGTCAAGGTTGAGGGCATTGACCCGCAAGAGTGGTGGGCCCAACGTGGTCGGCCAGCACCGTTGATGCTCAACGAACCGCAAGTGGCGCAAAACGCTGCTCCTGTGCTGACGGCTTCGGCCGGCACGGTCGAGCAATGGACGCCGCCGCCGCAGCAGCACGCCGCAGCCGTTGTGCCGGTGCAGATGGATGCAAAAAAAAGCGCTTCTGCACAAGCCTCTGGCCAGTATCTTCAGGTGGGCGCCTTCGCCAACCCGGACGCTGCAGAGCTGCTGAGATCGAAGCTGAGCGGGATGGTGCAAGCTCCGGTGTTCATCAGCTCGATCGTGCGCAATCAACAAACGCTACATCGGGTACGGATGGGGCCGATCGGCACGCCGGGTGAAATCCAGCAAGTGCAAAATAGCGTGCGATTGGCCAATTTGGGCCAGCCGAGCGTAGTAACAGCAGAATAGTGACATCAGATTGAGGGCCTGGCCTTGTTCGCAAGGTTGGGTTCCGGTTGTTGGTTCGTCAAAGAACAAAAGCCCGGTGAAGGGCCATAGAGTCAGCAACTGAACACGCGACAACCGGGGGCCGGTTGTCAGAATAGTTTTGCCCGCGAGGGCAAGTTTCCATTAGCAATTTCGAGAGACGGATGAACATCACCACCTTTGCCAAACGCCTGTGCCTGCTTGTCCCGCTGATCATCACACCTGCTGCCTGGGCGGCAGAGATGATGCCGTCGCCACCGCAACTGGCTGCCAAGGCCTATGTGCTCATGGACGCCAGCAGCGGTAACGTGCTGGTCGAGAACAATGGGGACCAGCGCCTGCCACCGGCGAGCCTGACCAAACTGATGACGGCCTACATCGCGACCCTGGAAATCCGTCGGGGCCAGATCGGTGAAAACGATCCGGTGACCGTCAGCGAGAACGCCTGGCGTACCGGCGGTTCACGGATGTTCATCAAGGTTGGCTCTCAGGTCACTGTCAGCGACCTGCTGCACGGCATCATCATTCAGTCGGGCAACGACGCCAGTGTTGCGCTCTCCGAGCACATCGCCGGTAGCGAAGACGCGTTCGCCGACATGATGAACAAAACCGTCGCCGATCTGGGCATGACCAACAGCCACTTCATGAACCCGACCGGTCTGCCAAACCCGGAGCACTACTCGTCGGCTCACGACATGGCGCTGCTGGCCCGTGCAATCATCCACGAAGACCCGGCTCACTACGCGATCTACTCGCAGAAAGAGTTCTTCTGGAACGGCATCAAACAGCCGAACCGCAACCTGCTGCTGTGGCGTGACAAGACTGTCGACGGTCTGAAAACCGGTCACACCGATGAAGCCGGCTACTGCATGGTGTCCTCGGCGGTGCGTGACGGTCAGCGTCTGATCGCCGTGGTCTTCGGCACCAACAGTGAAACGGCTCGCGCTGCTGAAACCCAGAAGCTGCTGACTTACGGTTTCCGCTTCTTCGAAACCCAGACCTTCTACCAGAAGGGCGCCGAGTTGGCTCAGGCTCCGGTCTGGAAAGGCACCACCAACCAAGTCAAGGCCGGTCTGGCTGAAGATCTGACCATGACTTTGCCTAAAGGCCAGTTGAAGAAACTTGCTGCAAGCATGACCATGAATCCGCAACTGGTCGCGCCGATCGCCAAGGGCGACGTGATTGGTAAAGTCGAAGTGAAACTGGACGATAAAGTCGTGCACAGCGCCGACTTGATCGCACTGGACGCTGTCGACGAAGGTGGTATCTTCCGCCGCATGTGGGATAGCATCCGTCTATTCTTCTACGGCTTGTTCAACTGATTATTGTGGTCCGCGTGCCTCTCGCTCTGACTTAGAGCGGGGGGTATGTCCGTCGCCACGGCTTACGAGGCCGTTACGCCATGACAGATACTGAAGTAAAGGCGCCAAAAATCGAATTTCCTTGCGCTGATTATCCGATCAAAGTGATCGGCGATACCGGCGTCGGTTTCAAGGACAAGATCATCGCGATCCTTGAGAAACACGCAACCGTTGACCACAAGACCCTGGCCGAGCGCCAGAGTACCAACGGCAAGTACACGACCATCCAGCTGCACATCATCGCCACCGGCCAAGAACAGCTGTACGACATTAACAGCGAGTTGCGGGCCACCGGTTTCGTACACATGGTGCTGTGATGCCGCAAGCCCTGGGCTTTCGCGAGCTCGGCCAGATGGCTTACGAACCGGTCTGGCAGGCCATGCAGCGCTTCACCAACGAGCGTGGCACTGAGGCTGCCGACGAGATCTGGCTGGTCCAGCATCCGCCGGTCTTCACTCAAGGCCAGGCGGGCAAGGCCGAGCACTTGCTGCTCCCCGGAGATATTCCGGTGGTGCAAGTGGACCGCGGCGGTCAAGTGACGTATCACGGCCCCGGTCAGTTGGTGGCTTATCTGCTGCTGGACGTGCGCAAGCTGGGGTTTGGTGTGCGCGAATTGGTCAGCCGGATGGAGCTGTGCCTGATCGAGCTACTGGCCAGTTATGGCGTCACGGCGGTGGCCAAGGCCGATGCGCCGGGGGTCTACGTCGACGGAGCGAAAATCGCCTCCCTGGGCCTGCGGATCCGCCACGGTTGCTCCTTTCACGGCCTGGCCTTGAACGTGGATATGGATCTGGAGCCGTTTCGACGTATTAATCCCTGTGGCTACGCCGGGCTGGCGATGACCCAGTTGAGCGAACACACAGGACCGATTGAATTTGCCGAGGTAAGTGCCCGGCTGCGCGTGCAGCTCGTCAAACACCTCGACTATGCTGAGCAGACGACCCTAACGGGCGGAATCGATTGATATGACTACTGCGCAAGACGCTGTGCAAACCCTGATCCCGACGCTGGATGTATCCGAGCGCGTCGCCCGTCCGAAAGTTGAAGCCGGCGTTAAGTTGCGCGGTGCCGAAAAGGTCGCGCGCATTCCGGTGAAGATCATTCCGACCACCGAGTTGCCTAAAAAGCCAGACTGGATTCGCGTACGCATCCCGGTTTCCCCGGAAGTCGACCGCATCAAGGCCTTGTTGCGCAAACACAAGTTGCACAGCGTCTGCGAAGAAGCCTCGTGCCCGAACCTGGGTGAGTGCTTCTCCGGCGGTACCGCGACCTTCATGATCATGGGTGACATTTGCACCCGTCGCTGTCCGTTCTGCGACGTCGGCCACGGTCGTCCGAAGCCACTGGACGTCGACGAGCCGAAAAGCCTGGCCATTGCCATTGCTGATCTGGGTTTGAAGTACGTGGTGATCACTTCGGTTGACCGCGACGACCTGCGTGATGGCGGTGCCCAGCACTTTGCCGACTGCATCCGCGAAATCCGCCTGCTGTCGCCAAACGTACAGCTCGAAACCCTGGTCCCGGACTACCGTGGCCGGATGGACGTGGCGCTGGAAATCACCGCCGCCGAGCCGCCAGATGTGTTCAACCACAACCTGGAAACCGTGCCGCGTCTGTACAAGGCTGCGCGTCCGGGTTCGGATTACCAGTGGTCGCTGACATTGCTGCAGAAGTTCAAGCAAATGATGCCGCATATTCCGACCAAATCTGGCCTGATGCTTGGCCTGGGCGAGACCGACGAAGAAGTCATCGAAGTCATGAAGCGCATGCGCGAACACGACATCGATATGCTGACCCTTGGTCAGTACCTGCAACCGTCGCGCAGCCACTTGCCGGTTCAGCGCTTCGTGCACCCTGACGTGTTCGCCTGGTTTGCCGAAGAAGGCTACAAAATGGGCTTCAAGAACGTTGCATCCGGTCCGCTGGTGCGTTCTTCGTACCATGCTGACGAACAGGCAAAACTGGTTAAAGCCAGCTTGATGTCCTGATCCAGACCACCCGCAGGAATCTTCATTCCTGCGGGTGGCTTGGTTTTTCAGAGGTGCAAAACAGCGCACTACTGAACTCAGCACCTTTTTCTTCACGTCCTGTGACTGCTCATCCCCTTCTATTTGCAAGCTTTCGTGTCTACTGTGCGTTGAAGAATTCACGCAGGGAGAACCATGGATGACGATTCGATCAACAGATAAGACCTGCGATCACGTGCCAGTGCCCGCATTGCCATCCAATGGAGTGATCGGCTTGATCGCCCCAGCAGGTCCGGCGGCGCTGGATACCGGGAAGGCCGCTCAATGGATGCAAACCAGGGGCTACACCCTGCGTATCTTTCCCGGCGTCGAACAGACTGACGGCTACCTTGCCGGAAGCGATGAGGTTCGCTTGAACGACTTGCACGCAGCGTTTGCCGACAGTAGCATCGACGCGATCCTTTGCCTGCGTGGTGGTTACGGAAGCCCGCGCTTGCTGGACCGGATCGATTTCGACCTGCTGCGCTGCAATGCCAAGCCTTTTGTGGGTTACAGCGATATCACCGCGTTGCACCTGGCGATCAGTCGTTATGCAGGTTTCGTGACCTTTCATGGGCCGATGCTCAACGCCGATCTGCTGGGCGATAAACAGCAGCCTACAGAATCCTCGTTGCTCGGCATGCTCAGAGGAGAGTTGCAGTCCGGGAGTGTATTGAGCCACCCGCAGGCTTATCCATTGACCACGATTGTGCCGGGCATCGCGCGCGGTCGCTTGCAGGGAGGCAATCTCTCAATGATTGCAGGCACCCTGGGCACGCCTTACGAGATCGATGCCGACGGTATCATTCTGTTCATCGAGGACATCAACGAGCCGCTGTACCGCATCGACCGTCTACTGACCCATCTAAGGCTGGCCGGCAAGCTGAGCAAGCTCTGTGGGGTCTTGGTGGGGGACATTGCCGGGGTGGATGAGCAGGCGCTGGCGGTGTTGCTCAAGCAAACCTTCGAACCGCTACAGATTCCAGTACTCGCCGGTTGGCGTAGCGGGCACTGTGATCCGAACCTGACCCTGCCGATGGGGGCGATGGTCAGGCTGGATGCAGGGGCTCAAGAGTTGGTGCTAGAGCAGGATGTGGTGGTTCGTTCGTAGACCATCACTCCCATGCGAGGGCGTGGGTATAGCAGAAAAGATCGTCCGAACGCGGCCCGAACCTGCGGCAGCTCCTACGGTATTACGTTCACACAGAAGTCTGGTGAGCGTGGTCGGCGTAGGAGCTGCCGCAGGTTCGGGCCGCGTTCGGACGATTTTTGCTTTAACGATTACGCAAACTCTCCAGCAGCTTATGCGTCGGATAGCCATCAGCCGGCCAACCAAAATACTGCTGTGCGCTGCGAATCGCCTTACGGGTATTGGCGCCGATGATTCCGTCGGCATTACCTGCGTCGTAGTTGTTGGTGCTCAGCAGGCTTTGCAGCTCGATCCGCTCGGAGCGGCTCAACGGCAGGTCATCTTTCGGCCATTCGCCGCTGATCAGGCCAGCACCGCTAAAACGCTCGGACAACAGGCTTACAGCCAAGGCATAAGACGACGAATTGTTGTACTTGAGAATGGCGCGGAAGTTGTCGAGGACCAGGAACGCCGGGCCGCGATAACCGGCTGGCAGCAACAGGGCCGCGGACAGTTGTTCGGAGCCGGCTGGCACGCTCGCACCGTTGGGCAGTTTGAGTCCTAGCTGCATCCACTCGGCAACTGTCTTGCGGATCGAGCCATCGGCCAGCGCATAGTCGAAACCGTTCACCAGTTGAACTTCGAACCCCCAAGGCTGACCCTTCTGCCAGCCCGAGCTTTGCAGGTAGTGAGCGGTCGAGGCCAGGGCGTCGGCCGGGCTGCCCCAGATATCGCGCCGACCATCACCGTCGAAGTCGACCGCGTGGGTGAGGTAGGTGGTCGGGATGAACTGGGTTTGCCCCATGGCGCCCGCCCAGGAACCGAGCATTTTCTCGGGCTCGATATCACCCTGCTGGAGAATCTGCAGAGCGGCCAGCAATTGGGTATGGGCAAACTCCGGCCGTCGGCCTTCGTAGGCCAGGGTCGCCAGTGAGCGGATCACCGACTTGTCACCCTGGAAGCTGCCGAAGTTACTTTCCATACCCCAGACCGCTACCAACGCCTGGCGATCAACGCCATAACGTTGCTCGATGTTCTGCAAGATCCCGGCATATTGGTAGAGCAGCCCTTGGCCCTTGCGTACACGCAGGGCGGAGAGGGCGCCGTCGAGGTATTCCCAGACCGGACGGGCAAATTCTGGTTGGCTGCGGTCGGCGCGGATCACGCTCATGTCCGGCGTGACGCCAGCAAACGCCCGGTCGAAAAGTGTCGGGCTGATGCCAGCGGCCAGAGCATCTTTGCGAAAGGCAGCCAGCCATTCGGCAAAAGTCTGCGTTGGCTGAATATCCAGATCATCGCCAGTCGGGACAATTGGAGGAGTGACGGCGGGAGCGGAGACGGCAGGAGCGGTCTGGAGCGGTTGGGCGTCGGCGGCGGTCGGTTTTTCCGCGCAGGCGACTAACAGAATAAGGCTGGAGGCAGCGATCAGTTGGCGTAAGTGCCAACGACGGGAAATACAAAAGGGCATGCACAGGTCCAGAAAATACGAATCAGGTGTCGACCTTATCACGCCGAGGGGGGTATCTGCTTTAAGCAGCCAGAAAGTAAGAAGCCTCCCAGCTTTTAGACTGGAAGGCTTCGCGGCGGTAGCTGCCTTTGCCTTTGCCGGCTCGTTCCTGACGGCTGCGGAACAATGGCTGGGCGATGATGGATTTGGCCTTGTTGGGGCCATGCGTTGATGGCTTATTGCTCATGGTGAGATCTCGCTCGTGAGGGGGTATGCGGTGCAGATCATCGGACAGAGTCGAGATTCTGTCCAGCCCCTGCAATGTGTAGGATCTTTCGACCGTTTTCGCGGGCAACGCTTCGTTTGCCCGCGAATGGCCGTTATGCGGTCGAAAGACTTACTCGGCAGGCAGCGTCAACCGTTGACCTGCCATCAACAACGACAACCGACTCAGACTCATCCACGGAGAGCCTGCGGCCTGGCCTTTGATCTGTGCATCGATACGCTGGGCATCGAGCAGCAATTGCCCCCAGCGTTGGGCTGAGTGGCGTTGCAGGGCTTTGCTCATCAGCGGCTTGCGCTTATCCCAGACCGGCGGACGCGCCAGGCTGAAGGCTTTGTCCAGCGGCACCCCTTGGCTGTATTGCAGCGACAGGTTGGCCAGCAGGCGCAGCTCTCGGGCCAGGGCCCAGAGAATCACCGGCGGTTCGACGCCCTCACCGCGCAGACCTTCGAGCATGCGCAAGGCGTGGGCGGCTTCACCGTTGAGAATCGCATCCATCAGCCCGAAAACATCAAAGCGTGCACTGTCGGCGACCGCGGCTTGCACCGTATCGATGGTGATCTGACCACCTTCGGCCATCAGTTTGAGCTTTTCGATTTCCTGAGCTGCGGCCAACAGATTGCCTTCCACGCGCGCCGCAATCAGTTCGACAGCGTCCTGGCTGGCCGTGAGGCCGGCCTGAGACAGGCGTTGACGAATCCATTGTGGCAACTGGTTGGCATCCACCGGCCAGATCTGCACGAACTGGGTTTGCTGACCTTCGATCAGCGCTTTGCCCCACTTGGTTTTCTGGGCGCTGCCGTCGAGCTTGGGCAGGCTGATCAACAGCAGGGTGTCTTCGGCAGGACGTGAGCAGTATTCAATGAACGCAGCGGCACCTTTGTCACCGGGCTTGCCGGAAGGCAGGCGCAGTTCCAATATGCGTTTTTCGGCGAACAGCGACATGCTGGCACCCGCTTGCAGCAGCGTGCCCCAATCGAAGCTGGCGTCGGCACTGAACACTTGACGCTCATCGAAGCCTTGCTGGCGGGCAGCAGAACGGATGGCATCGGCGGCTTCCTGGCACAGCAGTGGGTCATCGCCACTGATGATGTACACAGGCGCAAGGTTACCTTGCAGGTGTTTAGCGAGTTGGGCGGGGGCGAGTTTCATAAGAAGAGGCGAACGGGGCGCTTGAGCACCCCGTAAGGCTTACTGGTTCTGCAACTGCAGGGGCGATTGGCGAGGTGTTTCCGCTTCAGCCTTTTGTGCCGCGTCCAGTGCGTCGGCGTCAGCCTTGGCTTTGGCAGCAGCGGTTCGCTGCAATTGATCCAGCTGTGTCGGGCTCATCTGCTGCAGGCGCAGCACCATGCGCTGCACGAGGTCACGACGCATTTCCTTGCGCACCAGGTCCGCTTCCTGGTCGGAACCTACCAGGTTGTTGCCGTCGTGGAGGAATACCTTCTGCACTTGCAGCTTGTCACTGATTAACGGCAGGTTGTCGTGGCCCTGAATTTCGTAGTACAGCACGGTGGTCAGCTCGTATTCGGCCGAGCGCCCGGCACCGGCATAGCTGAGGGAGCGTTGGTTTTCCTGCTCATCCGTCAGCGCCAGCTTATAAGGGGCGCCAGCGTAGACTTTGACACCGCTGCTCTCCAGTACCTGACGCAGTTGTGTGATGGTCTCGCCATAGGCGTTACGGGCACTCAGGTCGAGCTCTGTGATGGCGAGCTCGGTGGAACCGGTACCGCGCAGCTGGAAGCCGCAGGCGCTCAGCAGTACAGCGAGGCCCATAACCAGCAGATTGCGTTTGATCATCTTGATGCTCCCCTTGAAACCATGTGGGCCGACTGTGCGGCCCCGGAGGTTTTGCTCGGCGCCAGGTCAGCGACCTGGCGCCTGATCCAATTAGCTAGCGACGATATTGACCAGTTTGCCGGGCACTACGATCACTTTACGAATAGTCAGGCCTTCGGTGAAGCGCAGCACGTTTTCATTGGTCCGGGCGGCGGCTTCTACTTCTTCGCGGCTGGCGCTGGCAGGCATTTCAATATGACCACGCAGCTTGCCATTCACTTGAATGACAAGCTGCAGGCTGTCCTGCACCAGTGCGCTGTCATCCAGCGCTGGCCAGGTAGCATCAATGACCGCGTCGTTGTGGCCCAGCTGGTTCCACAGTTCATGGCTGATGTGTGGGGTGATCGGCGCCAACAGCAGAGTGACGGTTTCCAGACCTTCGTGCAGCAATGCGCGATCCTGATCGGTGCCTTGAGGGGCTTTTTCCAACACGTTCATCAGCGTCATCACCTGAGCGATGGCGGTGTTGAATTTGTGGTTCTGGCCGACGTCGTGGCTGGCTTGCTTGATGGCCTGATGGATAGAGCGGCGAATGGCTTTCTGCTCGTCGTTCAGGCTGGCGATGTTCAGTTTGCCCGGCAGGCCCTGAGTCACGTGGGCTTGAGCCAGGCGCCAGACGCGCTTGAGGAAACGGTGCGAACCTTCTACGCCGGAGTCCGACCATTCCGCGCTCATGTCGGGCGGCGAGGCGAACATCATGAACAGGCGGCAGGTGTCTGCGCCGAACTGGTCAATCATCGACTGTGGGTCGACGCCGTTGTTCTTGGACTTGGCCATCTTCTCGGTGCCGCCGATTTCCACCGGCAGGCCATCTGCGATCAGCTTGGCGCTGATAACCTTGGCCTTGCTGTCGCGTTCGAGTTCGACGTCCGCCGGGTTGAACCAGGTGTAGGCACCGTTGGCTTCGCGACGATAGTAAGTCTCGGCGATCACCATGCCCTGGGTCAGCAGATTCTTGAACGGTTCGTTGGAACTCACCAGGCCTTCGTCGCGCATCAGCTTGTGGAAGAAGCGCGCGTACAGCAGGTGAAGAATCGCGTGTTCGATACCGCCGATGTATTGATCCACCGGCAACCAGTGGTCGGCCGCGGATTTTTCCACCAGGCCACCTGCATAGTGCGGCGAGGCGTAGCGGGCGTAGTACCACGAGGACTCGACGAAGGTGTCCATGGTGTCGGTTTCACGCTTGGCAGGCTGGCCGCATTTCGGGCAGCTGCACTCGTAGAACTCGGGCATGCGCGCCAGTGGCGAACCAGCGCCATCCGGTACGACGTCTTCCGGCAATACGACCGGCAGTTGATCTTCCGGAACCGGCACATCACCGCAGGTGTCGCAGTGAATGATCGGGATCGGGCAGCCCCAGTAGCGCTGGCGGCTGATGCCCCAGTCGCGCAGGCGGAACTGGGTGCGCGAGGCGCCGAGGTTTTTCTTGATCAGTGCGACTTCCATGGCATCGAAGGCGCCTTCGAAGTCCAGGCCATCGAACTCGCCGGAATTGATCAGCGTGCCATGTTCGCCGTAGGCGTCTTGCCATGGCGACGGGTTGGTGTCGCCTGCGCTTGTGCGCACCACGGATTTGATTGGCAGGTTGTACTTGGTGGCGAACTCGAAATCGCGCTCGTCGTGTGCCGGTACGGCCATTACCGCACCGTCGCCGTAGTGCATGAGGACGTAGTTGGCGACCCACACTGGCAGTTTTTCGCCGGTCAGTGGGTGCTCTACGAACAGCGAAGTCGGCAGGCCTTTCTTCTCTTGGGTCGCGACGTCGGCTTCCGCCACGCTGCCGCCTTTGCATTCAGTGATGAAGGCTTGCAGCTCAGGGTTGCCTTTCGCGGCCAGGGTCGCCAGATGATGTTCGGCGGCCACTGCGACGTAGGTCGCGCCCATCAGGGTGTCCGGACGGGTGGTGAAGACTTTCAGTGCGCCGGCTTCACCGATGGAGGCCTGGTCGTAAGGGAACTGCACTTCCATGCCGCGGGATTTACCAATCCAGTTGCGCTGCATGGTTTTGACTTGTTCAGGCCAGCCCGGCAAATCGTCGAGACTCTCCAGCAACTCATCCGCGTAGGCGGTGATCTTGAAGTAGTACATCGGGATTTCGCGCTTCTCGATCAGCGCGCCAGAGCGCCAGCCGCGACCGTCGATCACCTGTTCGTTGGCCAGAACGGTCTGGTCCACCGGGTCCCAGTTGACGGTGCCGTTCTTGCGGTAGATCACACCTTTTTCGAACAGGCGAGTGAACAGCCATTGTTCCCAACGATAGTAATCAGGTTTGCAGGTGGTGACTTCGCGCGACCAGTCGACCGCCAGGCCCAGGCTTCGCAGCTGGGTCTTCATGTAGGCAATGTTCTCGTAAGTCCACTTGGCCGGCGCGACGTTGTTTTTCATCGCGGCGTTTTCTGCCGGCATGCCGAAGGCGTCCCAACCCATGGGTTGCAGGACGTTTTTGCCTTGCATGCGCTGATAGCGCGAGATCACGTCGCCGATGGTGTAGTTGCGCACATGCCCCATGTGTAGCTTGCCGCTGGGGTAAGGGAACATCGACAGGCAGTAGAACGTCTCCTTGCCTGGTTGTTCACTGACTTCAAAGGACTTTTGCTCGTCCCAGAACGACTGGGCGGCGGCTTCGATTTCACGGGGCTGATATTGTTCGTGCATGGCTACTTTTGAACTGAATAGGGGTGGCCTAATCCTCTTCAAGGTGACGCTGGACGGTGACGACGCCAAATGTGGCGTTTTCGGTGCCCAGTCGCGCTGGAAGTGGAGTTACAGGAAGCGCCGTAGCATACATGACCGCGCTCTACCGAGGGAAACCCTGATTGCACCCAGCGGCGCCCCCGGGGCCGTTGGTCGCGGCAACAGGCCGGTTTCCTCAGCGGGACTAAGCTCTAAAAGGGGAGTGAGTCTTATGTTCAATGAGGTGAGCGGATGGTTGAGTCGCAGCGAAAAGTAACAAAACCCGAGTTGTATGAACGGCTGATCGACCGTCTTGGTATGGCCTTAGATGCGGCAAAAACCGCAGGCCGGTTGCGCGATGAGCGTCCTGTCGAGTTGGAGTTACGTGGTTTGAGTCGCGCTGAGTTTGAGTTGATCAAGGCTTACCTGGACCGCAGCATACGTGAGGGATATTCAAACGTGTTGGAAGCTGTAAAACATAAAGAAGCACCACATTCAGCCAATATCATCTGGTTGAGGGGCAAGGCACCTGGCGGGGACGCGGTAAAGATTCGGTCCCTACAGTTCAAATAGGAGTATGCCGCCCAGTCAGGCACTTTGCAGGACGTCACATATTCAGGTCTTTCGATTGAAATGCCTTCAACATTTGTTGTTGCTTTTCTTCAACCCACTTAGGCTTCGGGCATCTTTGGAGATGCTCGATGCCTTTTCGTTATTTCGTTAAACAACTTCTTTTACCTCCCGGCATTTTTTTGCTGTTGTTTCTGGTCGCCTGGTGGTTTCGTCGCTCCCGGCCCCGCTTGGCGGGCGTGTGCTTTGCGCTGGGGGTTGGCGGTTTTTGGTTGATGAGTTTACCGATTGTCGTGGAATGGAGTGCCCAAGCGCTTGAGCGCGAGCCACCGCTGGCCCGTAACGAATGGGCGAACTTGGCCGAGCGCGCGGATGCGATTGTGGTATTGGGCTCGGGCCGAGAGCGGGGCGATCCGGCCTGGGGCTCTGACCAGCCGACTGGCGTGGGGTTGGAGCGCGAACGCTATGCGGCCCGCCTGGCCAAAGCTTCAGGCTTGCCGGTGTTGACCAGTGGTGGTTTGCATTACGGAACGCCGCCCACTGAGGCGGCAATGATGGCCGAGTCTATGCAGGATGATTTTGGTGTGACGGTCCGTTGGCAGGAAGGGCGCAGTAGCACGACCTGGGAGAACGCTCAGTTCAGCGCTGAGGTGCTTGTGCCGCTGGGCATCAAACGGGTGGTTGTGGTGACCCAGGCCTGGCATATGCCGCGTTCAGTCTGGAGTTTCGAACGGGCGGGTTTCACCGTGGTGGCGGCGCCGGTAGGCTTTTTGGGTGTTGATAATGCTCGGCCGTTCGGTGGCTGGATGCCGGAGTTCCAGTCGATTTGGCAGAGCGGGCAGTTGCTTAATGAGGCGGTGGGGCAGGTCGGTTATTCGTTGTTTTACCGCTGAAAGTTAAAAGATCGTCCGAACCGCGTTCGGACGATCTTTTTATGGTGACCCAAACTCCGGGTGTTAAACCGTTTTGGCAATACGGCTGGCCAGTAGCGCCCAACCAAATAACAGCACGCACAGAATGATCAGCGGCCACGAACGCCATTGTAGGTAAGGCGTCAGGTTGTGCATTGGCACCACTTCGCCGTAGAGGATGCCGCGTTCGAATTGTGGGATCTGCACGGTGATCTTGCCAAATGGGTCGATCAAACCTGTGACGCCGTTGTTAGTGGCGCGAATCATCCAGCGTCCCGCTTCCAGGGCGCGCATCTGTGCCATCTGCAAGTGCTGCAGCGGGCCGATGGAGGTGCCGAACCAAGTGTCATTGCTAATGGTCAGCAGAAGGTCGCTGCGGGCCGAAAGGCTGGCTGCGAATTCCGGGTACACCACTTCATAGCAGATGAACGGCGCAATCTGATAACCCTTCGCTTGCAGCAACGGTTGATCGGCCGGGCCGCGGGCGAAGTCTGACATCGGCAGATTGAAGAAGGCGATAAGCCCGCGCAGCAAGTCCTGCAACGGCACGTACTCGCCAAACGGCACCAATTTCTGTTTCAGGTAAGTGCCGTCACCTTCGCCGACCACGGTGATGCCGTTGAAGTAGCGCTTTTCATGACGCACCTCCTGACGGATCGGGACGCCGGTGATCAGCGCGGATTTACGCTCTGCGGCGAAGTTGCCAAGCATGCTCAGATAACCTTCGGCCGATTCCTTCAGGACCGGAATGGCGGTTTCTGGCCAGATGAGCAAATCCACACGCTTGGAACTGAAGCTCATGTCGCGGTACAGCGCCAGTTGTGCGTTCAACTGCTCCGGGTCCCACTTCATGCTTTGTTCGATATTGCCCTGAATCGCCGCAACCGTCAGTGGATCACCGGCAGGGCTGGTCCAGGCATGACCTTTGAGCGCCATGCCGATAGCCCAAGGGCCGACTAGCAGCAACAGACCGGCAACGATGAACACTGTACGACCGGTCTTGATCAATCGCGGCAGGTTGTACAGCAGCGCGGCGGTCAGGGCCAGGGTGAAGGAGATCAGCCACATGCCACCCAGTGGCGCGAGCCCGGCCAGTGGGCCGTCGAGCTGGCTGTAGCCGGAATACAGCCAAGGAAAGCCGGTCAGGAACCAGCCGCGGAACGCTTCCTGGGCCAGCCACAGGGCGGCAAAGGCCAGGGCGTCGGCCAGAGGTGCTTCGTTGCGGCGCAGCCAGCGCGCCCAAATCCAGGCGGGTAGGGCAAAGAACCAGGCAATCGCAGCGGTGAAGGCCAGCATCAGCAACCCGGCCAGCAGCACCGAAGCACCGCCAAAGTTGTGAATGCTGTAGTAGATCCAGCTGGTGCCGGCGCCAAACAGGCCGAAACCGAAACACCAGCCACGGCCCAAGGCCTGACGTGGGCTCAGTTCACGCAAACCGGCATAGAAGAAGCCGACCGCCAGCAATGCCAGTGGCCAGATATCGAACGGCGCCAACGCCAGTGTGGTGATTGCACCGGCCGCCACGGCCAGCAGGTTACCGGGCCAGCCGGGGCGGGTGATCCAACGCATTTCAATCCTTAGCGTGCAATAGGGGTCAGGCGCAGCAGATGAATCCGGCGGCTATCGGCATTCAGAATGCGGAAGCGATAGGCGCCAATTTCGGTGATTTCATTACGTTTAGGCAAATGCCCGAACGCACTCATCACCAGGCCTCCGACAGTATCGAATTCATCGTCAGAGAATTCGCTGTCGAAAAACTCGTTGAAGTTTTCGATCGGGGTCAGCGCCTTGATCAGGAAGTCACCACTGGGCAGTGGCTTGATATAGCTGTCTTCCTCGACGTCGTGCTCGTCTTCGATATCGCCGACGATCTGTTCCAGCACGTCTTCAATGGTCACCAGACCCGCCACGCCGCCGTACTCGTCGATGACGATGGCCATGTGGTTATGGTTGGCGCGAAATTCGCGCAGCAGCACGTTCAGGCGCTTGGACTCGGGGACGAAGGTCGCCGGACGCAGCAAATCCTTGACGTTGAAGCTGTCGCCGTTTTCCTTGAGGATCAGCGGCAGCAGATCCTTGGCCAGCAAGACGCCCATGACGTCGTCGTGGCTTTCGCCAATCACCGGATAGCGCGAGTGCGCGGAATCGATGACCGCCGGGAGGAACTCGCGGGGTGTCTGGGTCGCCTTGATGCTGACCATCTGCGAGCGCGGAACCATGATGTCCCGTACTTGCAGGTCAGCGACCTGGATGGCGCCTTCGACGATGGCCAGCGCTTCGCTGTCCAGCAACTTGTTCTGATGGGCTTCGCGCAGCAGCTCCAGCAGCTCCTGACGGTTTTTCGGCTCGTGGGCAAAAGCTTGGGTCAGTTTACCCAGCCAGGACTTTTGCCCGTTGCTCGATCGGTCTTCGCTCATAGCGATTACTCTAAATCCTTTGTTGTTACGATTGGATGGTGTTCGGTTTCGTCGTCTGCATACGGATCAGGATGACCCAGTTCAGCAAGCAACGTTCGTTCCAGTGCTTCCATTTCTTCGGCTTCATCGTCATCTATATGGTCGTAACCAAGCAGATGCAAGCAGCCATGAATGACTAGGTGCGCCCAGTGGGCGTTGAGTTCCTTGCCTTGTTCGGCCGCCTCGCGGACGACCACAGGCACGCAGATCACCAGATCTCCGAGCAGTGGGATGTCCAGCAGTTCGTCCGGCACATCGGCCGGAAAGGACAATACGTTGGTAGCGTAATCCTTCTGCCGCCAGGTGTGGTTCAACTCCCGGCCTTCAGCCTCGTCGACCAAACGGATGGTCAGTTCGGAATCGGCAGTGCGCTGTCGCAGGGCCAGCTCGCACCATTGGCGGAACTCGGCTTCGCTGGGGGCAGGAGCATCGGTTGCCAGTTGCAGATCAAGCTCAAGCATCGCGGCGGTTGTCCTTTGCAGAGGCAAACTTGGCTGGCTCGGCTTCAGCACGGCTTTCGAAACGCTCGTAGGCTTCGACGATGCGTTGCACCAACGGATGGCGCACCACGTCTCTGGAGGTGAAGTGGGTAAAACTGATGCCCGGCACTTCCTTGAGCACGTCGATCACATGGATCAGCCCGGACTTGGTGCCCTTGGGCAAGTCGATCTGGGTGATGTCGCCGGTGATGACCGCGGTTGAGCCAAAGCCGATCCGCGTCAGGAACATCTTCATCTGCTCAACAGTGGTGTTCTGGCTTTCGTCGAGAATGATGAAGCTGTTGTTCAGCGTTCGTCCGCGCATGTAGGCCAGCGGCGCGATCTCGATCACTTGACGTTCAATCAGTTTGGCAACGTGTTCGAAGCCAAGCATTTCGTACAGTGCGTCATACAGCGGACGCAGGTACGGGTCGATTTTCTGTGCCAGATCGCCGGGCAGGAAGCCGAGTTTTTCGCCCGCTTCAACCGCTGGACGCACCAGCAGGATGCGGCGTACTTGCTCGCGCTCCAAAGCGTCCACCGCACAGGCAACCGCCAGATAGGTCTTGCCGGTACCGGCCGGGCCGATACCAAAGTTGATGTCGTTGCCGAGAATCTCCTTCACATAGCGCTGCTGATTCGCGCCGCGAGGACGAATCATGCCTTTTTTGGTACGCAGTGCGACGGAGGGTTCCGCGGATGGATGGTTGTCCAGCTCTTCCACGGCCGATTCCTGCAGGAACAGGTGAACCGTGTCCGGCGACAGCTGGGTACCTTTGGTTTCCCGGTACAGGCGGCGCAGGATGTTTTCCGCAGAGGTGGTGTGTTTGGGTTCGCCGATCAGTTCGAACTGGTTTCCGCGGTTGCGGATCTCGACGCTCAGGCGTTGTTCGATCAAGCGCAGATGCTCGTCGAATTGCCCGCACAGATTGGCGAAGCGGCGAGCCTCAACGGGCTCGAGGATGAAACGATGTGGTTCTATGGGTGCGTTCAAGGTCGCTTTTAGCCGCCCTGGGGCAATGGAGATGAAATCAAGGATAGCGCCAGTGGGCTACGTGCGAAAGCACTTAAACAACCGATGTCTATTCAAGGCTGGCGCGGTCCCTGTGGGAGCCGGGCTTGCCCGCGATGAACGATGACGCGGTGCTTCTGACAGCTCGCGGCGCCCCCATCGCGGGCAAGCCTCGCTCCTACATAATCAAAGAACCACGAAGCGAGTGCGGCTGTGCGGCATCGATATGCACATCGGCGAACTGCCCGATCAGCTGCGGATTGTCGCAGCGGAAGTTGACGATACGATTATTCTCGGTGCGACCCTGCAGTTCACCCGGGTCCTTCTTCGAATAATCGGTCACCAGAATGCGCTGGGTCGAACCGACCATTTGTCGGCTGATCTCGAAGCCTTGCTGGTTGAGTCGATGTTGCAGGGCGTTCAGGCGTTCTTTCTTCAGCTCTTCCGGAGTCTCGTCGGCCAAATCAGCCGCCGGGGTGCCCGGGCGCTGGCTGTAGACGAATGAGTAGGAAAAGTCGAAACCGACGTCTTCGATCAGCTTCATGGTCTGCTCGAAATCTTTTTCGGTCTCGCCGGGGAAGCCGACGATGAAGTCCGAACTGATGCAGATGCCTGGCACAGCAGCCCGCAACTTGCGCAGTTTGGATTTGTATTCCAGCGCGGTGTGGTTGCGCTTCATCGCCGCCAAAATGCGGTCCGAGCCTGATTGCACCGGCAAATGCAGGTGTTTGACCAACTCTGGCACTTCGGCATGAGCCTGGATCAGGCTGTCGGAGAACTCCAGTGGGTGCGAAGTGGTGTAACGAATACGTTCGATACCGTCGACGGCGGCGACTACGCGGATCAGTTCGGCAAGGTCCGCCAGGCGACCGTCATGGGTCTGGCCGCGATAGCCGTTAACGTTTTGCCCAAGCAAGGTGACTTCACGTACACCGTTTTCGGCCAGGTGGATGATTTCGGCCAGCACATCGTCAAACGGGCGGCTGACTTCTTCGCCACGGGTATAAGGCACCACGCAGAATGTGCAGTACTTGCTGCAGCCTTCCATCACCGAGACGTAGGCGCTGGGACCGTCGACGCGGGGTTCTGGCAGATGATCGAACTTCTCGATTTCCGGGAACGAGACGTCAACTTGCGGCAGCTTGGTGCGGCGCGCGGCGTCGATCATTTCCGGCAGACGGTGCAGGGTCTGTGGGCCGAAGACTACGTCGACATAGGGCGCGCGGTCGCGAATTGCCGCACCTTCCTGGCTGGCCACACAACCACCGACGGCGATCACCATGTCCGGGTTGGCCAGTTTCAGCTCGCGCCAGCGGCCGAGTTGGGAGTACACCCGATCCTGGGCGCGCTCGCGGATAGAGCAAGTATTGAGCAGGATAACGTCCGCGTCTTCGGCGCGGGCGGTGACTTCCAGGGCCTGATGTTCACCCAGCAGATCGACCATGCGCGAGCTGTCGTACTCGTTCATCTGGCAACCGTGGGTTTCGATGTAAAGCTTCTTGGCCATGGGGGTTCATCAAGTGGTTCAAAGAACCGCACATTATAGGGAACATGCGTCAAGGTTCCTACCGTTGCGCGTCCGGTGGCTATGCTATAGTTTGCGCCCTCTTTTATATCCCCCGATGTGTTACCCGCCCACCATGACCAAACGTGAAGCTCCAATCTACAAGGTGATTTTCCTCAACCAGGGCCAGGTGTTCGAAATGTACGCCAAGCAGATCTATCAAAGTGATCTGTGGGGCTTCCTGGAAGTGGAAGAGTTCGTCTTTGGCGAGCGCACACAGCTGGTCGTCGACCCTGGCGAAGAAAAGCTCAAGGCGCAGTTCGAAGGCGTGGTACGCAGTTTTGTGCCAATGCATTCGATCGTGCGCATCGATGAAGTCGAGCGCCTGGGCACGCCAAAGATCAGCGAAGCCCGCGGTATGAGCAACGTCATGCCGTTTCCGATGCCGATGCCGGAGAAGTAACACTACACAAGACCGAGTCGCTCCTATCGCGAGCAATCGAGCGTCGACCGGCTGCTCCTACAGGGGCAGCGCAAAACCTGTAGGAGCGAGCTTGCTCGCGATGGCGTCAGAAAAGTCGATGCAGAACTTAAGGCAGCGGTGAGAAAGGCGAGCGCCCGTCGGCGCTTTGCAGTTCCAGCAGGTATTTGCGGAAAATCTGTCCCAACACCTGGGTCGCGACTTCCAGTTCGTCACGCTTCATGTGTTCGGCGACTTCGTCGGCAGTGTCCAGTGCATCCTCGGCGCCATTGACCGCCGCCATTTTCAGTACGATATACGCCTGAACGTTATTGGCCGGAACGCCTTCGCCGTGGAAAAACATGGTGCCGAGTTTGAATTGCGCCTGGGCATGGCCTTGCAGAGAGGCTTTCTCGAAGTAGCTCAGGGCTTGATTGAGGTCACGCGGCGCATTTTTGCCTTCGTAATAGAATTCACCCAACTCGTATTGTGCTTCCGCATCCCCGGTATCCGACGCTTTCTGGCAGGCGGCGAGTGCCTCTGACAAGTCTTGCGGCTGAGTATTGAGGGTGCAGCGACCCATCGCTGGGATCAACAACGAGTTGCCGCCTGCTTGTGCTTGCGCGAGCAGGGGCTGAAGGAGCAACAGGCAGCCCAATGCAAGGGTGCGGCCGGTGCGGTTCATGGGAATCGACTTACCTCTGAGGGGCGCGTGGACCCATCGAGGGATCCAATAAGCGCGCATTATGAAATAAGCAGGGCCATCCTTACAAAGTCTTTACTCGTTTTTCTGCTGCGCGGCCCGATATCTCCCGGTTTGTAGGAGATTTTGTGCTTTAAAGGGCGAAAAAGGGAGGTAAAGGTTTTGGAAAACCTGACGCCACCTAAGCGGCGTCAGGTGGGACGGCTTATTTCAAAGCAGCAAAAGCACGCTCAGCAGCATCCAGGGTCAGTTTCAGTTCAGCGTCGCCATGGGCAATTGAGGTGAAACCGGCTTCAAAGGCACTCGGCGCCAGGTAAACGCCACCTTCGAGCATCAGGTGGAAGAAGCGTTTGAACAGGCTGGCGTCGCTGGACATGACGTCATCGAAGGTCACGATGTCGTCGGCGGCGCTGAAGTACAGCCCGAACATGCCGCCGGCCTGAGTGGTCACGAACGGAATACCGGCTGCGTCGGCGCGTTGTTGCAGGCCGTCAAGCAGACGACTGGTGTAGTCGCTCAGCTCTGCGTGGAAGCCCGGACGGCTGATCAGACGCAAGGTGGTCAGGCCCGCAGCCATGGCTAGCGGGTTGCCGGAGAGAGTGCCGGCCTGGTAGACCGGGCCCAGCGGGGCGATGTGCGACATGATTTCGCGTTTGCCACCAAAGCAGCCCACCGGCATGCCGCCACCAATGATCTTGCCGAATGTGCTCAGGTCCGGGGTCACACCGTAGTGCGCCTGGGCGCCACCGAGGGCGACGCGGAAACCGGTCATCACTTCGTCGAAAATCAGCACCACGCCATGTTTGTCGCAGAGCGTGCGCAGGCCTTCGAGGAAGCCCGGCGCCGGTGGTACGCAGTTCATGTTGCCAGCCACTGGCTCGACAATGATGCAGGCCACTTCCTGACCGACTTCGCTGAGCATTTGCTCGACTGCACCGATGTCGTTGAACGGCAAGGTCAGGGTGTGTTTGGCAAATGCTGCGGGTACGCCCGCAGAGCTTGGCACGCCTTGGGTCAGTGCGCCGGAACCGGCCTTGACCAGCAGGCTGTCGGAGTGGCCGTGGTAGCAGCCTTCAAACTTGATGATGCTGTCGCGGCCAGTGAAACCACGGGCCAGACGGATAGCGCTCATGGTTGCTTCAGTGCCGGAGCTGACCATGCGGACCATTTCCATCGATGGCACGATGGAGCAGACCAGATCGGCCATCTGGGTTTCCATTTCAGTCGGGGCGCCATAGGACAGCCCGTGTTCGAGCTGCTTGCGCACCGCATCGAGCACGTCCGGGTGGCTGTGGCCGAGGATCATCGGGCCCCAGGACCCGACGTAGTCGACATAGCGCTTGTCATCTTCGTCCGTCACATAGGCGCCTTCGGCGTGCTTGAAGAACAACGGCGTGCCGCCGACGCTCTTGAAGGCACGAACAGGCGAGTTCACGCCGCCGGGAATATGTTTCTGGGCATTGGCAAACAACGTTTCGGAACGAGACATGATCGGGCTCTCTGAATCAGGATTCGGCTATTTAGATATGAAGCAAGGCTTTGAAGGCAAGGGCGCGCCGCGTCACTTCCTGGGTGCTCTCGGCGCCGAACAGGCCGTGGACCACGGCCAGCAGGTCGGCACCATGGGCCACCAGCGGGGGGGCGTTTTCCAGGGTGATGCCACCAATCACGCAGATCGGCATGTGTAATTTGGTACGGGCCTGGTCGAGCAAGTCGAGGCTGGCCGTCGGCGCGCCAGGCTTGGTGTTGGAGTTGAAGAAGCGGCCGAAGGCGACATAGCTGGCGCCTTCTTTGGCAGCTTGTTCAGCGAGTTCGAGTTGACCGTGGCAGGTCGAGCCGATGATCGCGTTGCGCCCGAGCAGAGCGCGGGCCGGTGTCAGCGGGCCATCGGTTTGACCCAGGTGGACGCCGACACCAAGGCGGGCGGCCAGTTCGGCATCGTCATTGATGATCAACTGGGCGTTGTATCGCTCGCACAACGTGCGCAGGGTTTCGGCTTCGCGCAGGCGACGGGCTTCGTCGGCGCTCTTGTCGCGGTACTGCAGCAGCGTGACGCCACCATCCAGTGCTGCTTCCACATAGGGCAGGAATTTACCGGCCAACAGTTGGCTGTCGGTAATGGCATACAGGCCACGTAGTTTCATCGAGCAAGCCTCATGGCGTTACGAGCAAAAATCCAGCGGCAGACGACGCGGGACGAACTGGCCTTTGCCAAGTTGTTCTGCATCGCGCAGCGTGCGCCAGGTGTAGTTCAGTGCTGATTGCACGGCGCTGGAGAGGTTTTCACCTAAGGCCAGACGACCGGCCAACGCGCTGGCCAATGTGCAGCCGGAGCCGTGGTAACTGCCCGGCAAGCGTTGGCAGGTGTAGGTCTGGCGGCTGCCATCGCGGCTGTACAGGCGATTATGGACTTCATGCTCATCACCATGGCCGCCGGTGATCAACAGATGTTTGCAGTAGGGCAGGAGTTTTTCTGCGCACTCGTCAGGGGTGCCTTCAGGCAGTTCGGCGAGGATGCGGGCTTCGGGAAGGTTAGGGGTAGCGATGGTCGCCAGCGGCAGCAGTCGCTCGCGCATGGCGTAGCCGACTTCGTCTTTACCCAGGCGACCGCCGCCGCCGGCGCGCAATACCGGGTCACAGACCAGCGGCAGATGCGGATGCGCCCGGAGCAGTTCGACCACGGTGTCGACCATTTCCAGTGACCCGAGCATGCCCAGCTTGACCGCCGCGACCGTCGAGTCGTTGAGTACGGCGTTGGCTTGAGCCAATACCCACTCGCGATCGAGGACGCGGAAGTCGCTGACATTGACGGTGTCTTGCACGGTCAGAGCGGTCACTGCGGGAGCAGCATGACAACCCTGAGCGAGCAGGGCTTCGATATCTGCCTGCAAGCCGGCGCCACCACTTGGGTCGTGGCCGGAGAGACAGAGGACAACGGGGCGAGAGCTGTAGATATTCATGGTGCGCGAGCTTACCACCAAACGCTTTTTTTCGGGGCAGTGGCCGGCCCTATAAAGATGGCGGGCGAATGCAAAACCGTAGGAGCAGCCGGTCGACGCTCGATTGCTCGCGATGGACTTGAAGCTGACGCATTTCGTCAGGAAGCACGCGTAATCGTTAACGACCATCGCGAGCAATCGAGCGTCGACCGGCTGCTCCTACAAAGGCATGTAGCGACAGTTGCTTACACGGGCCTTATCACAACCCGATCAGACAAACAGCTCTAGATCAAATGATTGCGCTGAGACGCCCGTTCTAGAGCCTTTAAACTAAAATTTTCAGTGGTGTTCAATGGCCACCAACGGCTATGCTAGAGTGGATCCAAACCAATAACAGGTAATGCCGGTTTTACGTCTACTCAAAGGGAATGGGGGGCTTCCTGACACAACCGGATAGGCCACGCTGGGGCTTTATGCGCTATTTGCTGATGTTGCTGTTGAGCTTGCCGATGCTGGCTGGCGCGGCTGAGTTTAATGAGTTCACTCAAAGACTCCCTTTGGGCCGAGTGATGCAGGTGTTCGAAGACGTGGGCGGCGAGGCGAGCATCGCCGATGTCAGTTCGCAGGCCTTGGCCGGCAGCTTCAAAACGCACGATAAAGACACCCTGAATGCCGGTTATTCGCACTCGGCGTTCTGGTTGAAAATCGACCTGCATTACCGCCCGAGCAACCCTACCTCTCAGCGCAACTGGTTGCTGGAACTGGCCTATCCGCCCCTGGATCACCTCGACTTATACCTGCCCGATGCCGCAGGTCGCTATCAATTGGTCCAGCGTACGGGAGATGCCTTGCCGTTTGCCAGCCGGCAGATCCGCCATAATAACTATGTATTTGACCTTGATTTCGAGCCGGATCAGCGCAAAACCGTGTATCTGCGGCTGCAAAGCCAAGGCTCGATCCAGGCTCCGCTGACCCTTTGGTCAAGTACGGCCTATCTCGAAGAGCAGCCTCTGCGTCTATACGTGCTGGGCCTGATCTATGGCGTACTGCTGGGTATGCTGGTCTACAACCTGTTTATCTATCTCGCCGTGCGCGACACCAGCTATCTCTATTACATCCTCTATATAGCCTCGTTCGGTTTGTACCAGCTGTCGGTGAATGGTGCCGCGGTTGAGTATTTCTGGCCGAACAACCCTTGGTGGGCCAACGCCTCGACACCTTTCTTCATCGGTGCTGCTGGATTGTTCGGAAGCCAGTTCGCCCGTAGCTTTTTGCAGACGGCCAGCCACAGTCGCTGGCTCGACCGGTTGCTGTTGGTGTTGATTGCATGCAGCGCGGTGGTCGTTGTGCTGTCGTTGATGACCAGTTATGCGCTGGCTCTGCGTTTGGCGACGGCGTTGGCGCTGGCCTTTACCGTGACGATTTTCGCCGCCGGGATTTTCGCGTGGTGTCGCGGTCTGCGAGTGGCCCGGTATTTCATCATCGCCTGGTCGGCGTTTTTGCTCGGTGGTGTGGTTAACACGCTGATGGTGTTGGGTTACCTGCCGAACGTGTTTCTGACCATGTACGCCAGCCAGATCGGTTCGGCAATTGAAGTGGCGTTGCTGTCGTTGGCGCTGGCCGATCGCATCAACACGATGCGTGAACAGCAGGCCCGGATATTGTTTGATGCGGGTCAGAAACTCGAGGTGTTGAACCAGAAGCTGGCCCACAGCAATCGGCTCAAGGACGAGTTCCTCGCGACCCTGACCCATGAGTTGCGCACGCCCATGAACGGGGTGATCGGTTCGCTGGAACTCATGGAGACCATGGATCTGGATCTGGATCCGGAGCTGGAGCAATATCAACAGACCGCCGCCGGCTCGGCGCGGGACATGATGCGCATGGTCAATGGCATCCTGACCCTGACGGAGTTGCAAGCCGGCAGGCTCAAGGTGCAACGGGAGGACTTCAACCTGCGTGGCGTGCTCGATAGGCTGCGAACACAGTTTGCCGCCAACGCCATGAGCAAGGCGCTGGACTTTGAGATCGAGGTGGCGACGGGTCTGCCAGACCGCCTGCAAGGTGACAGCACAAAACTGATTCAATGCCTGGAGTGCTTGCTGGATAACGCCATCAAGTTCACTCGCGAGGGCGGGCTGGTGCTGCGGGTGACTGGCAAATCGGCGGGCAAGGGCCGGATGGCGCTGACCTTCGCAGTGATCGACACCGGTATCGGTTTCACCCATCTGGATGAAGCCGCCCTGTATCAGCGATTCTTCCAGCTCGACGGTTCGATGACCCGCGAATACGGCGGGCTGGGAGTGGGCTTGGCCATTTGCCGGCAACTGATCGAGCTGCTGGGCGGGCGTTTGACCCATCAATCGGAGCTGGGACGCGGCAGTCGTTTCCAGTTGGACGTCGAGTTCGATGTTCGCAATGTGCAACCGTCCCCTGCTGAGCAAACCTTCAAGGGGCGTGCGCCGATAGTTCGTCGTGTGCCTCAGGAGTGCACGGTGTTGTTGGTCGATGATAACAGCGTCAATCAGCTGGTGGTGCGCGGCATGCTGCTCAAGTTGGGCTATCGAGTGCGCACGGCGGACAGTGGTCGGGCGACACTGGAGCTGCTGCGGCGCGAATCCTTTGACGCGGTGTTGCTTGATTGCCAGCTGCCGCAGCTTGAGGGTGTCTCGATCTGTTCCCAATTGCGTGCTCTGCCAGGTTACGCAGAGTTGCCGGTGCTGGCGGTGGTTCAGATCGCTGAACGCGAACGTTGCCAGGCTGCCGGGATGACGGATTACTTGAGCAAACCGGTGAAATTCGAAGAGCTGCAGGCGACTTTGTATCGCCGGGTGTTGTGTCCTGAACAAGGTGAAAGCGCCGACATTTAGGCGTATATGCCACTTTTTTCGGGCGGGGGGCGGTGATTAACTGGAGTTCTGGTCCACCCTAAAGGAGCCCCGCCATGAACCTGCATCAGTTCGCCGAAACCCACGAGGTCACCAACCAGCCGCCATCGCTGGATGGCACAAACCTCTATCGCATCGACCTGCCGCTGCAGGAGTGGGCGCGGCGATTTGGTGCTGGCTGGGCCGAATCACGGATGGATGGCTATGGCGCGCTGGCCGGCGGACCGTTGATGGAGGCCGGGTTTCTGGCCAATCAGAATAAACCGGTGTTCTCGAGTCATGACCGTTACGGTCATCGCATCGACCTGGTGGAATTTCACCCGGCCTACCATGAACTGATGCGCACCGCCGTCGAGCATGGTTTGACCTCATTGCCCTGGACCGATCCACAGTCCGGCGCACACGTGGCCCGAGCGGCCATGAGTTACCTGCACAGCCAGGCCGAGGCCGGTAGCGGTTGCCCGCTGACCATGACGTTCGCCTCTGTACCGGCGCTTCGATTGCAACCGGACATCGCCGCGCAATGGCTACCGAAAGTTCTCGCCACCGAATACGACCCACGCAACATCGGTATCGCCCATAAGGCGGGCGCCACTATCGGCATGGCCATGACCGAAAAGCAGGGCGGCACCGACGTGCGGGCCAACACCACCAAGGCTTATCCGGTGGGGGCCGCAGGCCCGGGTCAAGCCTATGAATTGGTCGGACACAAATGGTTCTGTTCCGCGCCGATGTGCGATGCGTTCCTGACCCTGGCCCAGACCGACAAGGGGTTGACCTGCTTTCTGCTGCCGCGCCATCGCCCGGATGACACCCGCAACCAGTTCTACATCCAGCGTCTAAAAAACAAACTCGGCAATTGCTCCAACGCCTCCAGCGAAGTGGAGTTCCGTGGCGCTCTGGCCTGGATGATCGGCGAGGAAGGCCGCGGTGTGCCGACCATCATCGAGATGGTCGCCATGACTCGTTTCGATTGCATGGTCGGGTCCAGTGCCCTTATGCGTCAGGCGCTGACTCAGGCCGCTCACCATTGTGCGCATCGAATGGTCGGCGGCCGTTTGCTCAGCGAACAACCCTTGATGCAAAACGTACTGGCCGATCTGGCACTGGAAAGTGAAGCCGCACTGGCCCTGAGCATGCGTATGGGCCGCGCTCTGGATCATCTTGACGACTCACAGGAAGCCAAATTCGCCCGGCTGGTGACGGCGGTGGGCAAGTATTGGATCTGCAAGCGTGCACCGGCCATGATCAACGAAGCCGCTGAGTGCATGGGTGGCGCCGGTTACGTCGAAGACAGCATCCTGCCGCGTCTGTACCGTGAGGCTCCGGTGAATTCGACGTGGGAAGGTTCCGGCAACGTGCAATGCCTCGACGTGCTGCGGGCCTTGTCGAAAGAGCCGGGCGTGCTCGATGCACTGTTTGCCGAGTTGGGCGATGGTCATGGTGACAAGCGTCTGGCCGGGCATATCGTCAATCTGAAAGCCGCGTTTCAAGACACCGACGACATTCAGTACCGAGCTCGGCAACTGACCGAAGACATCGCGTTGGGCTTGCAAGCCAAACTATTGCTGGAAGCGGGCAATGCCAACGTCAGCGACGCCTTTATTGCCAGCCGCCTGGGTACCGCCGGTCGAGTCTACGGCACGTTGCCGCGAGGCCTGGATGTGGAAGCGATTGTCGCGCGTTCGACACCTCAGGGCTTCTGATCGCGCTGACTTGCAGGCAAGATGAAGGTCTGCAAGTCAGAACACAGGATGCTTATCGTGACCGAAGCTTTTATTGTCGTTCAAACCGCCGAGCAAGCCGTAGATCGGCTTGCCGCTCTTCACGAGCGTGCCACCACGGCATTGAGCCAGGCCCTCAAACGCTACCTGAAGGATCGGGTCGAGCCGGATGCCGAGCAGCGCGCCTTGTTTCGCTATCCCGAATTGCGCCTGACCTACCTCTGCCAGGGCGAAGTTCCGCAGACTACCAGGGCTTACGCCAAGGTCCAGTTGCCCGGCACCTACAGTGTGACGGTGACCCATCCGGCAGCTTTTCGTAACTATCTGCTCGAGCAACTGGTGCCGCTGATGCACGACTTCACCGTGACGGTGGAAGTGGGCGTCAGCGAGCAAAACATTCCTTATCCGTACGTGGTTGAGCAGGGCGATGAGCTCGGCGGTTCCGGTGTCACCGCTGCGGCGTTGGCGCGGGTGTTTCCGAGTACCGACTTGTCGGCTGCCACCGACGGCATCGCCGATGGCCTGTACGATTGGGAAAACACCGATCCGCTGCCGTTGGCGCTGTTCGACGCGGCGCGGGTCGACTTCTCGCTTCGTCGTCTGGTGCACTACACCGGCAGCGACTGGCGACATGTCCAGCCATGGATCTTACTGACCAACTATCACCGCTACGTCGACCAGTTCATCGTTCACGGCCTCGAGCAATTGCGCAGTGATCCGCGCTTCGTGCGCATGGTGTTGCCCGGCAATGTGATTATCGAAAAGAGCATGGACCACGGCGAAGCCTCGGCGATTGCTGCTGGCGTGGTTTGGCATCGTTATCAAATGCCGGCCTATCACCTGCAAGCCAGTGACGGTCATGGCGTGACCCTGGTGAATATCGGTGTCGGTCCGTCCAACGCCAAGAACATCACCGACCACTTGGCCGTGCTGCGTCCCCATTGCTGGCTGATGATCGGTCACTGCGGCGGCTTGCGTCAGTCACAGACCATTGGCGACTACGTGCTGGCGCACGCCTATATGCGTCGCGACGGGATTCTTGACCGGGTCGTGCCACCGAATATTCCGATTCCGGCTCTGGCCGAAGTACAGATGGCGCTTCAGCAAGCGGCAGCCAATGTCACGGGCGAGAAGGGCGACGATCTGAAAAAACGCCTGCGCACCGGCACTGTGCTGACCTACGACGACCGGAACTGGGAATTGCGCTGGGCTCAGGAGCGTCCGCTGATCAACCTGTCGCGCGCTGTGGCGGTGGACATGGAAAGCGGCACCATCGCGGCCCAGGGTTATCGCCTGCGAGTGCCTTACGGCACATTGCTCTGTGTCTCTGACAAACCACTGCACAGCGAAATCAAACTGCCGGGTTCGGCCAACGCGTTTTACGAGCGTGCGGTCAGCCAGCATTTGAAGATTGGCATCGCCGCGGTGGATCTGCTGCGCACCGAGCTCAACTCGCTGCACTCCCGCAAACTGCGCAGCTTCGACGAACCGCCATTCCGCTGATTGTTGCGATGGTCATTTAGCGGTCAGGGCACTAGCATTGCCAGTCCTGACCGTTAGATGTTCTTTTTGCCATGCCTCGTCCACCTCGTCCCGTTTCTCGCCGCCCTGGCGCGAACAACCCGCAATCCTCCTCAGCACCGCGCCGTGTCGCCAAAGCGCCACCGGCCGAGCCGAAGCTGATTCTGTTCAATAAGCCGTTCGATGTGCTGACTCAATTCAGCGACGGCGAAGGGCGGGCGACGCTCAAGGACTATATCGAGATTCCCGGCATTTACCCGGCGGGCCGGCTGGACCGTGACAGCGAAGGCTTGCTGCTGCTGACCAACGACGGCCAGTTACAGGCGCGGATTGCTGACCCCAAGCACAAATTGGCCAAGACCTATTGGGTGCAGGTTGAAGGTGAGCCAAGCGCTGAACAACTGCAGCGTTTGCGCGACGGTGTCGAGTTGAATGACGGCATGACCCTGCCCGCTGAGGCGCGGCAGCTTGAGGAGCCACAGCTGTGGCCGCGCAACCCACCGGTGCGGTTCCGCAAAAGTGTGCCGACCAGTTGGCTGGAGCTGGTGATTCGCGAAGGGCGCAATCGACAAGTGCGGCGCATGACGGCTGCGGTGGGCTTGCCGACTTTGCGCCTGGT
Organism: Pseudomonas sp. F220; assembly: GCF_057813935.1. Classification (NCBI taxonomy): domain Bacteria; kingdom Pseudomonadati; phylum Pseudomonadota; class Gammaproteobacteria; order Pseudomonadales; family Pseudomonadaceae; genus Pseudomonas; species Pseudomonas sp. F220. The sequence continues at coordinate 64,259 of NZ_JBVASJ010000006.1, forward strand.
GCGCGTGCGAATTGGCGATTGGACTATCGAAGGGCTTGATCAAGGGCAGTGGAAAGAAGTGCCGGCCAGCCTATGAGGAGCTGTTCTCGATATAAGCGATGACAACGCTTTTGATGATGAACGCGAGAATGCCCAGGCCCAGTACGAAGAACAGAATGAAGGTGCCGAACTTTCCGGCCTTGGATTTTTTCGCCAGATCCCAGACGATGAAACCCATGAAAATGATCAGGATGGTCACCAGACCGGTCATCATCCACTCTTCGAATACTGCAGGATCCATCGAAACTCTCCAGCGCGGGCAGGGCAAAAAAGGCCGGGGGAGTATACGCCAAGGGTGATTGCTGGTGCATTGACCTGTGACGGATGGAAAAGATCGCAGCCTGCGGCAGCTCCTACAGGACCGAGGTCGGACATGGCTTTTGTAGGAGCTGCCGCAGGCTGCGATCTTTTAACTGCGCAAATGCGTTAACGGCAACTCAGTGCTGTTGAGCACCTGATTCAGCACAAAACTCGACCTCACGCTGGTCACGCCTTCGATGCGGGTCAGGTGGCCGAGCAGCAGCTTCTGGTAGTGATCCATGTCCGGCACCACCACTTTGAGCTGATAGTCGGCGTCCATTCCAGTCACCAGGCTGCATTCGAGCACTTGTGGCAGGCTGCGAATAGCCGCTTCGAAGTTCTCGAAGCGCTCGGGTGTGTGGCGGTCCATGCCGATCAGTACGTAGGCGGTGAGGCTCAGGCCAAGCATTTTTCGATCGAGAAGGGCGACCTGGCGGGAAATGTAGCCGTCGTCTTCCAGTTGCTTGACCCGTCGCGAGCAGGGCGACGGGGATAGGCCAATACGTTCGGCGAGCTCCTGATTGGAGATACGGGCGTCACGCTGCAATTCCGCCAAAATGCTCAGGTCGTATCGGTCGAGTTTGCTCATGGATCAGGCCTTTGTCATAACTATTGCGGCTAATTATCTATCTTTAGTTAAAAATTGCGCAAGCTATGTTTATTTGAGCAATCTTCGCAATCCTCTGCCGGGGCCTCAGGCCTATTCTTATTACCAGAATCACTGCCCGGACAAACAGTCCAGTGCGGCTCGCCGAATCAGGCCAGCTGCGGTCGCCAATCCCACAGGGTTGAGTCGGCCCCCGGGCTACACACTGTCCATAAGACGGAGTGAGGTGAGCCGGCGTCATAAGCGTCGAGCACGGACGAAGTTCTCAAAGGGAGGCCGACGGGTCTCCCTTTTTTATTGCCTGCGAAATAAGTCTCGTGACTGATAACCTGTTGCAGAACCGGCCTACGCTTTTCCAGTCTTATAGATAGGTCCTGAACTGCAGTGAGGAATAGCATGAAGTCGCGCATCTGGCGTTTGGCAGGTGTTGGTTTGCTTTGCATGAGTGTCAGCGCGCAATTGCTGGCAGAGGCGCGGGATGATCCGCAGCAACCTCGACAACATAATGGTCAAAATGGCGAGGGACAGCGTGAGCATGGCTCCGAAGGGCGTCCGGGAAATAATCAGCCTCGTCCAGAGAACAATCAGCCGCGCCCGCAAAATAATCAGGCGCGTCCAGAGAACAATCAACAGCGTCCGCAAAACAATCAGCCTCGCCCGCAGAACGAGATTATTCGCGGCGAGAACAGCCGACAGTTCGAACACAACGGCCAGAATCAGGGCGGCCAGTGGCAAAACCGTCCGCAGCATGATCCCAATGGGCAGGGCCGGCCGGTGCAGCAGCAACCGAGCAACAACCTGCCGATTCAAGGCCGCCCGGATACGGTTCGCCAGACCCAGGAGCCACAGCGTGGCACCTATCAGGACGTTCCTCGGCGCAACGACCATGATCAGCACTGGCAAGCCGGTGGTGCCGGTTCGCGTCAGGGTGATGACGGTCGCCGCCATGACGATCGTCGCTGGCCGGGTCGACCTGAGGGGCATGGCAACGGCTGGGGTCCTGGGCCGCAATATCGGCCGGGTTATGTGATCGATCGGTTCCCGGATCGCAATTACCGTGTACCGTATCGCGGTCATGATTACTTCTTCTCCGGTGGTTACTGGTATCGCCCACAAGGTCCGCGTTATGTGGTGGTCAGGCCGCCTCGTGGTATCCGCGTGGGTTACCTGCCCGATTACGCGCAGGAAGTCTGGATCGGCGGCGCACTGCTCTTCCTCGCGGCCGGCGCTTATTACATGTACGAAGAGAGCACCCAGCAGTACGTGGTTGTCGATCCACCGGTTGCCAGCCCACAACCGGTCAGCAACGGCTATGACGTGGTCGCTTACCCGGCCAATGGGCAAGGGCCCGAGCAGATCAATCAGGATCGCTACGATTGCTATCGCTGGGCGGTTGAGCAAAGCGGCTTCGATCCTGCGGCCATCACCTACCAACCGGCGCCTGCGGTGGTGCAAGCCTACCGTCAAGCGCAGGGCAACTGCCTGAGCAGCCGCGGTTATCAGGTTACCTATTAGTTAGGTAGAAGCACTCAGGCCTTCGCGTCTGTCACCACTTCTTGCGGGTCGGCGTGCACCAGCACCTCGGCCCGTGGATAAACGGTGTTGATCGCCTCGGCGGCGCGATCACTGATGCCGTGAGCGACGGATAACGTCAGTTCCCCCGGCAACTCCAGATGCAACTGCACGAACCAGTGGCTGCCGGAGATGCGCGTGCGCAGGTCATGGGCACCGAGTACACCCGGTACGCTGCAGGCCAGCTCGAGCATGTGCTGACTAACGTCCGGCGGCAGTTCTTCGTCCATCAACACCGCCACACTCTCCCGGGCGATTTGCACCGCGCTCCAGAGGATGTACACCGCGATTGCCAGACCAAACCAGGCATCCAGTTGTTCCCAGCCCAAACTGGCCAGGACCAGCGCTACCAGGATGCTGGCATTGAGCAGCAGATCGGAACGGTAATGCAGCGAGTCAGCGCGTATCGCCGTCGAGCCGGTTTCGCGAATCACTCGATGTTGCAGCATCAACAACGCAACCGTCAGTGCCAGCGACAAGAGCATCACGCCGATGCCGATCCAGGGGGCTCCCAGTGGCTCGGGGTGTTTCAGGCGTTCAATCGCTTGCACGGCAATCAACACCGCACTCACCGCGATAAACAACGCCTGAGCTATACCTGACAGCGACTCGGCTTTGCCGTGCCCGTAACGATGGTCATCGTCCGCCGGGCGCAAGGCGTAATGCACCGCTAGCAGATTGAGAAACGATGCCGCGCCGTCGAGCAGGGAATCGGTCAGACCGGCCAGCAGGCTGACCGATCCACTCAACCACCAGGCGATCGCCTTGGTCACGATCAGAATGCTCGCCACCGCCAACGAGGCGCGTGTCGCCAGACGCAACAGGCGAGCGTGTTCCGGGCTACTGGTCATAGGTGTTTACGTTCCTTCGAGTTCGCGACATCAAGCGGCGGGTTGCAAGCCGTACATGGCCAGTTGCTGGACGCTGCCTTTGTGTTGAATCAGACGCGGATCATCCAGCGGAAAGCTGCGGCCCAGTTCGCTTTCGAGAATCGCCTGTAGCTTGCTGTTATCGACCTTGCCGTCAGCGCCAATGGCCTGCTGGAGTTTTTCCGGGGCGACCTGGGCGGTCTTGCCGGGTTCCAGGTAGATGGCGCCGGTGGCGAAGTCCACGCCGAAGGCGATCAGCCCGGGAATAATGTAGAACAACAGACCCACAGCATCGAGGGCGGCCACCACAGGGTCGATCTTGCCGTCGATCTGGCCGCGACGGTCCGGGAAGAAGATCGAGCCGCAAGCGGTCATTTGGGTCAGCAGGGTAGCGAGCAGAACGCCGCCAATAACACGTGAGGGAATACGCATGTGGATCTCCTGAGCAAACTCGAAGCGAAACGGTGAAAGAGCGTTGTCGGTATCAGTTCAGACCATGATTAACGCTTGGCAGTTCGCCGTTATACTCGCCGCTCTGTTTTGGAGCCAGCATGATCTCTCTGCCGATTGATGAAGTTTTACCTGCACTGCATGAAGCCTTGGCGACACGCCACGAAGCCGTGCTCGAAGCACCGCCCGGCGCTGGTAAAACCACCCGCGTGCCGTTGGCTTTATTGAATGAGCCATGGCTGGCCGGCCAAACCATTCTGATGCTCGAGCCGCGACGCCTCGCTGCGCGGGCTGCAGCCGAGAGATTGGCCAGTGAGCTGGGGGAAAAGGTCGGCGAAACCGTGGGCTATCGCATTCGCCTCGACAGCAAAGTGGGCCCGAATACCCGCATCGAAGTAGTCACCGAGGGGATTCTCACCCGACGTCTGCAAGATGACCCGGCGCTGGAAGGTGTCGGTCTGTTGATCTTCGACGAATTCCACGAGCGCAGCCTCGACGCTGATCTGGCGTTGGCATTGAGCCTGAATGGCCGCGATCTATTTCGTGACGATCAGCCGCTGAAGATTCTCTTGATGTCAGCGACCCTCGAAGGCGAACGCCTCGCGGGGCTGCTGGATGACGCGCCGATTTTGCGCAGCGACGGCCGCATGTACCCGGTGACGATGCGCTGGGGCCGGGCGTTTCAGCCTGGAGAGTTTATTGAGCCGCGCTTGGTGCAGACCATTCTCGAAGCCTTGAACGACGAAAGCGGCAGCCTCCTGGTTTTTTTGCCGGGGCAAGCGGAGATCCGTCGGGTGCATCAGCAGTTGGTCGACGCGCTGGGCGAGCGCACAGAAGTACTGCTTTGCCCACTGCATGGCGAACTGGACCTGGCCGCACAACGCGCCGCCATTGAACCGGCACCCGCCGGCAAGCGCAAAGTGGTGCTGGCTACCAACATCGCCGAGACCAGTCTGACCATCGACGGTGTGCGGGTGGTGATCGATGCCGGTCTGGCGCGGGTGCCGCGTTTTGACCCTGGCAGCGGTATGACTCGCCTCGACACTCAACGGATCTCCCGCGCCAGTGCTACTCAGCGTGCCGGGCGAGCGGGGCGTCTGGAGCCGGGCGTCTGTTATCGCCTGTGGTCGCAGGACCAGCATGAGCAATTGGCGGCGTACGCCAGTGCCGAGATTCTTTCGGCCGACCTCGCCGGCCTGGCCTTGCAACTGGGGCGTTGGGGCGTGACGCCCGGGCAATTGGTCTGGCTCGATGTGCCGCCGGCAGCGGCTTATGCACAGGCTCAGGATCTGCTTGAGCGTTTGGGCGCGCTGGAGGGCAAGACAGCTGAAGACTGGAAACTGACCCGTCATGGTCAGGCGATGGCCGAACTGCCGGCTCATCCGCGCATCGCACATTTGTTGTTGCGTGGGCAGGCGCTGGGGCTGGCGAACATGGCCTGTGACGTCGCCGCACTGCTGGGCGAGCGGGACATTTTACGCGGTGCCGGCGCGGATCTGCACAGTCGGTTGGTGCTGCTGTCCGGTGAGGAGCGAGCCGCTCGTGGTGCTCAGGGTGGTGTTCAACGGGCCCGGCAATTGGCGCGGCAGTACCGTGGCTATCTGCGGGGCAAAGCACTGGAACCGGTCAGCGATCCTGATCATCCGCGCTGGCTTGGTGCGCTGCTGGCTCTGGCCTATCCGGATCGTGTCGCACAGCAGCGGCGTGCCGGTGGGGCCGAGTATCGCTTGGCCAACGGTCGCGCCGCGCTGTTCGCCGAGGCTGATAGCTTGATGAAACAACCCTGGTTGGTGATTGCTGATTTGGGGAGTCGTCAGGGGCAGCGCGAAGAACGGATTTATCTGGCGGCGGATTTTGATCCGGCGTTGTTTGATTCGGTGCTGGCTGAACAAGTGCGCAACGTCGATCAACTTGATTGGGATGAGCGTGAAGGCGTGCTACGGGCCGAGCGGCAGCGCAAGGTTGGTGAGCTGATACTCAGCCGCGAGCCGCTAACCGGGCTGGATGAAGCGGCACGCAGCCAGGCGCTGGTCAATCTGGTGCGGCGTAAAGGGCTCGAGTTACTACCCTGGACGCCGGAGTTGCGCCAGTGGCAGGCACGGGTGGCGTTGTTGCGTCAGCTGGATCTGAGCAGCCAGGGGCAGAGTGAATGGCCGGATGTCAGTGATGCGGCGCTGTTGGCTGGTCTGGAACATTGGTTGTTGCCGTATCTGGGGCGGGTGTCGCGACTCAGTCACTTCGCCAATCTGGAACTGGCCAGCATTGTCCATAACCTGCTGCCGTGGCCATTGCCGCAACGCCTGGATGAACTGGCGCCGCACCATTTGACGGTACCTTCCGGATCCTCGGTTCGACTGGACTACAGTGAGCAGCCACCGATTCTGGCGGTGCGCTTGCAGGAGTTGTTCGGATTGGCTGAAACCCCGCGTATCGCGGGTGGCCGGCAAGTGGTCAAGCTGCACCTGTTGTCACCGGCCCGACGACCCGTGCAGGTGACGCAGGATCTGGCGAACTTCTGGCGCAGCACCTATGCCGACGTGAAGAAGGATCTGAAGGGCCGTTATCCGAAACACTACTGGCCGGATGATCCGCTGGTAGCCGAGGCAACAGCGCGGATCAAGCCGCGTAAGTAAGATCAAAAGATTAAGATCAAAAGATCGTCCGAACGCGGCCCGAACCTTCGCCAGCACCTACGACGCCGCCGGCAACAGGAACCGTGCAATCACCGGCAGATGATCGGAGATGCGCAGCGTATCGTCCTGTCTCACCTGGGCTTCGACCCGTTTGATTCGTGCGCTGTAAAACAGGTAGTCAACGGTGCGGTCCGGGCCGCTGAGGGTCGTATCATTGGGGTAGTGGGTCAGCCACTGCTCGCGGTCGATGCCGCTGGCTTCGTTGTTGGTGGGGATCATCGGGTACTTGTCCCAGAGCACATGCAGCGCGCTGTCGGCTGAGTACGGGGTGCGTTGCTCGGGGGCGAGTCGTTGATACTGGCCCAGCGGCAACAGGTTGAAGTCGCCGCCAATCAACCACGGCGTACCTCGACTTTCGAACGTGTCGAGCACCTTGGCGGTCGTTGTCACTTGCTGTTGCAGAGTATCGTCAGGCTGAGCTGATCGGTCCAGATGGGTATTGAGTACCGCTATTTGCCTGCCGTCGCTCAACGGCAGATAGCTCACCAGTAGCGCGTTCTTTGGCTGGAATTGACTGCTGATAAGATTGGCCGGTACCTGGGGTAATTGCAGGCGTTCGGCGTGTTCGATCTGGTAGCGGCTCAATGTCGCCAGTTGTCGGCCTACACTGCCAAAAATGTGCGGACCGGGAACGAAGTCAGCTTTCCAGTCGAAAGCATGGGTGCTGCACGGGTAAAGGTCGGTCAGGCGTTCCTGGAGCAGTTTTAACTGGTTTTGATAGTCGCTGGCCTTGGCGCCATCATCCAGCTCTTGCAGCAGGACAATATCCGGCTGCTCATCGCGAATCACTCGTGCGACTTCATCGAGGCTGAAGGCCATATCTTCGGCAGTGGGATGTTCGTCGTCGCCCTGGGCCAGGTCATTCCAGAATACGTAGCGTTTGCCCGCCAGGTACTGGACGTTCCAGGTCATCACTTTGAGAGCCTGGCCGGGTACCAGGGTCGGTGCCTGCGCGCTGCAGCTGACGGGCATTTGTTCCTTGGCATCCGGGCGCCAGGTCAAGCTGTAGATCAGAGCTGACAAAAGACCGGCAATAATCAGCAGGCCCAGCAGGGTGTAACGCAGTAGACGGGTCATCGGCTCGGCTTATGGCGTTGCAGGATTGAGTCCGAGCATACCCGAGAGCAGGTCGGACCCCAAGACCAGGCCTGCCAGACCGTTCTATCAGTTCTTGTCGGACGCTTCGCTGATCAACATGAACAGGCGAAACAGCACCACGCTGGTGAAGAGTTGCAGAAAACTGTGGGCGCTTTCGATCAACAGTGCCAGCGCAGGGTTCTGTGGCTCGGGGTAAACCGCAAGGCTTGCACCCTTGAGTATCCACAGCGGGCCCATCACACACAGAATGCAGACCAGGATGCGCAAGAAGTGCCCGCGGGTCAGGCGAAAGCTTTCCTTGATGGCCGCCAGCGGTTGCAGGCCTCGCAGGACCAACAAGTACTCGGCAAAGGCCAGCGTCACCATCAGCCACAAACCCGGCAGGAAATACAGCGACAGGCCAAGCAGGATCAGCAGGGTACTGATCGCTGTCAGTAACGCGAACCTGGGCCACAGTCTGACAGACAGCGCCAGCAGATCACGGGTTCGCGGCGATTCGCCACGGCTGCGTGCATCCAGAAAAAGAATCAGCGCAGCGGTGTACAGCGGATAGATCAATAGCCCGACGATTACGCTATAACCGGGGAACGCATCCGGGCCCTGGGCGCTGTCGACCAGTTGCTGAAGCAGGGCCTCAAACACCACCAGCGGCAGGCACAGCTGGACGATCTTGCCCAGGTTGCGCTTGAAGAAATACAAAGAGTCGCGGAGCACTTCTAACGGATTCATGGGTCGATATCGCAGGTGAAAAGCAGTTCGACACTTTAACCGATGCAGCCCCGGTGCGAGCAAACGTAAACGTTAGGTAAAGGCCATTGAAACTCCCCGTAACAACCCCATTACGTGTAGGCACCTTTCCACACTGGAAAAGGCCAAGTTTTCTACCGGCAGAAGGGTGTGTTGACGTTTTCTGACGATCCATCATAAAACGTCAACACAGCCTTAATACGAGGTCGCCATGAACAGCGAAGAACAAACCCTGATCGATGGACTGTTTTCACGGCTGCAGCAAGCCGAAACGGATTCAGCCCCGCGCGATGCTCTGGCCGAGGCGCGGATCAAGGAGCACCTGGCTCGCCAGCCTGCGGCGGGGTATTTCATGACCCAGGCGATTCTGGTGCAAGAGGCGGCGATCAAAAGCCTCGACGAACAGAACAAACAGCTCGCTGAGCAAAATCAGCAACTGGCTCAACAAAACCAGCAACTGCAAGCTGAACTGCAGCAAGCCAAATCCCAGGCGGCGGCACCTTCGGCGGCACCGAGCAGCGGTGGCGGCGGTTTCCTGTCGAGCATCTTCGGTGGCGGTTCCCGTGATCCGCAACCGGCCCCAAGCGCTCCGGCCTCGACTGGCGGTGGCTGGCGTGAGCCGGCACGGCCTTCGTTCAATGCCCAGCCGGGCGTGGCGCCACAGCAAAACTTCGGCGCCCCGCAACAGAACTATGCGGCACCACAGCAACAGGCTCCGGCCGCTGCGGGCAGCAGTTTCCTTGGCGGCGCCTTGAAAACCGCGGCCGGCGTGGCCGGTGGTGTGATGCTGGCGCAAGGCATCAGCAGCCTGTTCCACAACAATCAGCAACCGCAGGAAGTGGTCGAAGTCATCAAGGAAGAGCCGGCACAGGTCAAAGACAGCGGCAACGACGACCAACGTATGGTCAGTAACGATTCCTACGGCAATGACCAAGGCGGGTTTGCGGACGCCGACGATAGCGATGACAGCTCATCGTTCTTCGGCGACGACGATTCCTTCGTCTGATGCACCATTCGTCCGGGGCGCTAAGGCGCCCCGGACTGATTATTCGCGGAAAATTCCCTCTGGCTGGCATACTGGGTGACTTTTCGGGTCTTGCACCTGATCAATTGCCTGCGCGTGCCTGCGCCATGAGGATTTGCGGTGAAAAAAATCGCTGTGTTCGCCGATGTCCAGAACCTCTACTACACCGTGCGCCAGGCCTACGGCTGTCACTTCAACTATGCCGCCCTGTGGGCTGACATCAGCCAGCGCGGGCAAATCGTCGAGGCCTACGCTTACGCCATCGATCGCGGCGACAGCAAGCAACAGCAATTCCAGCAGATCCTGCGCAACCTCGGTTTCACCGTAAAACTCAAACCCTACATCCAGCGCAGCGATGGCTCGGCCAAGGGCGATTGGGACGTGGGCATCACCATCGATATCATGGACGCCGCCTCCCACGTCGACGAAGTGGTTCTGGCTTCCGGTGACGGTGATTTCGACATGCTGCTTGAACGTATCATCAACAAACACGGCGTTGAAGCCGTCGCCTACGGCGTGCCTGGCTTGACTGCCAACTCGTTGATACGCGCCGCCAGTCGCTACGTGCCCATCGAAGGCGCGTTGCTGCTTAAAAACTGAAATTGATTATTTTTTGATGGGGTTGGAACAGGTTTGGAACGGATAGCGGTCATCGACTTTGAAACCACCGGGATCTCCCCGAGCAGCGCCTGCCGGGCCACGGAAATTGCCGTGGTGATTCTTGAGCAGGGGCGCATCGTCGAGCGTTACCAAAGCCTGATGAACGCCGGCGTACGCGTCCCGGCTTTCATCGAAAGCCTGACCGGTATCAGTAACGCCATGCTGCGCACCGCGCCGTCTGCCGAACAAGTGATGAACGAAGTCAACGAGTTCGTCGGCACCACACCGCTGTTGGCCCACAATGCCGCGTTCGACCAGAAGTTCTGGGACTACGAACTGGGGCGAATCAAACGTACACGGCTGCAGAACTTCGCCTGCTCCCTGTTACTCGCCCGACGCCTGATGCCGGCCGCGCCGAACCACAAACTCGGCACCCTCACCACCTTCGCCAAACTGCCCCATACCGGCCAGGCTCACCGAGCCATGGCCGACGCCGAAATGGCCGCGAACCTCACCGCGCATCTGGCCCAGGAACTTCGTCAGCGACATGGCTTGCGGGAGTTGTCTCATGATCTGCTGTGCAGCTTGCAGAAAGTCCCTGCGGCGAAGATCAATGAGCATCTCAAGCGCCATCGCGGGTTTTAAAGTTCAGCGTTGATCCTGCCGGCCTCTTCACGGCATGGGTATCTACATATCTCCAAAGGTTAGAACTCCCGTAGCAGCTGTCGAGTAGAACGAGGCAGCGTCCGAGGACGGAGTCCTCGTAAAACCTGCGCGCGCGGTTTATCTGAAACACCGAGGTGCAGGGTTTTACGGCTGCTTCGCAGCCGGACGCAGCCTCGTTCTACTCGACAGCTGCTACGCCCAGCCAAGCATCAAAAAATGTGCAGATACCTATGCTCTTTGCGGCAGACGGTAGAGCGGTCACCCTCCATTCTTGCCATTCCCCTCCAAATGCCCCAGCGGCACACGTTTCTCTATGGCACTGGAAAGCACGATCGAGGTTTTGCTGAAGCCGAACTGGGCGATGCGATTGATCAATTCTTCGAGTTCCGGCATTGAGCCGACGGCGGCTTGCATGATGACGCAGGGGTCGCCGGTGACTCGGTGGCATTCGGTGAGTTGCGGAATTTTGATCAGTTCGTCGTAGGATTTTTGGCTGCCCTGGTGGCTCAGTCGTAGTTCGATGACGCATTGAATCGGCAGCCCGACCTTGGTCATGTCGACTTTCGCCTGGTAGCCGGTAATCACGCCGCTGGCTTCAAGTTTCGCCACGCGCTCGGCCACAGCCGGGGCGGACAGGTTGACCTTGCGCGCCAGTTCCGCGTACGAAGCCCGGCCGTTTTCCAGTAATGCACTGAGGAGCATGCGGTCGTATTTGTCCATGAATCGGCTCCTGAAATGCGCAACCTTTGAAAGCATGGTTTATAGCCGTGATCTCCATGCTTTGAAAAGTGTACTGGCGCTATAAACAGGTTTTGTAACTTAAATTCCGCCTAAGAGCTTTCTAAAATAGCGTTCCCCTTATCCTGTCTTCGAGCTTTCCATGTCTGCTTTAGAGCTTTCCATGCCAGGTCCACGCCGTTTTCCGTTGCCGCTGATCGGTGCCTTTTTTGCGTTGTATGTGATTTGGGGATCCACTTATCTGGTGATTCGAATCGGTGTGCAATATTGGCCACCGCTGATGCTTGGCGGGATTCGCTTCATCATCGCCGGGACCTTGATGTATGGCTTTCTACGCTGGCGCGGGGTGCCTGCGCCGACCTGGCCGCAATGGCGGGCGGCGGGGATGATCGGGATCTTGTTGCTGAGTATTGGTAACGGCGCGGTGAGTGTCGCCGAGCACACCGGCGTGGCTTCCGGCGTGGCGGCGTTGGCGGTGGCGACGGTGCCGCTGTTCACCTTGCTCTGCGGTTACTTCTGGGGGCAGCGCAATACCCGACTGGAGTGGGCCGGAATTGCCCTCGGGCTGATCGGCATTGCCATGCTCAACTTCGGTTCTAATTTGCAGTCGAGTCCGTTGGGCGCGGTGTTGCTGGTGTCCGCGGCGGCGGCCTGGGCGTTCGGGTCGGTCTGGAGCAAGCACTTGCCGTTGCCTCAGGGCGCGATGGCCAGCGCTGCGGAAATGTTAGTGGGCGGCGTGGTGCTGTTGATTGGCAGCGCGCTGAGCGGTGAGCATCTGGACAGCTTGCCGCCTGTCGAGGGCTGGGTTGCTTTGGCCTATTTGATCGGCTTTGGCTCGATCATCGCGTTCAACGCTTATATGTACCTGCTGAAAAACGTCCGCCCGGCGGCGGCAACCAGCTATGCCTACGTCAATCCGGCAGTGGCGGTATTGCTGGGGATCGTCTTTGCCGGCGAAAGCATCGGGATCGAAGAGGCCTTGGCGATGGCAGTAATCATCAGCGCTGTGGTGTTGATCAGCCTGCCGCAGTGGCGCAGGCAGAAACCGCAGTGAATTAGGGTAAACTGCGGCGCATTGCACACCTGCGCTGACATTTCCCTACGGTACCCCCATGACTTTCGCCACTCTTGGCCTGATCGAACCCTTGCTGCGCGCCCTTGAGACGCTCGGTTACCAGACCCCGACGCCGGTGCAGGCGCAAGCCATGCCTGCGGTGCTGGCCGGTCGCGACTTGATGGCTGCGGCCCAGACCGGCACCGGCAAGACCGCCGGTTTTGCCGTGCCGCTGCTGCAGTTGCTGGCCATGGAAGGGCCGAAGGTCGCCAGTAACTCGGTGCGTGCGCTGATTCTGGTGCCCACCCGCGAGCTGGCCGAACAGGTTCACGAGAGCGTTCGCCAATACGCCGAACACCTGCCGTTGAGCACCTTCGCGGTGTACGGTGGTGTCAGCATCAACCCGCAGATGATGAAGCTGCGTAAAGGCGTTGACGTGCTGGTGGCCACACCGGGTCGCTTGCTCGACCTGTATCGGCAGAAGGCACTCAAGTTCAACCAGCTGCAAACCTTAGTGCTCGACGAAGCCGACCGTATGCTCGACCTCGGATTTTCCGAAGAGCTGGGGAACATTTACCGGGTCCTGCCGAAGAAACGTCAGACGCTGTTGTTCTCTGCGACATTCTCCGATGCGATCCGCCTGCTGGCCGGGCAAATGCTCAATGATCCGCTGAGCATTGAAGTCAGCCCGCGCAACGTCGCTGCCAACACCGTCAAGCAATGGGTGGTGACGGTGGACAAGAAGCGCAAAGCGGAGCTGTTCATTCACCTTATGCGCAAAAACCGCTGGAAGCAGGTGCTGGTATTTGCCAAGACCCGTAATGGCGTCGATCAGTTGGTGGAAAAACTCCAGGGCCTGGGTGTGAACGCCGACGGTATTCACGGTGATAAACCTCAAGCGACTCGCCAGCGTGCGCTGGACCGGTTCAAGGCCAGCGAAATTCAGATTCTGGTGGCCACCGATGTGGCGGCCCGTGGTCTGGATATCGAAGATCTGCCATTGGTAGTGAATTTCGACCTGCCGATCGTGGCTGAGGACTACATCCACCGTATCGGCCGTACCGGTCGCGCGGGCGCTACTGGCGAGGCCATTTCGCTGGTGTGTGCCGACGAAGTGAATATGCTCTCGGCCATCGAGACCTTGACCCGTCAGACACTGAACCGTGAGGAAGAGCAGGATTTCGAACCGGAACACCGTGTGCCGGACACCGATGCCAGCGGCCAGGTGATCAAGAAACCGAAAAAGCCGAAGAAGCCAAAAATTTCGGGCGGCGGTAAACGCAACCTGGGCAAGTGGGTGGACAGCGGCGAGGTGGCGCCTGAAGCGCCAGCGATCAAGCCTGTGCGTAAGGTGCCGGTGTTTAACACTGGGCCGCGTAAGCGTAAGCCTTAAGCTCAACTGATCCCGCGATCGTTCCCACGCTCCCGCGTGGGAATGCCTCTTGTGACGCTCTGCGTCACGGGGGACGCGGAGCGTCCATGGCTGCATTCCCACGCAGAGCGTGGGAACGATCATTCAACGGTGCGTTTTCAACCACTCCACCATCCCCAACCCTGCCGCTCGGCCACTGGCAAAGCAGGCGGTGAGCAGATAGCCGCCAGTCGGCGCTTCCCAGTCGAGCATCTCGCCGGCGCAAAACACGCCGGGCAGTTGCTTGAGCATCAGACTTTCATTCAACGCCTGGAACGGCACGCCGCCAGCGCTGCTGATGGCTTCGTCCAATGGGCGGGTTTTCACCAGCGTCAGGGGCAGGGCCTTTATTGCTTTGGCCAGCAGTACCGGATGAGCGAAGCATTCTGCGGGCGTGAGCTCGCGCAGCAAGGCGGCTTTCACGCCGTCGATGCCGAGCTGACTGTGCAGGTGTTTGGCCATCGAGCGTGAGCCACGAGGCTTGGTCAGCGCTGCGTGAATCTTGTCGAGAGTTTTGCCCGGCAGCAGGTCGATGTGAATGGTCGCCGAGCCGCTTTGATTGATAGCTTCGCGAATCGGTGCAGACAGGGCGTAGATCAAACTGCCTTCGATACCTGTGGCGGTGATCACGCACTCACCCAGTCGCGGCACGTCGTCATTCAGGCCAATAGCGATGTTCTTCAGTGGCGCGCCAGCGAATTTGCTGCGCATCAGCTCACTCCAGGCCGTCACTTCGAACCCGCAATTGCTCGGTTGCAGTGGTGCCAGGCTGATACCGCGCTGTTCCAGCAGGGGTAGCCAGGCGCCGTCCGAACCCAGGCGCGCCCAACTGCCACCGCCAAGGGCCAGCAGCAGGGCGTCGGTTTGCAGGGCATTTTCGCCTTCCGGGCTGTCGATTCGCAGGCTGGCGTCGTTATTCCAACCGAGCCAGCGGTGACGGGTGTGGATAACTACGCCAGCGTCGCGCAGGCGTTTGAGCCAGGCACGCAGTAGGGGCGCGGCTTTCATGTCGGTAGGAAACACTCGGCCGGAACTGCCGACAAAGGTTTCGATTCCCAATCCATGAATCCATTGGCACAGCGCCTCGGCACCGAATTCGCGCAGCAGCGGGGCGATTTGCGGCGCCCGTTCGGCATAGCGCGAGAGAAACGCCGGGTAGGCTTCGGAATGGGTGATGTTCATGCCGCCTACACCGGCCAGCAGAAACTTGCGGCCCACAGAGGGCATGCCGTCGTACAACTCGACCTTGATCCCGGCCTGGCTCAGTACCTCGGCCGCCATCAAACCGGCAGGGCCGCCGCCGATGATGGTGACGTGGTGGGGGAGAGTCGGGCTGGGGTTGTTCATGGTATGAGCTGCGGTTCGGCGAAATAAGTCGGGCATTCTACCCGAGGCACGGTAGTCGCGAGCGGCTACAGGGATGATGTGTGTTCTGATCGAAAAATGTACAGCACTCTGCAGGCTGTACACCCTCTGGCCTGTAGGTCCTTTCACTCAGGTTATCCACAGGCAGCTCCACAGGCATTGTGGGTAAAACATCCACAACTCAGTGACAACCTGATGACTCCCAGACCCGCTGCGCGCTGTGATGAAGAATGCCATGGCGTCGCGCCAATGCTTTACGGTCCTTGCTGTAACCACCGCCAATCACCCCGACCACTGGGATGTCCCGCCCCAGGCAATGGCGCAGGACGCTTTCATCGCGGGCGGCGACACCCTGGTCGGTCAGCTTCAGGTAGCCCAGTGCGTCATCTTTATGCACATCCACCCCGGCGTCATACAGCACCAGGTCCGGCTTGTAGAGCGGCAGCAGGTAGTTCAACGCATCGTCGACCACGTTGAGGTAGTCCGCATCACCCATGCCCATCGGTAATGGAATGTCCCAATCGCTTTGGGCTTTACGCGCCGGAAAGTTCTTTTCGCAATGCAGGGAAACGGTCACGGCGTCCGGGGTATGTTCCAGAATGCGTGCAGTCCCGTCACCTTGATGCACATCACAATCAAAAATTAATACTCGACCTACCCGGCCGCTTTCCAGCAGATAACGGCTGATTACCGCTAGGTCATTGAAAATACAAAATCCTGCCGGATGATCGTAATGCGCGTGATGGGTGCCGCCGGCCAGATGACAGGCCAGCCCATGCTCCAGCGCTTGCTCGGCGGCCAGAAGCGAACCGCCGACCGCACGCACGGTGCGCCGGGCCAGCGCTTCGCTCCAAGGCAAACCGAGTCGCCGCTGGTCTTCACGGGACAATTCGCCGCCCATATAGCGTTCGATATACCCAGGGTCATGAGCGAGGGCGAGAATGTCAGGCGGGCATAGCTGCGGGCGCAACAGCTCGGGATCTCGGGTCAGGCCGCTGTCCACCAGGTGATCGCGCAGCAGGCGAAATTTGTCCATGGGGAAACGATGTTCCGCCGGAAATTCGGGACTGTAGTCTTCGTGGTAGATCAGCGGCAGCGGCATGGCAGATTTATCTAGGAAGGCATGTAGGAATGAGTGAAGGATCCTACCAGCGATGTAGACTTGCGGCATGGAAACGGAGGGGATGATGGAGCCGATACTGGAACTTGAGAGCGCACGACTGCTGCTACGCCAGTGGCACGATGATGATTTGCCGGAATTTGCAGCAATGTGCGCCGATCCGCAGGTCATGCGTTACTTTCCAGCGCCCTTGAGTCGTCTGGAAAGTGCGGCATTGATCGGCCGAATACGCGGTCATTTCGCCGAACATGGCTTCGGTTTGTGGGCGCTGGAGCGTAAGGACACCGGGGATTTTATCGGTCTGACCGGCCTGCTGTATCTCGGCTTCGACGCGGCATTCGCACCGGCGGTGGAAATCGGCTGGCGTCTGGCGCGTGAGCATTGGGGGCTGGGTTATGCCAGCGAAGCAGCCTGGACCGCTCTGCGTTGCGGCTTTGACCGGTTGGCGTTGAAGGAAATCGTGGCGTTTACCGCCGCGACCAATCTGCCGTCGCAGAAAGTCATGCAGGCGATCGGCATGCACTACGACCCTGCGCACGACTTCGAGCATCCGACGCTCGGCAGCGATGATCCGTTGCGCCATCATGTGCTGTATCGCATCACCCGTGAACAATGGTTGGAAACCTTGCATGGATAAGCAGGCTGGGACGTTTATGATGTGTCCATTGTTGGCCTATAGCCCAATTGAATCGACCGCCGCAGCCAAGACTGCGCGGCATTGCTCTGTGTGAGGAGAGTCTGAATGAGCCATGTATTGGATGATCTGGTCGACCTGCTGACCCTGGAACCGATCGAAGAAAACCTCTTTCGCGGTCGCAGCCAGGACCTGGGTTTCCGTCAGTTGTTCGGTGGCCAGGTACTCGGCCAATCGTTGTCTGCAGCCAGCCAGACCGTAGAAGAAGCGCGCCACGTGCATTCGATGCATGGTTATTTTCTGCGCCCTGGTGACGCTGGTTTGCCGGTGGTCTATCAGGTTGATCGAGTGCGCGATGGCGGCAGTTTCAGTACCCGTCGCGTCACGGCGATCCAGAAGGGCAATCCGATTTTCACCTGCAGCGCCTCGTTCCAGTATGACGAAGCAGGTTTCGAGCACCAGCTTCAGATGCCGCAAGTGGTTGGCCCGGAAAATCTGCCGTCGGAACTGGAGATCACCCAGCAGAGCGCGCACCTGATTCCGGAACACATGCGCGAAAAGCTGCTGTGCCCCAAGCCGATCGAAGTACGCCCGGTGACGGAAAAAGACCCCTACAACCCGCAACCCGGTGACCCGATCAAATACGTGTGGTTCCGGGCTGACGGTGCCTTGGCCGACTCACCGGCGCTGCACAAATACCTGCTGGCTTACGCTTCGGACTTCGGTTTGCTGACCACTGCTTTAATGCCCCATGGCAAATCGGTCTGGCAGAAAGACATGCAAGTCGCCAGCCTCGATCATGCGTTGTGGTTCCACGGTGATCTGCGCGCCGATGATTGGCTGCTGTACGCGATGGACAGCCCGTGGGCCGGCAATTCCCGTGGCTTTTCCCGTGGCAGCGTGTTCAATCGCGCCGGACAATTGGTGGCATCGGTCACTCAGGAAGGCCTGATTCGTCATCGCAAGGATTGGGCATGAGTCTTTGTGAGGTGCGGTACTGGGTGTTCGACATGGACGGCACGCTGACGATTGCCGTGCATGACTTTGCGGCGATCCGTGAGGCGCTGGCGATTCCCGCTGAAAACGACATCCTGACCCATCTCGCCGCGCTGCCTGCCGATGAGGCTGCGGCCAAACATGCCTGGCTACTCGAACACGAACGGGATCTGGCGCTGGGCTCCCGGCCTGCGCCAGGTGCGGTGGAGTTGGTGCGGGAGTTGGCCGGGCGCGGCTATCGCCTCGGCATTCTGACCCGCAACGCCCGTGAGCTGGCCCATGTGACCCTGGAGGCGATTGGCCTGGCGGACTGCTTTGCGGTGGAGGATGTGCTGGGCCGCGATGAAGCCCCGCCAAAACCTCACCCGGGTGGTTTGCTGAAACTGGCCCAAGCCTGGAATGTGGCGCCGAGTGAGTTGGTGATGGTCGGTGATTATCGCTTTGACCTGGACTGCGGTCGGGCGGCTGGGGCACGGACCGTGTTGGTCAATTTGCCGGATAATCCGTGGCCTGAATTGACGGATTGGCATGCGCAGGATTGTGTGGCGTTGCGGCAGATGCTTTCGGCTTGAGGCCCAGCCCCTGTAGGAGCGAGCTTGCTCGCGATAGACGTTAACGATAACGCGTGTTTTCTGAATAAACGCGTCGCCCTTGAGTCCATCGCGAGCAATCGAGCGTCGACCGGCTGCTCCTACAGAAGGCGCCAGATCAGACACTTGTGTTCCAGTTACCTGAACAACGCCTTCCGCCCCTCAGGCGAGGTAAACATCCCATCCCCGTCATGCCCGACACCCGGCACTTCAATCAGCTGCTGATCCAGCCCCTGCGGGTGACGCTTGCGCAGATAATTAAAAAAATTGTGCCCACGAATCAACCGATTCGCGCCCTGGGCTTCGGCCTCACAACTTTTATCCAGCGCCGGATGATTCGGGTCGATGTCCTGCTGCCCCAGTAAATAAACGATGTCACGTT
Organism: Pseudomonas sp. F220; assembly: GCF_057813935.1. NCBI lineage: Bacteria > Pseudomonadati > Pseudomonadota > Gammaproteobacteria > Pseudomonadales > Pseudomonadaceae > Pseudomonas > Pseudomonas sp. F220. Next base: position 83,214 of record NZ_JBVASJ010000006.1, read on the forward strand.
TGACGTAGTTTTCCTCTAGTTGTGCGGGTGTTTGCCCACCGGCATAAGCGGGCAAGTCCGTCAGCCCGTACTTCCAGCGATTGTATTGCGGACAACCAGCGTGATTGAAGGCCTCCGGCCGTTGCTCATTGAAATACGCATATGACGAGGGATTGGCGATCACATAGCGCACCTGCACGCCGGCCGTCTTGAGGGCCGGCTGATCGCGACTCAACAATGCGTAACGCTGAACCACCTGAGCGCCGCCGGAGTGACCGGCGATGACGATTTCCTTCACGTCCGGAAACTGTTGTCGATCACTAAGTCGGGCGACGATTTCGTCAATAACAGCGTAGGAGCTCAGAGGATTTGGACCTGTGGATAAGCCGCCGGCCATCCAGTCATTGCCCTGCCAGCGCAACACGTTGCCCAGCAGTTGACGGCCAGCGATATCGGTTTCATTGAGAAATTGCGGGACGATCACCAGAGTGGTCGCGCTTTGCCCAGCCTGCTTGGCCGCGTGTTCAGCGCTCCGGCGGTAGGTTTCAGCATTGCGTAATCGACCATGAATGATGATCAGCATGCGCTCGATTTTCGTCGGCGACGGGCCTACGCTCACCGCCATCTCGCCGGCCTCCAACTGCAAGCGCCCGGAGCTGATCGCCTCCACTCCGTGCTCGGCAGCCTGGGTGCTGGCGCAGGTGATCAGTAGAGCCAGCAGCCACTTACGCATTACAGGCTCCTCGCGGCGAAGGTATCGCACTGGCTGATCTGGCCTTGGGCGAAGCCGGTTTTGAACCAGCGAACTCGTTGCGCCGAGGTGCCGTGAGTGAATGAGTCCGGCACCACTCGGCCTTGACCTTGCTGTTGTAAGCGGTCGTCACCGATGGCATTGGCTGCGTTCAGCGCTTCTTCGATGTCGCCCGGCTCGAGCCAGTTCAGACGTTTTTGCGCATTGTTAGCCCAGACGCCGGCCAGGCAGTCGGCCTGCAATTCTTGACGCACCAGCAAGCCACCATCGCCCTCCATACGCTGGCCCTGTTGCCGAGCGGCCTGAATTTTGGCGGAAACACCGAGCAAGGTTTGTACGTGGTGACCGACTTCGTGGGCGATCACATAGGCCTGCGCAAAGTCGCCCGCTGCGGAGAAACGCTGGGACATTTCCCGGAAGAAGCTCATGTCCAGGTAAACCTTTTGGTCCGTCGGGCAATAGAACGGGCCCGTGGCGGAGCTGGCAAAGCCACACGCAGAGTTCACCCCCTTGCTGAACAAAATCAATGTGGGGTTCTTATATTGGCGCCCGGCCTGCTGGAAAATTTGACCCCAGGTGTCCTCAGTATCGCCGAGGATGGAACGGACGAATTCCGCTTGTTCATCATTGGCGGGCGGCGCTTTGCGGGTCTGCTGGGTGGCGGGTGCGGATTGTTCAGTCATCCGGCCGGTCAGTTGCCCGAGAATCTGCATCGGATCCTGGCCGGTCAGCCAACCGATGCCGACAATCAGCACAATGGCCGTCAGGCTCAGCCCCTTGCCACCCCCGAAACGCATCCCACCGCCGCCCCCGCCGGTATCGTCACCGCGAGCATCCACCACGTTGTCGCTGCGTCGGCCTTTTTTCCATAGCATGTGGGAATACTCTTTTAGTTTGGTGTGAGTGTTGCTGGTGAGCAGAACTAGCGCCAGCCCGGCGGTCCGGCATTCGCCGCGAACGGTAGCAATCTCGGCAACGATTTCGTGGTTACCGAGAAATATGCAGAATTCCATAGAACATCAACAACCGATAAAATTCCGTACGGGACTGGGCCGGTAGACGCCTGACAAAAGCTGTTCACGAATCGCAGCCCATTGAGTGAGCAGGTATTTGGCAGTCTGATCAATATCCAGGCCTTGCCCCCCGCAGTCGGTCGCCCTATACGGTTGCGCTTCACTTCGTTCGCTGTGGTCAGCTTGCGGCGGGACGTTCACCCACGAGATTGCGCCCATGCTGGGCGCACAAAAAAAATGCCTCCATGGCGGAGGCATTTTTGTTCGCTTTACAGCAGTGCTGGCTAGCGACGGGTCAACAACACCCCGGACTCCATGTGATGAGTCCACGGGAATTGGTCGAACATCGCACAGCGGGTGATGCGGTGGGTGTCGTGCAGTTGCGCGATGTTGGCGGCGAGGGTTTGCGGGTTGCACGAAATGTAGAGGATGTTCTCGAAGCGTCGGGTCAGCTCGCAGGTGTCCGGGTCCATACCGGCGCGCGGCGGGTCGACGAACACACTACCGAACTCGTAGCTCTTGAGGTCGATGCCGTGCAGGCGTCGGAACGGGCGAACCTCGTTCAGGGCTTCGGTCAGCTCTTCGGCGGACAAGCGCACCAGTGTGACGTTATCCACAGCGTTTTCGCTGAGGTTGCTCAGCGCGGCATTCACCGAGGTCTTGCTGATCTCGGTCGCCAGTACTTTGCGCACGCGGGTCGCCAGCGGCAGGGTGAAGTTACCGTTGCCACAATACAGCTCCAGCAAATCATCGGAACGCTCGCCGAGCGACTCGAAAGCCCAGTTGAGCATCTTCTGGTTGACTGTGCCGTTGGGCTGAGTGAACGCGCCCTCCGGTTGGCGGTAGCTGAACGTGCGGCCGCCGACGTCGAGTTTTTCGACCACATGATCGTGGCCGATCACTTCGCGTTTGCCCTTGGAACGACCGATCACACTGACATTCAAATCAGCGGCCAGCTGCTGGGCAGCCACTTGCCAGTGTTCGTCCAGCGGGCGGTGATAGCACAGGGTGATCATTGCATCGCCAGCCAGGGTGGTCAGGAAATCCACCTGAAACAGCTTGTGACTCAAGGCTGCGCTGGCTTGCCATGCCGCTTTGAGCTGCGGCATCAATTGATTGATGCGCAGGCTTGCGATCGGGAACTCTTCGATCAGGATCGGCGTGCGATTGTCCCCTGGGGCGAACATCGCGTAGTGGCGCTGGCTGTCTTCGCGCCACAGGCGGAATTCGGTGCGCAGGCGGAAATTTTTCAGTGGCGAGTCGAACACCTGAGGCTCGGGCGCATCGAACGGCACCAGCAGTTCACGCAGGCGCGCCGCTTTTTCGTCGAGCTGACGGGTGTAGGACTCGGTGTCGAAAGATTGCGCACTCATGCGTTGAACCAACCCAACTTGATCACGAACAGAATCGACAGAGTCACCAGCGCCGGGTTCAGTTCACGGCCACGGCCGGACAGCAACTTGATCGCGGTCCAGGCAATGAAACCGAAGGCGATGCCGTTGGCGATGGAGTAGGTGAACGGCATGGCCAGCGCAGTGACCACCACGGGTGCTGCGACGGTGATGTCGTCCCAGTCGATTTCGGCCAGACCGGACGTCATCAATACCGCCACGAACAGCAACGCCGGCGCGGTAGCGAAGGGCGGAATACTGCTGGCGAGCGGTGAGAAGAACAGCGCCAACAGGAACAGGATCGCCACGACAACGGCGGTCAAACCGGTACGGCCACCGGCGGCGACGCCTGCAGCCGACTCGATGTAGCTGGTGGTGGTCGAGGTCCCCAGCAAGGAACCGGCCATGGCCGCGGTGCTGTCGGCGATCAGGGCGCGGCCCATTTTCGGCATGTGGCCGTCCTTGCCCATCAGCCCGGCGCGTTTGGCCACACCGATCAGGGTGCCGGAGTTGTCGAACAGGTCGACGAACAGGAAGGCGAAGATCACGCTGACCAGACCGATATCCAGTGCGCCTTTGATGTCCAGTTGCAGGAAGGTCGGTGCCAGCGATGGCGGCATCGACATTACGCCGCCGAACGGGGTGAAGCCCATCAGGATCGAGACGATGGTCACCGCCAGAATACCGATCAGTACTGCCCCGCGAACCTTCAGCGCTTCAAGGGCGACGATCAGCGCAAAACCGAGGGTGGCGAGGATCGGAGCCGGTTGTTTCAGGTCGCCCAGGCCGACCATGGTCGCCGGGTTGCTGACCACGATGCCGGCGTTATGCAGGGCGATCAGAGCCAGAAACAAACCAATACCGGCGGCAATCGCCGAGCGCAACGCCAGCGGGATGCTGTTGATGATCCACTCGCGGATGCGGAAGATCGACAACAGGAAAAACATCACCGCAGAGATGAACACCGCGCCCAACGCTACTTGCCAGGTGTGACCCATGTGCAGGACTACGGTGTAGGTGAAGAAGGCGTTCAAGCCCATGCCCGGCGCCAGAGCGATCGGGTAGTTGGCGATCAGGCCCATCACGGTCGAACCGATGGCCGCCGCCAGACAGGTCGCGACAAACACCGCCCCTTTGTCCATGCCGGTCTCGCCGAGGATGCTCGGGTTGACGAACAGAATGTAGGCCATGGCCAGGAAGGTCGTGAGGCCCGCAAGAATCTCGGTCTGCACGTTGGTGTTGTGTGCCTTGAGTTGAAACAGCCTTTCCAGCATGTCTGCTCCCCGTGGCGCGCCCGGCGCCGTGAATGTATCGACTTAAACAGCAAAGCACAGACTGCCTGAAGCACCTGTTGATTTTCTGTGGGTCGGAAAAAGCCGCGCATCATACCAGCAGCTAGCGCCAATGACTGCGATCGTCGGCGTTGTTTTGCCGTCGTGGGTAGTGGGGCATACTGCGCGCAAGTTTTGGGGGTAGGTATGTATTGCACAAAGAACAGTGTCGTTTTCTGCCTTGGGCTGTTGGGCGCCCTGCTAATGGGGACGCAAACCGCCTGGGCTGCTTCGGCTCCGCCGTTGAACGAGGTGAAAATCCTCAAGGTCCAGTCGCCGGACTGTGGCTTGGAAGACGTATCGGATGGCCGTGAGCAGACCCAATGCAATCACGGTGGTGGGAACATCAGGGTTTTCGTGCTGGAGCAGGGTTATGGCCGCAATCCAAATGTCGCGTTGGACGGTTTTGCGGTGAGCGGCAGTAAAACGCGAGTGTGCGGGGACGCAGGCAACGGTTTGGGGGAGTGTTCCGGTTCGGCGAAGATCGTCGGTTATCTTTACGTCTTTGATCTGGTCGGCAAGCAGGGGGGCACCTTCACCTTCAGTAACACGTCTATCAATGCGCCTGGAAATACCCTGTCAGCGCAGATCTACATCAAGTAATCGCACTGCCCGGACGCTTGTAAGGAAAGCTGACTAAGCTTTAAAGACCATTATGTGGAAAACCCCCATGACCTTTAGAGCTCTGATCACCCTCGCCGAAGGCATCGACGACCTGCAAAGCGTGACCCTGATAGATGTACTGCGTCGCGCCGGGATTGAAGTGGTGGTGGCCAGCATTGAATCGCGGCGCATGCTCACTTGCGCGCGCGGTACCCGCCTGACCTCCGATGCCATGCTGGTGGATGTGTTGGCCCAGCATTTCGACTTGATCGTACTGCCCGGCGGCGCAGTCGGCGTCCAGCATCTGACGGCCCATCAACCCTTGCTCCAATTGGTCACGGACCAAGCTGCGGCCGGGCGTCTGTTTGCGGGTATCGCCGAAGCCCCGGCGCAGGCCTTGCAGACCTACGGCGTTCTACGTCAGCGACGCATGACCTGCCTGCCAACGGCCAGCCATCAGTTGTCCGGTTGCAACTTCATCGACCAACCGGTCGTCGTGGACGGTAACTGCATCACCGCCCAAGGCTCCGGCGCGGCGCTGCAGTTTGCGTTGACGCTGGTGGAGCAACTCTGCGGCAAGGCCAAGCGGGCGGCGCTTGCGGGAGAGTTAGGGGGGTAATCGCGGGGGCACTTCAGGCGTTGCTTTCGACACTCACATCCGCATGCATCCGGTCACGATTGGCCAGGGTCGGGAACAGCTTGATCCACACGCCGGTGACCATCAGCGTACCGATCCCACCGAGCACCACCGCCGGCACGGTGCCGAACCAATGGGCGGTCACCCCTGATTCGAACTCACCCAATTGGTTCGAAGCGCCAATGAACAAACCGTTCACGGCGCTGACCCGGCCGCGCATTTCGTCCGGTGTTTCCAGTTGCACAAAAGAGGCGCGAATCACCATGCTGATCATGTCCGCCGCGCCCAGCACCGCCAGCACCGCGAGGGAGAACCAGAACGAGGTCGACAAGCCGAAGGCGATGGTCGCGACACCGAACACGCCGACGGCGGTGAACATGATTCGCCCGACGTTGCGCTCCACGGCAAAGCGCGCCAGCCACAGCGACATCAGCAAGGCGCCGACAGCGGGGGCGGAACGCAGTAACCCCAAGCCCCATGGCCCGGTGAGCAGGATGTCTTTGGCGAACACCGGCAGCAATGCTGTCGCACCGCCCAGCAGTACGGCGAACAGGTCCAGGGAAATTGCCCCGAGAATGTCCGGTCGACTGCGAATGAAGCGAATCCCGGCCAGTAGCGAATCCAGCGTCGCCTTGCCTTTGTTCAGCGGCGTTTGCCGGGCGGGCAGGTTGAGCATCAGCAGGCAGGCGATGAGGTACAAAATCACCGTGGGACCGTAAACCCAGACACTGCCGAAGGCGTAGAGCAAACCGCCCAGGGCCGGCGCGACGATGGTGGCCGATTGCTGGGCAGACTGCGAAGCCGCAACGGCTCGCGGGAACAGCGCACTGGGGACGATGGTCGGCAGCAACGCTTGAGTCGTCGGCATTTCGAACGAGCGTGCGGCACCCAGCAGGAACGCGAGGATGAAGATCATTTCCCGAGTGACATTGTCGGTGACACTGCCGATGACCAGGGCCAAGGCGATCAATGCTTGCAGTGACTGACAGATGGCTGCGATTTTGCGTCGGTCATAACGGTCCGCCACATGCCCGGTGTGGAGCATGAACAGCACCCTCGGTGCGAACTCCACCAGCCCGACCCAACCGAGGTCCAGGACATTGCCGGTCAGCTGATAGAGGTTCCAGCCGATGGCCACGGTGAGCATCTGGAAACCACTGGCGGTAAACACCCGCGCTAGCCAAAACGCAATGAAAGGGCGGTGATGACGCAACAGCAGCGGGGCTTGGCTAGGCATCTGAAAGGCAGGTCTGAGCGGGAGAAAGGCGAGATTATCACCAAGCTGTAACCATAAGTTGCAGGCACAGGAAATTTAGTTAGCTAGACACCGATATGGCTTCGATGTCGTCGGCTCACCTTTGTAGCAGTTGCCGAAGGCTGCGTTCGGCTGCGCAGCAGTCGTGAAGTCAGGCACTGCAGTGTTTCAGACAGAGCGAGTCGTCAGGGTTTACGACTGCTTTAGCTGAACTCAGTCTTCGGCAGCCGCTACAGGTGGGGACTCAGGCTCTAGGTTGAAGCAGTGAGGCAACCTGTCACGCGACAAAAAACCACACAGTCCAGGCCTGAAAATGGGACTACTCTTTGAACGTTGCTTGATCCAGATCAATTCCTTTCCCGGAACTGATCTGACGGCCAGATGGCCAGAATCCCTACGTTGTGATGGTTTAGAAAGAACGAATTTGAATTCGCCACACTCCATATCCGTGGGGGCCGTGGGTGCAGGCCTCTAGCCGGCAGCCAGTATTACCTGACAGAGGAAGACTTATGTTCGGTTTGGAGGCACTTGATCTCGCCCGAATCCAGTTCGCGTTCACCATCTCGTTCCACATCCTGTTTCCGGCCATCACCATTGGTTTGGCGAGTTACCTGGCGGTGCTCGAAGGCTTGTGGCTGAAGACACGTAACGATACCTACCGTGATCTGTATCATTTCTGGTCGAAGATCTTTGCCGTCAACTTCGGCATGGGGGTGGTTTCCGGGCTGGTCATGGCCTATCAGTTCGGCACCAACTGGAGTCGCTTCTCCGATTTTGCCGGGTCTGTCACCGGGCCGCTGCTGACCTATGAAGTGCTCACGGCGTTCTTCCTCGAGGCCGGCTTCCTTGGCGTCATGCTGTTCGGCTGGAACAAGGTCGGGCGCAAGCTGCACTTCTTTGCAACCGTCATGGTGGCCATCGGAACGATCATTTCTACCTTCTGGATTTTGGCTTCCAACAGCTGGATGCAGACCCCGCAAGGCTATGAAATCGTCAACGGCCAAGTGATTCCGGTGGACTGGCTGGCGGTGATTTTCAACCCCTCGTTCCCGTATCGCCTAATGCACATGGCCACGGCAGCCTTTGTCGCCACGGCGTTTTTCGTCGGTTCGTCGGCCGCCTGGCACCTGTTGCGCGGTCGTGACAATCCGGCGATCCGCACGATGCTGTCGATGGCGATGTGGATGGCGCTGATCGTGGCGCCGATTCAGGCAGTGATCGGTGACTTCCACGGCCTCAATACGCTCAAGCATCAACCGGCGAAAATCGCCGCGATCGAGGGTCACTGGGAAAATATCGGGAATGAGCCGACCCCACTGATCCTGTTCGGCTGGCCGGACATGAAAGCTGAGAAGACCCGCTTTGCCGTAGAGATTCCGTACTTGGGCAGCCTGATTCTGACCCACTCGCTGAACGAACAAGTACCGGCGCTCAAGGACTTCCCGCCTGAAGACCGGCCGAATTCGACCATTGTTTTCTGGTCATTCCGGGTCATGGTCGGGCTGGGCATGCTGATGATTTTCACCGGTCTGTGGAGCCTCTGGCTGCGCAAGCGCGACAGCCTGTACTCGTCTCGTCCGTTCCTGTATCTGGCGCTGTGGATGGGGCCGTCCGGCCTGATCGCAATCCTTGCTGGCTGGTTCACCACTGAGATCGGTCGCCAGCCGTGGGTGGTCTACGGATTGATGCGTACGGCAGATGCCTCATCGGGGCATAGCTTCACGCAAATGAGCATCACCCTTGCGTTGTTCGTCGTGGTGTATTTCTCGCTGTTTGGCGCGGGTCTGGGCTACATGATGCGTCTGGTACGCAAAGGCCCGGTGATCAACGAAGGTGCCGAACCAAGCCACGGTGGTCCTGGCCAGAAACGTACACCCGCCCGTCCGCTTTCCGCTGCTGATGATGACGATCACAGCGACAGCCTGAATAAGGGGAACTGAATCATGGGTATTGATCTTCCGCTGATCTGGGCCGTGATCATCATCTTCGGCATCATGATGTACGTGGTTATGGATGGGTTCGATCTGGGGATCGGAATCCTTTTCCCCTTCGTCAAGGGCGACCGCGATCGCGACGTGATGATGAACACCGTCGCGCCGGTCTGGGACGGTAATGAAACCTGGCTGGTGCTGGGCGGTGCGGCACTCTTCGGGGCCTTTCCGCTGGCCTACTCGGTGGTGCTCTCGGCGCTGTATCTACCGCTGATCCTGATGCTGATCGGGCTGATCTTCCGCGGTGTGGCGTTCGAGTTCCGCTTCAAGGCCAAGGACGACAAACGCCACATCTGGGACAAGGCTTTTATCGGCGGCTCAGTGACGGCGACCTTCTTCCAGGGCGTGGCGCTGGGGGCGTTTATTGATGGCCTGCCGGTGGTCAATCGCCAGTTTGCCGGTGGTTCGCTGGATTGGTGCACACCGTTCACGCTGTTCTGCGGCGTGGCGCTGGTGGTGGCCTATGCGTTGCTCGGCTGCACCTGGCTGATCATGAAGACAGAAGGCAAGTTGCAGGAGCAGATGCATAACCTGGCGCGACCGTTGGCATTCGTGGTGTTGGCGGTGATCGGCATCGTCAGTATCTGGACGCCGCTGGCCCACGCTGAGATCGCGGCACGCTGGTTTACCCTGCCGAACCTGTTCTGGTTCCTGCCGGTGCCGATTCTGGTGCTGGTGACCATGTATGGTTTGATCCGCGCCGTAGCCCGTAATGCGCATTACACGCCGTTCCTGTTGACCCTGGTGTTGATCTTCCTCGGCTACAGCGGCTTGGGAATCAGCTTGTGGCCGAACATCGTGCCGCCGTCGATATCGATCTGGGACGCCGCCGCACCGCCACAGAGCCAGGGCTTCATGCTGGTCGGCACGCTATTTATCATCCCGTTCATCCTGGGCTACACCTTCTGGAGCTACTACGTGTTCCGCGGCAAGGTCACCCATGAAGACGGTTATCACTAGGTGTAGGAGCGAGCTTGCTCGCGATGGCGTCTTCTTGGGCACCATCAAACCCCCAGAGAGGATTCCAGGCTATGACCGGCAAACACTCCTTGCAGGAAATCGAACAGGCCGAGAAAAAGCCGCTCTGGCAAAGGCTTGGCTGGCTGGCGGTGATCTGGACGGGCAGCGTGCTGACCCTGGCCATCGTTGCCAGCCTGATGCGCATGTTCATGAACGCTGCTGGCCTGACCACTCACTGAAATTCGCGTCACCGAATCCCATCCCGTTGCCTTGCGGCACGGATTTATAACCCTCCGTATGGAGGGTTTTTTTTCGCTTGTGATTGCGCGTTATTTACGCGCCTTGAGAATCACGAATTTGGGCGTGGACGCCACCTGCTCGACGCCACGGAACAACCGGGCGAGTTTGCTGTGGTAGCCTAGATGACGATTGCCGACGATGTACAATGCGCCGCCGACCACCAATGCTTCACGGGCCTGCTGGAACATCCGCCAGGCGAGGAAATCACCGACTACCTGTTGCTGGTGAAACGGTGGGTTGCACAGCACGACATCAAGCGATTGCGGCTCTTGCCCGCCCAGGCCATCACCCGCGCGAACGATCACTTCGCGTTCGCCGAGTGCGGCGCGCCAGTTTTCGGTCGCCGATTGCACCGCCATGAAGGATTCATCCACCAGGGTGTACTGAGCTTCGGGGTTTTGCAGCGCGCTGGCGATGGCCAGCACGCCATTGCCGCATCCCAGGTCGGCGACCCGTGCGCTGCCAAGGTTTTTCGGCAGATGGGGGAGAAAAGCCCGCGTGCCAATATCCAGCCCTTCGCGGCAGAACACATTGGCATGGTTCAGCAGCTCGATGGCAGGCTCCTCGAGGGTATAGCGAGTCGGGTAGGGCGATACGGCCGGTGTTTTACTTTCGGGGGTGGCGATCAGCAGACGGGCCTTTTTTACCGCCAGCGAAGCTTGCACCGGGCCAATATAGCGTTCCAGCAGATCGCCGGCGGCGCGTGGCAGGTGTTTGATCATGGCGGCCGCAATCACCTGGGCGCCGGGAGCCAGTTGGTCTTGCAGGCGAATCAGCTGTTCTTCCAGCAAGGCCAGGGTTTTCGGCACCCTGATCAACACCCGGTCGAACGGTCCGGCCAGGTTTTCGCTGGCGGGCACGATTGATACGGCATCGAAGGCCTGGCCGTTACGTACCAGATTTTTCTCCAACGCCTGGGTGGCGAGAAACGAGTCGCTGCTGCTGGTGACTTGTACATGCCCGACCAGGCTGGCTGCCAGTGCGCCGAAGCTGTCGTTGAGCACCAATACCCGGGTATCCGCTGTCGGCTGTTGCTCGGCCAGATGGTTGAGCAGGTATTCATCAGCCGCGTCGAAGGCCTGCAAAGGCTCGTTCTGTTGTTCAGGCTGGCGGATCAGGTCGAGCTGGGCGAAGGGGCTGTCGAGCAGGGGCATGATGCGGGGACTCTGGGTAATCAACGGGTGTCCCGCAAGGGCTTGGCGGCTTTGATACTTGCAGGACTGTCTGAGTGGACTGCGCCGCGGTGCTGGGCAACTCGCGTCTTCACTCAGATGGGGTGGCAAATGGTACGTTTTTTTCTAATGGATTACTCGTTGGTTTTATCGGCTCGCAACGCGTAGCGCCGATCTGTCTTTGCGTAGGTCAGAGCAAACCCAGCCTGGCAGCGCGCACCACTGCCGAGATCTTATTGTTGACGCCCATCTTTTTTATTGCGCTGCTCACATGGTAATTCACGGTCCGCTCCGAGAGGCAGAGAATGGTTGCAACATCGGAGGCGGTCTTGCCGTCTGCGGACCATTTCAGGACTTCAGTTTCCCGGATCGTTAAACGGGTCTCGCGGAAAAAAGTAGTGTTGGATAACACCTTCTGCGCGACGACCGCGTGCAGGGCGTGGCATAGCCACATAAGCTGGCCTGCCTTGTCGTTGAGCTCGTTTGGGGTAATCGGATGATGGCTTCGCGAAAGACTCAGCATGCTGAACACGCCACGAGAATCATGAAGCGATTGCGACAAGCCATGACACATTCCGTGGGTTTGTGCCTCCTCCCAAAAGGCCGGGAAGGTTGAGAACGTGTCGTCGTTCCAGAGGATGGGCAAAACCGAATGGCTGCAATGTTTCATGATCGAATCTTGCGCAGTATAGTTATATGTTTCGTATTTTTTATTCCATTCGCTCGGGTAGTTATTGATCCTTATATTATGTGATTGATCGTCGAGCGAGTGAGGGGATATCGCAAATGCACAGTATTCAAATCCCATCTCGTCGGTAAGGCGCAGAGCCATGTCGAATATGGACTGTATGTCGTCATCTTGAGTCAACCGCTGTAGCTGGGCTTTCTTCCGGATTGTCATCGATAATGCCCCCTATTTGGCTGCTCCGCGGACGCAAGATTGGATCCAAAGGTTGTTCGTGCCGAGTGTAGAGTATTCATTACAAAAACGGTGAATATATTTTTGCTCTGAAAGTACTCTTGTCCCGACTTTGTTTTTGACAACGTAAACTTGATAGGCTGCCAAAAACAGGAACTTATGTGTTAGATGCAATGCGTAATCTAATGGCCGGGAAGAGAATAATAGTGAATAGGTTTCAGTGATAATGTTGTGGGTGAGGGCTCAGGTCGAGCAGGCTTATTTCTAAATAGTCAGTGGCCTATTACTAAATTTATGACGTCGTCATTTATTTGCTTAACGAGAGTATTGAACTTGGGCAACCTTCACTCAGCTCTATAACATTACAAACCACCGGTGTTCCTGCGCTCGGCTTTGCGGGAAACTGAGGGCATCTGTTCAATGGAGCGCCCCATGACCGCCAGCGCCGAAAAATTTACCTGCCAAACGTTGCTCGACGTTCATCCACTGACCCCAAGTCTGTTCACATTGCGCACGACCAGGGATCCGGGCTTCCGCTTCCGGGCCGGGCAATTCGCTCGCCTGGGGGTCACCAAGGCGGACGGCAGCACGGTGTGGCGGGCGTATTCCATGGTGTCTTCGCCTCATGACGAGTTTCTTGAGTTCTTTTCCATTGTGGTGCCGGGTGGTGAGTTCACCAGTGAATTGAGCCGTTTGGGAGAGGGCGACACGTTATTGGTCGACCGTGAGGCGTTCGGTTTTCTGACCCTGGACCGCTTTGTCGATGGCCGTGATCTCTGGTTGTTATCCACAGGTACCGGTGTTGCGCCGTTTTTGTCGATCCTCCAGGACTTCGAGGTTTGGGAGAAGTTTGAGCGAATCATCCTGGTCTATAGCGCACGCGAAGCACGAGAGCTTGCCTACCAGGACCTTATCGCCGGGCTGGCGAAGCGCGAGTACCTGGCTGAATACGGCCATAAATTGCAGTTCATCGCGACCGTCACCCGCGAGCAGTACCCGGGCGCCTTGAACGGGCGGATCACTCAATTGATCGAGAATGGCGAGCTGGAGCGAGCGGCGGGCGTGGATCTGACGGCCGAGCATTCGCGGGTGATGCTCTGCGGTAACCCACGGATGATCGATGACACGCGCCACCTGCTTAAAAAACGCGATATGCAACTCAGCCTGAGTCGCAGGCCTGGGCAGGTTGCGGTGGAAAACTACTGGTAAAAGCCCGGCGCCCTGATGGCGCCGTTCTTTATAGCGACAGAACCGTTCAGGGCCTGTTGTTCTGTGTTTTGAGCAGGTCGCGAATTTCGCCCAGCAGCTCTTCTTCCTTGGTCGGAACCGGCGGCAGGGTTGGCGCAACGGCTTCTTCGCGTTTCAGACGATTGATTGCCTTCACCCCCATGAAAATCGCGAACGCGATAATCAGGAAGTCGATGATGCTCTGGATGAATTTGCCATAGGCCAACATCACCGCGGGTGCGTCGCCTTGGGCTGCCCTGAGCGTGATCCCCAGATTACTAAAGTCCACCCCACCGATCAGCAGGCCAATGGGCGGCATCACCACGTCACCTACAAATGACGAAACGACTTTACCGAAGGCTACGCCGATGATGATACCGACGGCCATGTCGACCACATTCCCTTTGACCGCAAAGGCCTTGAACTCACTTAGCACGCCCATAGGTTATTCCTTGTTACAGATGAGGTTGGTGAACGCAGTGTAATTCAGCAAAACGCATCGTGCTTGACGCAACTGCTAATAGCGTTCGGAGGTGTCGACCTGCCCGCCAGCAAACGGCCACAAAGTACCGTCAAGCGCGCGGAAATTCGTGGGAATCTCATCATCGTGATCGGCAACCTGACCGGGCGGCCAAGGCCAACGTACTCACTGCCAACTAGCCCTTACCGATGTTCATGTGCTGCCGCGGGGGCACGGCAGTCCGTCGCCACGTTCTATAGCGGTAATAACGATGACTTATGTCTGGTTCGATTATTTTTCATGCTCCAAAAAATAGGTGTAAACAGACAGAGTTATTTTTCAATAACGGTACGCCCGCAGTCATTGGAAGAGCGCAGTAGCGGGAGTGTACGTCTATAAGTTGGCCTGCACCAAGGATGACATGCATGGCATAAAAAATTCGCCGGGAAAGCGATAATCTAAAACAGTCTAAAGTGTCCGGGGTAAGGTTGAAGTGGTTGGGGTAAAATAAGTGTTCCTATTATTATTAAAAATACTTTTCAACGTAATACTTGTACATTGCGTTATTTAAGTAGCAAGGTTTGTACAGGTTTTAGTTCGATTTATTGGGTGAGGTCAAGGTCTGGTCTGATGCATCAAAGCGAAAGTTGTACAGCCAGTGCCGCATCGTCGTTCAGTTAATCTGTTTCAGGAAATAGAACACGTTACTAAGGCGTCTGGCCAAAATGATTGATTGAATCTGCCTTAAAGCGACTCAACTCCGGTGTAAACGTAACAGTAAGACTGAAATCCAGACGACGCGTGTCGCACTGATCGCAGCCAGCTGAGCTATCATCGCGGTTTTTCGTTGGAGTTCAGATGGCCAAGGCAAAGCGCATGTACGGCTGCACCGAGTGCGGCGCAACCTTCCCCAAGTGGGCCGGCCAATGCGCGGAATGCGGGGCCTGGAACACGCTGACTGAAACCATGGTGGAAAGCGGTGGCGCAGCGGCCCCTGGCGGGCGTACCGGATGGACGGGGCAGCAGGCTCAGATCAAGACCCTGGCCGAAGTCAGCGTCGAAGAGATCCCGCGCTTTTCCACGGCGTCCGGCGAACTGGACCGGGTGCTTGGCGGTGGCCTGGTAGACGGCTCGGTGGTGCTGATCGGTGGTGACCCAGGCATCGGCAAGTCGACGATCCTGTTGCAGACGTTATGCAGTCTTGCCGCGCGAATGCCGGCGTTGTATGTCACTGGCGAAGAATCCCAGCAGCAAGTGGCCATGCGCGCCCGTCGCCTGGGATTACCTCAGGACAAGCTGCGGGTCATGACCGAAACCTGCATCGAAACCATCATCGCCACGGCTCGGGTAGAAAAGCCGAAAGTCATGGTGATCGACTCTATTCAGACGATCTTCACCGAGCAACTGCAATCCGCACCAGGCGGTGTGTCCCAGGTGCGTGAAAGTGCGGCGTTGCTGGTGCGTTACGCGAAACAGAGCGGTACCGCGATTTTCCTGGTCGGCCACGTCACTAAAGAGGGTGCACTAGCCGGGCCGCGGGTGCTGGAGCACATGGTCGATACCGTGCTGTATTTCGAAGGTGAGTCGGATGGTCGTCTGCGTCTGTTGCGGGCAGTAAAAAACCGCTTTGGCGCAGTCAACGAACTGGGTGTGTTCGGCATGACCGACAAAGGTCTGAAAGAAGTCTCCAACCCGTCGGCAATTTTCCTGACACGTGCTCAGGAAGAAGTGCCGGGAAGTGTGGTAATGGCAACCTGGGAAGGCACGCGTCCGATGTTGGTGGAAGTCCAGGCACTGGTGGACGACAGCCATCTGGCCAACCCGCGTCGGGTAACCCTGGGCCTGGATCAGAATCGACTGGCCATGCTGTTGGCGGTCCTGCATCGTCACGGCGGCATTCCGACACACGATCAGGATGTTTTCCTTAACGTGGTCGGCGGGGTCAAGGTGTTGGAAACGGCTTCCGATCTGGCCTTGATGGCGGCAGTGATGTCCAGTTTGCGCAACCGGCCATTGCCCCATGATCTGCTAGTGTTTGGCGAAGTCGGTTTGTCCGGTGAGGTCCGGCCAGTGCCCAGTGGTCAGGAGCGCCTGAAAGAAGCCGCTAAACACGGCTTCAAACGGGCCATCGTACCCAAGGGTAACGCACCGAAAGAGGCGCCACCAGGGTTGCAGATTATTGCTGTGACACGCCTTGAACAGGCATTGGACGCATTGTTTGAATAAAGACGACTGTAGGAGCTGCCGAAGGCTGCGATCTTTTTTGCCACGCTGCCGAGGCTGGGTCTGAAGATCAAAAGATCGCAGGCTCCGCCAGCTCCTACAGGGGATATAGCCTCTATGCGACTCGCGACCGGCTCATGGTTGATCCGCCATGATCAAACCTCGATCAGCGCTCCCAGCTCCCGTTCAAGTTCGGCCTGGTCGCCCAGATTGAGCTCGACCAAGCGCCGCAGGCGGCTGACGGATTCCAGGTTGATGTACCGGCAGACGAAGCCGAGCTGGCCGTGATCCTCATGGGTAAGCTGCACGTCCATGGCGATCTCGACCTCAGTGCTCAAGTGAATGTCGACTGAAAAAATCTGTTCCTTGTTCCCCAGCCAAGGCTCGGGACGTTCGATCAGTAAGCCCTTGAGTGATAGATCAATCAGCTTCACCGGCCAACGATACTCACCCTGGCTCAGTTCAGTTCTGGCATCGAAGGCAATACGTTTGAAGCGGCGGCGATTTGCAGGGTGGTCGCTCATGGCGCAGTCCTCTTGATTTTCGCTGACTATAGACCTGCATCTGTAGAAGCCGCCACCGCCAGTGCCCACTCAGGAAGGTTGAAGAGGGGGCCTTGAAACAAGGTTCTAGACCAATGTCGGGTATGGTCTTTAGTGTAAGTAGGGCTAAACTCGGGGTGGCTTCCTCTAAAGTCCACCTGGCTGGAATAAAAAAGATGAAAAATAATAATAGCCTACTACGCCACTTACCCTGGCTGCTGCTGGCAATTGTAGGTGCGTGCGCCCTGGGCGTAGTGGCCTTGCGCCGCGGCGAGGCGATCAACGCCTTATGGATTGTGGTCGCGGCAGTGGCCATTTATCTGGTTGCTTATCGTTACTACAGTCTGTTCATCGCTAACCATGTGATGCAGCTCGATCCGCTGCGGGCCACCCCTGCAGTGCTCAACAACGACGGTCTGGACTATGTGCCGACCAACAAACACATACTTTTCGGTCACCACTTCGCGGCCATCGCGGGTGCGGGGCCGTTGGTCGGCCCGGTTTTAGCAGCGCAAATGGGCTACCTGCCCGGTACGCTCTGGCTGATCGCCGGCGTAGTGCTGGCGGGTGCTGTGCAGGACTTCATGGTCCTGTTCATGTCGACCCGCCGCAACGGTCGCTCCCTGGGCGATATGGTCCGTGAGGAAATGGGCCGTATCCCCGGCACCATCGCGCTGTTTGGCTGCTTCCTGATCATGATCATCATCCTCGCGGTGCTGGCGCTGATCGTGGTCAAGGCCCTGGCCGAGAGCCCGTGGGGCATTTTCACGGTGATGGCGACCATCCCGATTGCGATGTTCATGGGCATTTACATGCGCTACATCCGCCCGGGCCGCATCGGTGAAATCTCGGTTGTCGGGGTGCTTCTGCTGCTGGGTTCGATCTGGTTGGGTGGGCAGATTGCCGCTGATCCGGTCTGGGCCAAAGTCTTTAGTTTCACCGGGATCCAGATCACCTGGATGCTGATTGGCTATGGTTTCGTCGCCGCAGTGCTGCCGGTCTGGCTGATTCTGGCGCCGCGCGACTACCTGTCGACCTTCCTCAAGATCGGCACCATCGTCGCTTTGGCGATTGGCATCCTGATTACCATGCCCGAGCTGAAAATGCCGGCACTGACCCAGTTCACCGACGGTACCGGGCCGGTGTGGAAGGGCGGGTTGTTCCCGTTCCTGTTCATCACCATCGCCTGCGGTGCGGTGTCGGGTTTCCACGCGCTGATCGCTTCCGGGACGACACCGAAGCTGCTGGCCAGCGAAGGCCATGCCCGTTACATCGGTTACGGCGGCATGCTGATGGAGTCCTTCGTGGCCATCATGGCGATGGTGGCTGCTTCGGTGATCGAGCCGGGTGTCTATTTTGCGATGAACAGCCCGGCGGCCATCGTCGGCGGTGACGTTGCTTCGGTTGCCCAGATGGTCAGCAGCTGGGGTTTTGCCATTACTCCGGAAGCTCTGCAAGCCGTGGCCAGGGACATTGGTGAAACCACCGTTCTGGCCCGCGCTGGTGGCGCGCCGACTCTGGCGGTCGGTATCGCGCAGATCCTGCACAACATTCTGCCGGGTGAGAACACCATGGCATTTTGGTACCACTTCGCGATTCTGTTCGAGGCGCTGTTCATCCTGACCGCTGTAGACGCCGGCACCCGTGCCGGGCGTTTCATGCTGCAGGATCTGCTCGGCTCCTTCGTTCCGGCGCTCAAACGGACTGAATCCTGGACCGCGAACCTGATCGCGACTGCAGGTTGCGTGGCGATGTGGGGTTACCTGCTGTATCAAGGCGTGATCGATCCACTGGGCGGCATCAACACCTTGTGGCCACTGTTCGGCATTTCCAACCAGATGCTGGCCGGTATCGCGCTGATGCTCGGCACCGTCGTGCTGATCAAAATGAAGCGCCAACGCTACATCTGGGTGACCTTGCTGCCCGCGGTCTGGCTGCTGATCTGCACCACCACCGCCGGTTTCATCAAGCTGTTCGATGCCAACCCGGCGATCGGCTTCCTGTCTCTGGCCAGGAAGTACAGTGATGCGCTGGCCAACGGTCAGATTCTGGCGCCGGCCAAGGACATCAACCAGATGCAGCACGTGATCTACAACGCCTACACCAACGCGACACTGACAGCGCTGTTCCTGTTCGTGGTGTTCAGCATCCTGTTCTATGCCATCAAGGTCGGTGTTTCGGCCTGGGGCAGTAAAGAACGCACGGATAAAGAAACGCCATTTCAGGCCTTGCCGGACGCGTAATCGAGGAGTGCAAACATGTTCAATGACCTGAGTCGCCTCGGTAAATACCTCGGGCAGGCCGCGCGCCTGATGGTCGGCATGCCCGACTACGACAACTACGTCGAGCATATGCACACCAAACACCCGGACAAGCCGGTGATGACCTATGAGGCGTTCTTTCGGGAACGCCAGGAGGCTCGTTACGGCGGTAAGGGTGGTCCGAAATGCTGTTGAAACACGGCGTTTAGGCAACACACCACTGTAGGAGCACGGCTTGCCGGCGATAGCGATCTTCAGGACGCCATCGCCGGCAAGCCGCGCTCCTACAGCTTTTTCTGCGTATGGGAGATCTTCGTTTTGCTACCCACCATCCCCGTCACGGTCCTCAGCGGCTTTCTCGGCGCTGGCAAAACCACGCTGTTGCGCTATCTGCTCAAGGCCGAACACGGCCTGAAAATCGCCGTGATCGAAAACGAATTCAGCGACGCCGGAATCGACACCCAACTGCTGGGCGACGAGCCAGTGCAAGTCATGACGCTGTCCAACGGCTGCGTCTGCTGCACCATTCACACCGACCTGACCAAGGCGCTGTACCTGCTACTGGAGCGTCTGGACAGCGGCGAAATCGCCTTCGACCGGCTGGTGATCGAATGCACCGGGCTGGCTGATCCCGCACCCGTGGCACAGACTTTTTTTATCGATGAAGAGTTGCGCGAGCGCTACATCCTCGACGGCATCATCACCCTGGTTGACGCTGCCCATGCCGAGCATCACCTGACCCAGACCATCGCCCAGGCCCAGATCGGTTTTGCCGATCGCTTGCTGGTGAGCAAACGCGATCTGGTGGACGAGGCAACCTTTAGCGCCCTCTGCGAACGGCTGACGCGTATCAATCGCCGTGCGCCGATTCGCGTCGTCGAGCATGGCAAGATCGACCTGGCCGAACTGTTGGATGTTCGCGGCTTCAACTTGAATGCCGACCTGGGCGGTGGCCTGAGCCTGCGACCGGTGAGCAAGGCACCGTCCATCGACCGAATCTCCAGCCTGGTGCTGCGCACTGACAAGCCGCTGAATATCGACAAACTCAGCGACTTCATGAACGAGCTGCTGGAAGATCACGGCAAACAACTGCTGCGCTACAAAGGCGTGCTGAATATCGTCGGCGAGCCACGGCGGATGGTGTTTCAGGGCGTGCTAAAGCTGTACGGTTTCGACTGGGACACCGAGTGGGCAGAAGGCGAGGCGCGTGAAAGCGTCATCGTGTTTATCGCCGACGATTTGCCGGAAGAGAAAATTCGCGCGGGGTTTGCATGTGTGCATGACGCTTGATTCGCACCGCAGATCAAGTATGGGAGCGAGCAAGCCCACATAAACCCCCCGTTCCAACACTGGGTTTACGTGTTTTCAGGCACAAAAAAGCCCGGCTCTTGAGCCGGGCTTTCTCATTCAAAC
Source organism: Pseudomonas sp. F220 (assembly GCF_057813935.1). Taxonomy (NCBI): domain Bacteria; kingdom Pseudomonadati; phylum Pseudomonadota; class Gammaproteobacteria; order Pseudomonadales; family Pseudomonadaceae; genus Pseudomonas; species Pseudomonas sp. F220. Next base: position 103,642 of record NZ_JBVASJ010000006.1, read on the forward strand.
CACTGCAATCAAGCGCCGTACACCGGCAGCTTGGCGCAGATGGCCTTGACCTTCTCACGAACGGCGTCGATGACGGCGTCGTTATTCAGGTCCGCCAGGATGTCGCAGATCCAGCCGGCCAGCTCTTTGCACTCAGCCTCTTTGAAGCCACGAGTGGTGACTGCAGGAGTACCAAAGCGCAGGCCCGAGGTGACGAACGGGGAGCGTGGATCGTTGGGTACCGAGTTCTTGTTCACGGTGATGAAAGCCTTGCCCAGAGCGGCGTCGGCATCTTTACCGGAAATTTCCTGTTTGATCAGGGACAGCAGGAACAGGTGGTTTTCAGTACCGCCGGAGACCACGTCGAAACCGCGCTCGATGAACACACCGGCCATGGCCTGGGCGTTTTTGACCACTTGTTGCTGGTAGGTCTTGAACTCAGGCTGCAGCGCTTCTTTGAAACAGATGGCCTTGGCCGCGATCACGTGTTCCAGCGGACCACCCTGAGCGCCCGGGAAGACGGCAGAGTTCAGCTTCTTCTCGATGTCGGCGTTGGCGCGAGCCAGGATCAGGCCGCCACGTGGACCGCGAAGGGTCTTGTGAGTGGTGGTGGTCACGACGTCAGCGAATGGCACCGGGTTCGGGTAGACGCCAGCGGCGACCAGACCGGCTACGTGAGCCATGTCGACGAACAGGTAGGCACCGACCTTGTCAGCGATTTCACGGAAGCGCGGGAAGTCCAGTATTTGCGAGTAAGCGGAGAAGCCCGCAATGATCATTTTTGGCTTGTGTTCCACAGCCAGACGCTCGACTTCGTCGTAGTCGATCAGGCCATTGCCGTCGATGCCGTACTGCACCGCGTTGTACAGCTTGCCAGAGGAGGAGACGCTGGCACCGTGGGTCAGGTGACCGCCGTGGGCCAGGCTCATGCCCAGGATGGTGTCGCCAGCTTGCAGCAGCGCCAGGTAAACCGCGCTGTTGGCTTGGGAACCGGCGTGTGGCTGAACGTTGGCGTAATCGGCGCCGAACAGTTCTTTGGCGCGGTCGATGGCCAACTGCTCAACCACGTCGACGTACTCGCAACCGCCGTAGTAGCGCTTGCCTGGGTAGCCTTCGGCGTACTTGTTGGTCAGTACCGAGCCTTGAGCTTCCATCACCGCTGGGCTGGTGTAGTTTTCCGAAGCGATCAACTCAATATGTTCTTCCTGGCGCTGAGCTTCTTGCTGCATGGCGGCAAAGAGATCGGCGTCGTACTTGGCAATAGTCAAATCACGGCTGAACATGGCGGTCCTCAAGGATCGGGGCAGAAAAGGAGGGCATTCTAACTCAATGGGTTTTGTCTGGCATATGAAACGACATCATGTCGCAGACAAGTGGTGTTCATGAGGGGATCGGCGGCGATCGTGCGGGCCTCATCGCGAGCAGGCTCGCTCCCACAGGGGAACGCATTCCAAATGTGGGAGCGAGCCTGCTCGCGAAGGGGCCGCCCGCATCACCACAAGGCTTCAGTCGAACATGAAGAGCGCATCATTGCTGAACTGCGCTTCGAAGCGGTGGGCCGGCATCGGGCGGCCGAACAGGTAGCCTTGCACCTCGTCGCAGCCATGCTCACGCAGGAAGTCGAGTTGCTGTTGGGTTTCCACGCCTTCGGCGATCACCGCCAGGTTCAGGCTGTGGGCCATGGCGATAATTGCCCGGGCAATCTGCGCGTCCTGCTCGCCAGACGGCAAGCCGTCAACGAAGGTACGGTCGATTTTCAGCACATCGATGGGGAATTGCTTGAGATAGTTCAGCGATGAATAGCCGGTGCCGAAGTCGTCGACCGCGATGCTCAGGCCGAGATTTTTCAGGCTGGCGAGGATCTGCATCGCCTCGCTGACTTCACGCATCAGGATACTTTCGGTCAGTTCCAGCTCCAGGCAGGCCGGCGGTAAGCCGGTGTCCTTGAGGATGGTGGCAATTCGCGTGCCGAGCTGGCCGTCGGAGAACTGCCGGGCCGAGATGTTCACCGAGACTTTCGGCACCCGGACCTTGGCTTGGTGCCAGCTCTTGAGCTGACGGCAGGCCTCGCTGATCACCCAGTCACCAACATCCACCACCAATCCGAGTTCTTCGAGCACCGGAATGAAGTCTCCCGGCGGCACCAGTCCGCGCCGTGGATGACGCCAGCGCAGCAGGGCTTCGGCGCCGGTCAGGCGTTTGCCGTCGCCGCTGAATTGCGGCTGGTAGTAGAGAACGAATTCATTTTGATCAAGGGCATGGCGCAAATCGCTTTCCAGCTCTAAACGCTCCAGGGCGCTGGCGTTCATGTCTGCCTGATAAAACTGGAAGTTGTTCTTGCCGCGTTCCTTGGCGTGGTACATCGCGGTGTCAGCGTTCTTCATCAATTGGCTCAGCTCGTTGCCGTCCTGCGGACTCAAGGCAATACCGATACTGGCGGTGACAAAGAATTCCCGACCTTCGAGCACGAACGGCTTGACCAGGCTGGCGAGGATTTGTTCGGCAACGTGAATGGCCCGGTTCAGCGCCATTTCACGGCTGGTCCGCGGTTGCAGGAGCAAGGTGAATTCGTCACCGCCCATGCGCGCCACAGTGTCGTCATCGTCCACGCAGCCGAGCAGGCGTATCGCCATTTCCTTGAGCATGCGATCGCCGGCGGCATGACCGAGGGAGTCGTTGATGGGTTTGAAACGGTCAAGGTCCAGGAACATCAGCACGACCCAGGACTTCTGCCGCTCGGCCGATTGCAACGCAGTGTGCAAGCGATCCTGGAACAGTGTGCGGTTGGGCAGGTGGGTCAGGGCGTCGTAATACGCCAGACGGTGGATGCGCTGTTCACTGGCCTTGCGCTCGCTGATGTCGCTAAAAAAGCAGACGTAGCTGGCAAGGTCGCCTTCGTCGTCGAGCACCGCGGTGATCCCGACCCAGGCCGGGTAATGTTCGCCGTTGCGCCGCTTGAGCCAGACTTCACCTTCCCAGGTACTGTGCTGATGAAGTTGTTTGAGCACATAACGCAGGTGAGCTTCTTGCTGCTCATCGACCGTCAGCATGTTCGGCAACTGATCGAGGACCTGCGCCACGGCATAACCACTGACGCGGCTGAACGCCTCGTTGGCCTGGACGATATAACCGGCCGGATCGGTGATCAGAATCGCCGAGGTCGAGTGCTCGAATACCGTGGCCGCCATGCGCAGGTCTTTTTCCGCGCGGCGTTGCTGGCTGATGTCGCGACCGACACCGAGCACGCCTTCGAAGGCGCCGTGTTCGTCCCACACCAGTACCAGCCGCAGTTCGATTGGAATCTTGCGCCCGTCGGCCCGCAGGCAGTCGAACAGGAACAGTTGGGTCTGCACCTGGCTGCGCAATTGAGCAAGCTGTTCGGGTTTATCCAGGGCTTTGCTGACCCGTTCCATCAGCGTGTAGATGCCGGTCAATTGTTGCGGGTTGGCGATGATCGATTGCCAACCGTTCTGGAAGAACCAGTCGGCGTCATAACCGAGTACGGCCTGCACTGAGGGGCTGACGTAATTGAGCGCCAGCTTGCTGTCGGTGGAGAAAATCACGTCGCTGATGCTTTCAGCGAGCATGCGGTAGCGCTGCTCGCTGTCGCGCAGGGATTCGCTGGCTTCGATCTGGTCGGTGATGTCCTTGGCTACGCCGATGATGCGCGTGACCTGATCGTGCTTGTCGCGGGCCAGCGCCTGTTCGCGGATATCGAAACGGCGCCATTGATTGTTGCGGTGGCGGAAGCGCAGTTGGCATTGCAGTAATTGCGCGTAGCCGGATTGCCGCTGTTCCTGACGCAAACGGTGATAGTGATCGGCGTCTTCCGGGTGCAACAGGATTTCCCAGAAATACTCGCCCATCTGATGCAGCTCGGTCTTGTTGTAGCCCAGGGTCTGGCCCAGGTGGTGGTTGCTGAAGATCATTCGTTGGCTGATCACATCCTGCACATACAGATGATCAGGCACCGTGCGCACCACGTCGGACCAGAAGCCTTCACGCTCCAGCAGGGACAGTTCGACGAGCTTGCGGCTGGTGATGTCGCTGATGCTGAGAATCACCGCCTGGTAGTCGTGCTGCTCTTCCGGCAGTCGCAGTACCAGCCACAAATGCTGGTCATGGCCCTGGGCATCCTTGAGTTTGATTTCCAGCTCAAGTTGTTTTTGCTGGTTGAGCACGGCCTCGAGCAACGGGTTGCCGATGGCGTTGTTGTCCAGCGGATAGCCGTCAATGAGGACTTTCCAGGCCTGTTCACAGGACTCGACATTGAGCAGTCGCAGAGCGACCTGGTTGACCTCGGTGATGCGCAATTCTTGCAGCAGTTGCTGGCGTTGCTCGGGGCTGTTGTCCAGCCAGAGCCGCAGCTGTTCACTGGTCTGTAGCTGAGCGTTGTCGAAAAACGCCTGAAGACCGGACAGATCGAGAACACACAAGGCAACGCCTGTGCCTTCGAAAATATCCTGATAGCGGCGGCGCCCTTTATGCAATTGCCGCTGCCGGCGCCGGATGCTCAGCAGTGCGATCACCGGCACAAGGGAGAAGGCCAGCCCCAGCAGGCATTTGCCGATAAAGGCCGGCAACAGCTCTTCGATCACTGCTTGCTCATCAAGCAAGCCTCGCAGTTGCCAGTCGCTTTTGCTCAAGGGCACGGCCAGGACACTATTGGTCAGGTCATCCGGGTTCAGTACATTGGGTCTGGCGGTTGGCAGGCTATTGTTGCGCGTGATGATTTGATGATTGAGCTGGTTCTCCACCAGCCACATCGGCGATGGCGGATGTTCGGTCTGTTTGGTCAGTGACTCGAAAAACGTCGGAGCCAGCCGCAACGCCCAGTAGCCTTTGGCCGCGTCACTGGATGGGTGCAGCAATAGATACACCACCGAACCATCGGCGGTGCTGCTATAGAAGTAGCGCTGGGCACTGCTACGTTTGACCAGCTCAGCGAGCCAGGTGTCATCGTGGCTGCCCGTGGCGCTGTCGCTGAGCACTTCGCCGGTCGGCCCCAGCAATGCCACGCTGCGTAGATCGGGGAGAGATAGCTGCAGTTTTTTCAGCAGCGCCTGCTGTTGGTCGGCATTTTGTGGTTGTTCGACGATCGGTAGCAGGTTGAGGGCTATTTGCGCATTCAACGCCATGTTCAGGCTGACATGATCAGCCAGATCAGCGGTGTAATCGATGGTGTATTGAAGCTGGTGCTTTTGGGTTTGCTTGAGCTGATCGAATAACTGCCAGAACAGCAGGGCGAGCAGCAGCAGAACCAGTGCCGCCAACCCGCCTTTGAGCGTACCGCGCAGGGGGGAGCCGGGCGCAGAGTTTGATGCGCGCACGGAAGATGGCGGAGTGACATTGGACAAACTGTGATCCTGCGGTTTGGCTGGACTGACGCGACGTGCACTATAAGCCGGACGCCCGGAGGGCGGCTAGCATGCCCGGAGTTGTGGCAAAGTGCCAGCCCCTACTGGCTGGACTGGCATCGTCCATTAGGGTAGCTTTGCCGGTTACGCGGGGGCGTTCCAGCTCCTAGACTCAGGCTTTTTCCGCGCGCAGGTATTGATTGCGATCAATCGCTGGCGCCGCGCATGGCCTGGCCCGAGCTTCGCTCGCGCTTTATTCATCAGTCACTGACGCTAGGTTCTCCATGGCTCAATACGTCTTCACCATGCATCGGCTGAGCAAAGTTGTTCCGCCGAAGCGGGAAATCCTGAAAAACATTTCTCTGTCGTTCTTCCCCGGCGCCAAGATCGGCGTGCTCGGCCTCAACGGTTCGGGTAAGTCCACCCTGTTGAAAATCATGGCAGGCGTCGACACTGAGTTCGACGGCGAAGCCCGGCCAATGCCGGAGCTGAACGTCGGCTATCTGCCGCAAGAACCACTGCTGGATCCGACCAAGACCGTGCGTGAAGTGGTCGAGGAAGCGGTCAGCGTGATCAAGGACGCCCAGGCACGTCTGGATCAGGTCTACGCCGAATACGCCGACCCGGATGCCGACTTCGACAAGCTGGCCGCCGAACAAGCCAAGCTCGAAGCCATCCTGCAAGCGGGCGACGGTCATAACCTTGATCGTCAACTGGAAGTCGCCGCCGATGCGCTGCGTCTGCCGGCCTGGGACGCGAAGATCGAATTCCTGTCCGGTGGTGAAAAACGTCGCGTGGCCCTGTGCCGTCTGCTGCTGTCCGCGCCGGACATGCTGCTGCTCGACGAACCAACCAACCACCTGGACGCAGATTCCGTGGCCTGGCTGGAGCATTTCCTTCACGACTTCCCTGGCACCGTGGTTGCGATCACGCACGACCGGTACTTCCTGGACAACGTCGCTGGCTGGATTCTCGAGCTCGACCGCGGCGCGGGTATTCCTTACGAGGGCAACTATTCGGGTTGGCTGGAAGCCAAGTCCAATCGTCTGGCCCAGGAATCCAAGCAGCAGTCGGCCCACGAAAAGGCCATGAAAGACGAGCTGGAATGGGTGCGCCAAGGCGCCAAGGCCCGTCAGTCAAAATCCAAGGCCCGTCTGCAGCGCTTCGAAGAAATGCAATCGCAGGAATTCCAGAAGCGCAGCGAAACCAACGAGATCTACATCCCGGCGGGTCCGCGTCTGGGCGACAAGGTCATCGAATTCAAGAACGTTTCCAAGGGTTACGGCGATCGCGTGCTGATCGACAACCTATCGTTCTCCATGCCTAAAGGCGCGATCGTCGGCGTGATCGGCGGTAACGGTGCCGGTAAGTCGACCCTGTTCCGCATGCTGATGGGCAAGGAAACACCGGACTCCGGCACCATTGAAGTCGGTGAAACCGTGCAGTTGGCGTGTGTGGATCAGAGCCGCGAGGACCTGGACGGCAGCAAATCGGTATTCCAGGCGATTTCCGATGGCTCCGATCAGATCCGCATCGGCAACTATGAAATCCCGTCGCGCACCTACGTTGGTCGTTTCAACTTCAAGGGCGGCGATCAGCAGAAGTTCGTCAAGGACCTGTCCGGTGGTGAGCGCGGTCGCTTGCACCTGGCGCTGACCTTGAAAGAGGGCGCGAACGTCCTCTTGCTCGATGAACCGTCCAACGACCTCGACGTCGAAACCCTGCGTTCGCTGGAAGAAGCCTTGCTCGACTTCCCGGGCGCCGCCATTGTGATCTCTCACGATCGGTGGTTCCTTGACCGCGTCGCGACTCACATCCTGGCGTACGAAGACGACTCGCAAGCGGTGTTCTTCGAAGGTAACTACACCGAGTACGAAGCTGATCGTAAAAAGCGCCTCGGCGAAGCTGCTGCCCAGCCGCACCGGGTACGGCACAAGAAACTGGCCTGATAAGGCTGATTGCATAAAAAACGGAGCCCTTTGGGGCTCCGTTTTTTTTTGCGTGTTTTTCAGGGCGCCGTTGTGTCTGTATTAAAAGATCGCAGCCTGCGATCTTTCCGGGCGCGCTTACCTGGTGCACCAGCCGCAGGCGGCTTTCCTGTTTCGGTGCAAAAGGCTGTTGAATACCGCCAAATTTATATCAATTGCACCATTTAAATTCAAAACTGCGACATTTTGCTCTGTCACGGTGCGAAATGAATTGTTAAAGTCCCGGGCAAATCTCCTTTAACGACAATAAATTTGCCGAGACTTTTCATGATCGAATCCGTCGAAGATTTCCTTGCCCGTCTGAAAAAACGCGACCCTGATCAGCCCGAATTCCATCAGGCGGTGGAAGAAGTCCTGCGCAGTTTGTGGCCGTTTCTTGAGGCCAACCCGCACTATCTGACTTCAGGCATTCTCGAGCGGATCTGCGAGCCGGAACGAGCCATTGTGTTCCGGGTTTCGTGGGTCGACGATCATGGCAACGTGCAGGTCAACCGTGGCTTCCGGATTCAAATGAACAGCGCTATCGGCCCTTACAAGGGCGGCCTGCGTTTCCACCCTTCGGTGAACATGGGTGTGCTGAAATTCCTCGCCTTTGAACAAACCTTCAAAAACTCCCTGACGTCCTTGCCCATGGGCGGCGGTAAGGGCGGTTCGGACTTCGACCCGAAAGGCAAAAGCGATGCCGAAGTCATGCGCTTCTGCCAGGCGTTCATGAGTGAGCTGTACCGTCACATTGGTGCGGATCTGGACGTGCCGGCCGGTGATATCGGTGTTGGCGCGCGCGAGATCGGTTTCCTGTTTGGCCAATACAAACGGCTGAGCAACCAGTTCACCAGCGTGCTGACCGGTAAAGGCATGAGCTACGGCGGCAGTCTGATTCGTCCTGAAGCTACCGGTTTCGGTTGTGTGTATTTCGCCGAAGAAATGCTCAAGCGCAGCGGCGAGAAAGTCGAAGGCAAGCGGGTGGCGATTTCAGGCTCCGGCAACGTCGCGCAATATGCGGCGCGCAAGGTCATGGACCTGGGCGGTAAGGTGATTTCCTTGTCCGACTCCGAAGGCACGCTGTACTGCGAAGCCGGTTTGACTGAAGAGCAATGGCTGGCCGTGCTGGAGCTGAAAAACGTCAAGCGCGGGCGGATCAGTGAGTTGGCCGCTCGTTTCGGTCTGGAGTTCCGTGCCGGTCAGTGCCCTTGGGATCTGGCGTGTGACATCGCACTGCCGTGCGCGACCCAGAACGAGCTGGATGCCGACGCTGCACGTACCTTGCTACGCAATGGCTGCGTGTGTGTCGCTGAGGGCGCGAACATGCCGACCACCCTGGCGGCTGTGGATATCTTTATCGAGGCGGGCATTCTGTTCGCGCCGGGCAAGGCGTCGAACGCAGGCGGTGTCGCTGTCAGCGGTCTGGAAATGTCGCAGAACGCCATGCGTCTGCTGTGGACCGCGGGTGAGGTCGACAGCAAGCTGCACAACATCATGCAATCGATCCATCACGCGTGTGTGCATTACGGTGAAGAGAACGGTCGGATCAACTACGTCAAAGGCGCGAACATCGCAGGTTTCGTCAAAGTCGCCGATGCGATGCTGGCTCAGGGCGTTGTCTAGGCCGGTTCGATGCGGATGATCTCGATCAACTGATCGCCGGCCGGTCGCTTCCACTGCACTTCATCGCCGGGCTGCGCCCCAAGCAGCGCACGCCCCAGCGGTGAGCCCCAATTGATCAGGCCATGGGCGGCATCGGCCTGATCTTCACCGACCAGTTGCACGCGTTGTTCCACGCTGTGTTCATCGGCAAAGGTCACCCAACTGCCTATTTGCACTTTCTCGGTTGAGATTGCCGGTGCTACCACCTGAGCGCTTTGCAAACGTTGATTGAAGTAACGCAGGTCGCGTTCTAAATCGGCCTGACGTTGCTTGTCAGCTCCCTCACCTAGAGTCGATTGTTCGTTGTGCTGCGCCTGCAGTGCAGCAATTTTGGCCTGGAGCTGAGTGAGGCCTGTGGGGGTGACGTAATTGGGCTGCGTGCTGACCTGTCGTTCTACCGGTTGGTCGGCTTGCGCGGCGGCTTGATCTTCATTAACGAAGGCGCGGCTCATGGTAATTCTCCCTTGATGGAGTTTGGGCCAGGTCGCAGTCTGTGGGAGCCGAGCTTGCTCGCGATGGTATCGCTGCGGTCATCCATTCATACCGAGGTGTTCGCATCGCGAGCAAGCTCGACTCCTACAAGGGCGGGATGGCTCAATAGTGATACCACTTCACTTCAAGCATCACCTCATTCTCCGCTGATGCCAACTGACTGAACTGGCGCTGCGCACTCAGCCGCAAGCCGAGGTTGCGTGACAGCTCCCACTGCTGATTGAGGCTCAGGTTGCGGCGTACTTCGCCGTTGGTGAAGTAATCACCTTTGGCTTCCAGGCTCAGATTGCCCAGCGGGTTTCGCCAGAGCAGGCCGGTGTTGAACCCGGCCGCCGGGGCGATGAACCCGGCAAAGTCGGCGTTGTGCTCGATGCGCACAGTGCCGAGGGCAAAGCCGAGCATCTTGTCGCTGAGCTGCCAGGTACCGCCAGCACCGCCGTTGACGTGGCTGACCAGCGTTTCATCGTCATGCTTGCCCGGCACCCGCTCCAGACCGCCCGTGACTTGCCAGGACATGGGTTGCAGCAACTCGTTACGCGGGGTCAGCGAACGGATGGTCGCCAGGTCCAGTTGCTGCAACTGCCAGTGATTGCCTTCGTACTGGCGCAGCTTCATCTGGAGGATTTCGATCTGTGCACCGAGGGGGAAGCCCTCGGCGTTGTCGTTGAGGTCGTGATAGGCCATGCGCAAGCCATATTCGCCAAACGCTTTGTCGCCCCGGGTGCCGATACCGGCTTGCCAGGTGCGCGATTCGTGACCGTTCTCGGGTAAGCCTGGGCGCTCGATCGAAAGCTCTGGCGCCGGATTCTGATTGATCGCCCGCAATAGCTCGAAGCTGCGTTGCGAGCGCTCTGGATCGCGCTCCAGGCCGTTGGCGCGGTAGCGTTCAAGACGGTAGGCGGCGTCGATGATCAGCGCCTGCCGGGCCCGAGGCTGAGCCTTGAAGGCCGGATTCTGCAATTGCTTCTGGTCGGCGCTGACTTTTAGCACCCAATCCTGTTCTTCGCCGGTCAATGGTTCAGCACGGCTCAGGAGCTCGCGTTCGCGGGACGGTCGATAGTCGATCGTCTCCACCAATCCGGCTTCTTTCACGGCTTTCACGGTGTCGGTGGGGATGGCGGTCAGCGGGAATTGTTCGGTCAGCTTCAGGCTTGGTCGCGCCACTTGCAGCAGTTCCAGCAAGCGGTAGGAGCAGTTTTCGTCGAAGAAGAAGTAGTCGAACTGGATCTGCTTGAGCTCCCAGACATGCTCGACCATGCGCTCGGTTTCTTCCTGGCTCAGGTTCAGCTGGTATTCCCACAGGTCGCGGTTCTCCAGGCTTCGGTATTCCGAAAGTTTTTCCTGATAGGGCACCAGAGCGAACAGGCCAGGGTAACCACCCATCAGGCCTTTCCAGGCGTAGAGAATGCTGTTGTCCGAACCTTCGATATAGGCACCGAAGTTGATCGCGTAGCTGAGCAGGGCGGTGTGATCGCTTTGCACATCGGCCTGGTCGATACGCAGCAAGGTGTGACCAAACATCGACGACGGGCTGTTCAAATAAGCCGCCGGGAAAATCAACACCGCGCTGTGGGGGGCAACGTCCTTGAACCATTGTTTGAATTCAGTGCAGTTCACGGCCGGTAAGTCGGTCAGGTTCAGCTGCGCTTTCAACCAGCGGGTTCGCGCCGGGTAAACGCATTGCGCGTGTTTCTCGCCGGCGCTGGTCGGGGCGTACAAGGCTTGCAGGGTCGCGCTCAGCTCATCGTCGGGATGATGGGCGCCATCGGTGGCGAGGAAAAACTTCGGATCGCTGACATAGCTACGCCAGCCGCCGAGCTTGGCGGTTTCGTAGTGCCCCAGGGAAATCCAGAAGGTGTCGTTGGCCAATTGCTGTAAACGTTGATTGTCGATATGAGGCGCGGCGGACAGCGGGGCGCAGACACAGAGCGCCAAATAGGCAAGGCGTTTGAGCATGGTGGGCAACTTGGAATTCGAAAAAAAAGACCCAAAAAGGGACAGGTCCAAAAAACAAATCCCGCCCCTGGAAAGGAGCGGGTGGGTCGAGCTTAAGCTGGGGTGGCGTATTTGGCCAGACGAGCATCGCCTTTCAGTACGGCCAGGGTATTGGTGTGCACATCCTCAGCCGTCACATCGGCTTTGCTGAAAATTTGCTGGAAGTGTTCATGGGTGACAGCGGCGAAGTGCGCGCGGTCTTCAGGGGCTACACCCAGCACCACAGCATAGGTCGTCAGCGCTTCGCCCTGACCCTTGGCCATGTCTTCGGACAGCTCGTTCATCATGCCATTCATGGCAAACCAAGACTTGCCACCGTAGGTTAGCTCAGCGTTGGTCGCGCAGCCGTTGGTGCCGGAAGTCATACCGAAGGTTGCGTTGCCGGAGGTGCCGTTGGTGGTCGATGCCAGGAAGTGAGCCGGGGTGCCACGCTGACCTTTGAACAGCATGTTGCCCCAGCCGCAATCTGGACCGCCTGGCGCTTGGGCCATTGCATTGAGGGATACAACGGTGAAGAGAGTACCAAGAAGAATCCGTTTCATAGTTTTGTTCTCTTTAATGTGCAAACCAATGGACAAGAGGTTCTGGCCCGGGCCGGCGCCATATGGGCCGGTTATTAGTCCAGCCGCGCAGTTTGGAGTTTAGGCACGATCCAAGGGTTCCGTGATTTTTTGCAAACAATCCTCAACAGAGCCTCTTTCCCCCGGCCCGGCTGGGGTTTGTCGCTTGTCTATGCTTTCGCCTACAGCGTGCCTTGCCAGCCGGGTACACCCGGCGCCAGAATGCCGCTATCTGCCCCGCCTGATGTAAGGAAGCCCGATGCCTGATCCTGTTGCTGCCAGCTTGCGTCTAGCGCCCGAAGCGCTGACCCGTCCGTTTTCCGCTGAACAGTTCAGCTTCTCTACAACCAATGATTTGGAGCCTTTTCGCGGTGTGCTTGGCCAGGAACGTGCGGTCGAAGCGTTGCAGTTCGGCGTGGCCATGCCGCGCCCCGGTTACAACGTGTTTGTTATGGGCGAGCCCGGCACTGGCCGGTTTTCTTTCGTCAAACGCTACCTCAAAGCCGAAGGCAAACGCCTGCAAACCCCGGCGGACTGGGTCTACGTCAACAATTTCGATGAGCCGCGCGAACCGCGTGCGCTGGAACTGCCTTCGGGTGCGGCCGGTGCTTTCATTATCGACATCAATGCTCTGATCGATAACCTGCTGGCGACTTTCCCGGCAGTGTTCGAGCATCCGTCCTACCAGCAAAAGAAGAGCGCTATCGACCGCGCGTTCAACCAGCGCTACGACCGCGCACTGGATGTGATCGAGCAACTGGCGCTGGAAAAGGAAGTAGCCCTTTATCGCGACAGCACGAACATTGCCTTCACCCCGATGAACGAAGGCAAGGCGCTGGACGAAGCCGAGTTCGCGCAACTGCCGGAAGCCGAGCGCGAGCGTTTCCACACCGATATCTCCATGTTGGAAGAACGCCTCAACGAAGAGCTGGCGAGCCTGCCACAGTGGAAGCGCGAATCCAGCAATCAGATGCGTCAACTCAACGAAGAGACCATCACCCTGGCCTTGCAGCCGCTGTTGGCGCCACTGTCGGAGAAGTACGCGGAAAACGCCGCGGTGTGCGGTTATCTGCAAGCCATGCAGGTTTACCTGCTGAAAACCGTGGTCGAACAATTGGTCGACGACAGCAAGACCGACGCGGTGGCCCGCAAGCTTCTGGAAGAGCAGTACTGCCCCAGCCTTGTTGTTGGGCATCACGCCAGCGGCGGTGCGCCAGTGGTGTTCGAGCCACACCCGACCTATGACAACCTGTTCGGCCGTATCGAATACAGCACCGATCAGGGCGCGCTTTACACCACCTACCGGCAATTGCGTCCGGGGGCTTTGCATCGGGCCAACGGTGGTTTCCTGATCCTCGAAGCCGAGAAAATGCTCAGTGAGCCGTTCGTTTGGGATGCGCTGAAGCGCGCGTTGCAGTCGCGCAAACTGAAAATGGAATCGCCGTTGGGTGAACTGGGGCGATTGGCGACAGTAACGCTGTCGCCTCAGGTTATTCCGTTGCAGGTCAAGGTCATCATCATTGGCGCGCGGCAGTTGTATTACACGCTGCAAGACCTGGATCCAGACTTCCAGGAAATGTTCCGGGTGCTGGTGGACTTCGACGAAGACATCCCGATGGTCGATGAAAGCCTTGAGCAGTTTGCTCAGTTGCTGAAAACCCGTACCTCGGAAGAGGGCATGGCGCCGCTGACCGCCGATGCGGTGGCGCGACTGGCGACCTACAGTGCGCGGCTTGCCGAGCATCAGGGGCGGTTGTCGGCGCGTATCGGTGACTTGTTCCAGTTGGTCAGCGAGGCGGATTTCATTCGTGATCTGGCCGGCGACGAGATGACCGATGCCGGGCATATCGAACGAGCCTTGAAAGCCAAGGCGACTCGCACTGGACGCGTTTCTGCGCGGATTCTCGACGACATGCTGGCGGGGATCATTCTGATCGATACCGCGGGTGCGGCGGTGGGCAAATGCAACGGTTTGACCGTGCTCGAAGTCGGTGACTCGGCGTTCGGTGTGCCGGCGCGGATCTCCGCCACGGTCTACCCCGGCGGCAGTGGCATCGTCGACATTGAGCGTGAGGTCAACCTTGGGCAGCCGATTCACTCCAAGGGCGTGATGATCCTCACCGGGTATCTGGGCAGCCGCTACGCCCAGGAATTCCCGCTGGCGATCTCCGCGAGTATCGCTCTGGAGCAATCCTACGGTTATGTCGACGGCGACAGCGCTTCCTTGGGCGAAGCCTGCACCTTGATCTCGGCGCTATCGAAAACGCCGCTCAAGCAGTGTTTTGCGATCACCGGTTCCATCAACCAGTTCGGTGAGGTTCAAGCGGTCGGTGGGGTGAACGAGAAAATCGAAGGTTTCTTCCGTCTCTGCGAAGCCCGCGGTTTGACGGGTGAACAAGGCGCGATCATCCCGCAGGCTAACGTCGCGACGTTGATGCTCGATGAACGCGTGCTTTCGGCGGTGCGGGCCGGGCAGTTCCACGTCTACGCGGTGCGCCAGGCGGATGAGGCGCTGAGCCTGCTGGTCGGTGAGCCTGCCGGCGAGCCGGATGCAGAAGGTCAATTCCCCGAGGGCAGCGTCAACGCCCGGGTAGTGGAACGCCTGCGGGTAATCGCCGAAATGATCAGCGAAGCAGATCTCAAAGAAGCGGAAAAAGAGTTGGCCCTGGAGGCGTTGGCAGAGACCAAACCGGTCTGAGGTTGACCTGTGGCGAGGGGCCGCCCCTCGCCACTAGGCTGGCGTCAATATTCCCCGGATGAGTATTTGGCGCCGCTGGTCTTTGCAGGCTTTGCAGTTCGCACTTTTCCTCTATTCTCAGGGCAAGGAATCGACAGTAATCACTGGATCGAGACAGCCTTCCTGTGGAGGTTGAATACCGGATCTACCGAGGGTCGCCGCCATGTCGCGCAACCTCTGCCTTACCCGCCAATGCCTTGGCCTGGTCACCCGTATCGAATGCAGCATTCGCCCGCTTGCGGGGGATACCGGTATGTGGACCTTACTCTTCGCCGCCGGAATGGCCGGTGAGCAACCTTCAGCCATCAAAGCTCAAGGCCCGTTTCATGGACCTTTTGTGGCCGAAGAAATCCTTGAAACCATCGTTGAAAGCCTGACTTTGCATGGCTACCAACTGGCCGACGATCCGCAAATCTGGTGCCTGCATCTACAGGCCCAGTTGCGGGAAATCAACGGCGGACGTTGTCGTCCATCCGGCGACTTTTGATTGCATCCTGAACACTGAGACATCTATTCGGCAAGGTTTTCTGTTTCTGTTTCTGCTTTGTCGAGTTTGACCTCGAATCCATATTCGACAGTGTTCAGTTCGGTGCGCTGGTAGGTTTCCAGGCTGCTTGGCTGTCCATAGAAGTAATGCACGTCCAATAGCGCTGGTCCGTCTGGTGTTGTGCTATGGCTGACCGCCAGAATCTCCTTCAAATAATTACCTTTGTCGTCCTTGGCGTAAAAGCGCCAGTCCTGCGATGGGAACAACTTCTGGTCGATAATCAGGGCATTGCCCTTGAGCTCCAGGCCTTTAGGCAGTTGGCCTGCTGCGACGGTGTTTTTTTCGATGCTGGCGAGAAAAAATGGCACCGAGCCGATGGCGTAGGCCGGCGTTTCCGGAAACAGATTCAAGTCATAGGTAATGGTGGCGCGTAGCGGATCGACCTGGAAGGCCTCGGGTGGCAGCTCTATGGGGGCGCCGCGTTTGCCGTTTTCGTCTTGAGTGAAGAAGGTCACCGGCGTGTCGTCGGCACTGAAAGACGAGCCCAGCAATTCATCATTAAAGGTTTTTGGATGAATGAACTCGATGCGCGCTGCACTGGGGTCTTCGACGGATTGGCTGATGGTGATGCTCTTTTTCAGTGTGTCCTCGTCGAGCGCGGCATCCTTCAGCCAGGTCGCCGCCTGATCGTCATACACCACCACGGGTAATGACAGGCTTTGAATGGTTTTCTCGGTGGTGTTTCTGTCGAACCGACGCACTGGTAGCTCGAGATCCTTGCGAGTCACCGTGGCGGCCGAGAAGTCGAGCACGTTGACCTCCAGGTTCTCGATCGCGCCGTTGAAGTAGACCTTGGTGTAATGACTGGTCTGTTGGCGTTCGAACGTTTGCTGTTCCTCCTCAAGCTGTTTCTCGAAGGCCTCGCTCCAGGCATCCTGCTTCTGCATCTCAGCCAATTGCTTTTCATAGAACGCTATTTGTTGGGCGTTCTCGTTGATCGAGCCTGAGCGCGAGAGGAATTTTCCGGTCGTGTCTTTGGCCTGAACAATCAGCGGATTGAGCGGAGTTTCACTGACCTCAGGCGCCAGCGACGCGCTGTTGCTCAGCTCGATTTCCGCGTAGTTCTTTCCCAGGGTCAACAGCGTGACGGTGATGTTTTCATTCGTACGCTTTTTGCCCACGTCCTTTTTGGTCAGGTCGAAGGTGAATACTTTGCGCGGTGCGATGACTTCCACCTTGCCGTGCAATGTCATTGGTTGAGGTTGATTTTTGTTGTCGACTTCCAGACCTTCAATGTAGGGATAGGTCACCGTCAGATCATCGGGATTGGTCAGGTTGGAGCTGGAGGGGCTCAACTGAATACCGGGATCGGTTTCCGACCATTCGGGCTGGAAGGGAACGACCTTCTTGTTACTCAGCGTCACCGACTGCCATTCCAGGCCGTGCGGGAAAGGGAACTCTGCCGGCATGTTGAAGTTAAACGGAAAGACCGGTTGCAGGTCGGTGAGGTAGTCGGAGTTGGACGATTTGCGCAGCACGAAAAGGCCATCGATGTAGGCATCGACCAAGGCTTGCGGGCTTGGATAGTGCTTGAGTAAGGCCATGGCATCTTCGCCATACTCGGTTTCGATCGGTTTGTTCTTGAGCTTGAGTTGGGCGCGCTCAAGCAACAGCAAAGAACCGCCGAGATTGGCCACGGCATCCTTGAGTTTCGGCTCCTGGATCGCGTCCAGAGACTTTTCGAACTGCGCGGTCTTGTCTTCGAGACTGGTCTGGCGCTTCTCATCGCTGGGTGAACAGCCGCTACTGATCAGTAACGCGATGCACAGGCCAGCGCTCGTTAAAGGAAATCGCAAATCCATTATTCAGTCTTCCTGTCCGACGTCAGTGAGCTGCGTGAATGTCTTCGACACTAGCAGAAAAACACTTTGGCAGACGCGCAGGTCATGGATTTCTCTGCGGTTTATGGGTTTTTGACCGGCTGATATACTCGCCGCCGTTTTTAGACCTGATGTGAGATTTAATGGAACGCTTTATCGAGAATGCAATGTATGCCTCGCGCTGGCTACTGGCGCCGATCTACTTCGGTCTGTCCCTTGGTTTGTTGGCCCTGGCCCTGAAATTTTTCCAGGAAGTCTTTCACGTTATCCCTAACGTGTTCTCGATCGCCGAGTCCGACCTGATTCTAGTGTTGTTGTCGTTGATCGACATGGCGCTGGTGGGCGGCTTGCTGGTGATGGTGATGATTTCCGGTTACGAAAACTTCGTCTCCCAGCTCGACATCGATGAAGGCAAGGAAAAGCTCAACTGGCTGGGCACGATGGATTCCTCTTCATTGAAAATGAAGGTGGCCGCCTCGATCGTGGCGATTTCGTCCATTCACCTGCTGCGCATATTCATGGATGCGAAGAATGTCGATCCTGAGCATCTGAAGTGGTACGTGATCATTCACATGACCTTCGTGATCTCAGCCTTCGCCATGGGTTATCTGGACAAGCTGACCAAGCACTGATTGTTCTGACAGTCTTTCCGAGCCGCCCGGCCGTTGTGAAACGGACGGGCGGCGGCGTTTCTGGCTTGTGCTTTTGTACGGCGAGGCATATCCCTGTAACTGTCTTGGGCTGAGTTGTGCGAGGTTGCCGTCATGAACCTGGAAGAGCTGAACGCTTACGCCATCGCAGGGAAAGTTGATGAGTTGAACCTGATCTCTCTCGAGGGTGGAATCTATCTGCTCGAGGCGCGCATGCATGGTACGGCCTATCCGTTGAGTGACACCCATGGCCAGATGTTTCATCTGCGCTCGGTGGAGCACGCCCGTGAAGTACTCCATGCCTTTCCGAAGCTGCCGTTCAACCTGATCCACACTTCGGTTCACGATGAAATGTGCGGAATGTCGGGTGGCGCGGAGGATAGCCTGCGGGTGCCGATAGCTTTCCATTCGGCCAAGTAGGCTGGACACGCTCATCACCGTCACAGCTTCTGTGCTAGTCTGCTCGCCCTTTTGGTTCCGGGCGCCCCGGAATGCGCTGTGCACGCACGGCAATTTCCCGAGCCGTCCGCACAGCGGAGCAGTGTTATGTCCGAAGTAAATCTGTCCACCGACGAAACCCGCGTCAGCTACGGTATTGGCCGTCAGTTGGGCGACCAACTGCGTGACAACCCGCCACCGGGCGTCAACCTGGACGCGATCCTGGCAGGTCTGACCGACGCCTTCGCCGGCAAGGAAAGCCGTGTTGGCCAGGAAGAAATGTCCGCCAGCTTCAAGGTTATCCGTGAAATCATGCAAGCCGAAGCGGCAGCCAAGGCTGAAGCGGCTGCGGGCGCTGGCCTGGAGTTCCTGGCTGAAAACGCTAAGCGTGACGGCATCACCACTCTGGCTTCCGGCCTGCAATTCGAAGTGCTGACTGCCGGTGAAGGCGCCAAGCCATCCCGTGAAGACAGCGTGCGTACTCACTACCACGGCACTCTGATCGACGGTACTGTGTTTGACAGCTCCTACGATCGTGGTCAGCCTGCAGAATTTCCGGTTGGCGGCGTGATCGCTGGCTGGACCGAAGCCCTGCAACTGATGAACGCCGGCAGCAAATGGCGTCTGTACGTGCCGAGCGAACTGGCTTACGGCGCACAAGGCGTTGGCGGCATTCCACCGCACAGCGTGCTGGTATTCGACGTCGAACTGCTCGACGTTCTGTAAGACCCGCAACTCTATGTAGGAGCCGATCTTGCTCGCGATGCGTATGACTCGGTTTAACTTTGAAACCGTGTGATGCCATCGCGAGCAAGCTCGGCTCCTACATTCAGATCCCCCACCGGGCGCAGTGCCCGCGCGTAGCAGAACAGAAACAGGTTGCGCACCAGCTCCTTGAGCACCACGGGTTCGTTGGAGCTCAGGCCGTTGACGTCCAGGTCGCCCTGATCCTGCAGCTCATTCAATGCTTCTTCTTCCAATACCGCACAGACTTCCCCGGTTTCCCGATGCAGGATCCTGAGGTAAGGGTGTGGGCGGTCCAGCCAGGCATCGATCAAATAAGTCATGGTTCTCATCTCCGTTTATGGGATTTAGTGAGAATAATTCTTATTCAGTTAATAGCAAGTGCCTATTAGCGGTTTCTATTTTTTCTGTGTGGATATTGCTGTCAGTCAAAAGGGCTGGCCTTTTGCTATTGATGCGAGGGTGTTTGCAGGGGGGGCAGGGTGAAGCGCCATCCCGCACAAGGCACGGGATGGAAACAGCGGAATCAGACCTTTCTGACGAACTCGGACTTGAGCTTCATCGGGCCAATACCGTCGATCTTGCAGTCGATGTCGTGGTCGCCATCGCACAAGCGGATGTTCTTGACCTTGGTGCCGACCTTGACCACCAGCGAAGTGCCTTTGACCTTGAGGTCCTTGATCACGGTGATGGTGTCGCCATCTTGCAGAACATTGCCGACCGAATCCTTTTTCACGGATTCGTCGGATGTAGTCTCGGCTTCGCCGCTAGCGGACCACTCGTGGGCGCATTCCGGGCAGATCAGCTGGGCGCCGTCTTCATAGGTGAATTCTGAGTTGCATTTTGGGCAGGGTGGCAACGTGCTCACTAAAGCTCCTTGAGTTCAGGATGGCTAAAAGCGCACATTATATAGGGTTTTATGCAGGAGGTGGGGCCACGCCATCCCTGTGGGAGCGAGCCTGCTCGCGATAGCGGTGTGTCAGTCAGCATTGATGTCGACTGGCAGATTGCATTCGCGAGCAGGCTCGCTCCCACAGTGAGCATTATCAGTGCGTACGTGCTACCGCAAACTCACTCAACTCCACCAGCGCATCACGGTATTCGCTGGCTGGCAGGGCTTCGAGGCAGGTAATGGCGCGCGCCACATAATTGCGTGCCAGTTGCGCGGTGTAATCCAGCGAGCCTGAGGCTTCCACTGCGGCGCGGATGCTTTCCAGGTCTTCGATACCGCCTTTCTGGATCGCTCGGCGCACCAGTGCAGCTTGCTCCGGAGTGCCTTCGCGCATGGTGTAGATCAGCGGCAGGGTCGGTTTGCCTTCGGCCAGGTCATCGCCGACGTTCTTGCCCAGGGTTTCTGCATCGCCACGGTAATCGAGCAAGTCGTCGACCAGTTGGAAGGCCACGCCAAGGTGATCGCCAAAGGTGCGTAGCGCTTCAGCCTGCTCAGGCGTGGCATCGGCCAGGACCGCAGCACTGTGGGTCGAGGCCTCGAAGAGCATTGCGGTTTTGCCGCGGATGACTTCCATGTAGGTTTCTTCGGTGGTGCTGGCGTCACGAACCTTCGACAGTTGCAACACTTCGCCTTCAGCGATGATTCGCGTGGCTTGCGAAAGGATCTTCATCACCGGCATCGAGCCGAGTTCGACCATCATCTCGAAAGAGCGCGAGTACAGGAAGTCGCCAACCAACACACTCGGGGCATTGCCCCACATGGCATTGGCTGTCGAACGGCCACGGCGCATGCCGGACATATCGACCACGTCGTCGTGCAGCAGGGTGGCGGTGTGCAGGAACTCGATGGTCGCGGCGAGCAGGCGCATGTCATCGCCTTCGCGACCCAGGGCTTTTCCGCACAGCAACACTAATAAAGGGCGCAGGCGTTTACCGCCGGCCGAGGTGATGTAATCGCCGATTTTCGATACCAGCGGCACTCGGGAAGTCAGCTGTTTTTTGATGATGCCGTCGACGGCGCTAAAATCGTCCGCCACCGCGCGGTAAAAAGCTTGGGGTTGCATCAGCGACAGGTGCTCCAGAAGGGTTGCGCGGCATGCTAGGACCCATGTCCGCAGGTGTCAAGGCACTATGCTCAGGCACTTGCATCGTCTTCGCCGCTTGCGTACAATCGCGCACCCTGAACTTCCTGGGCAGCACCTGCCTTACGCAATTGCATCTGGGCCGTTCCAGCCTCATGCAGCCATGCCAGCCAATACCTCTTCTTATAAAGAGCTGGGTGAGCAGGATTATCGGAGAAATACCATGTCTTACGCAGTAATCGTTACAGGCGGCAAGCAGTACAAAGTCGCCCCAGGTGAATACCTGAAGATCGAAAAGCTGGAAATCGCTACCGGCGAATCCGTTACTTTTGATCGCGTTCTGTTGGTTGCCAATGGCGACGAAGTGAATATCGGTGCTCCAGTTGTTCCTGGCGCTACCGTTGTTGCTGAAGTGATTTCCCAAGGTCGTCACGATAAAATCCGCATCATCAAGTTCCGTCGTCGTAAGCACCACATGAAGCGTATGGGCCACCGCCAGTGGTACACCGAGATCAAAATCACCGGTATTCAGGCTTAATTTCAGCCTAATTCCTCACTAGGAGAATTGAACTCATGGCACACAAAAAAGCTGGTGGTAGTACCCGTAACGGTCGCGACTCAGAAGCCAAACGCCTTGGCGTGAAGATGTATGGCGGCCAGGCTATCATTCCGGGCAACATCATCGTGCGTCAGCGCGGCACCCAATTCCACGCCGGTTACGGTGTAGGCATGGGTAAAGATCACACTCTCTTCGCTAAAGTCGAAGGCGTGATCAAGTTCCAGGTTAAAGGCGCCTTCGGTCGTCGTTACGTGAGCATCATCCCGAAGACTGAAGTCGTCGCGGCGTAATCACGTAGTTGCTGGAAAAGCCCTGTCTTGCGACGGGGCTTTTTCGTTTGTGGGGTGAGTCTCTTGCAAAACTGTTTGTATGGGCTGCCAGCGCTGGATTTTGCGGTCGTTGATTGAGGTCGCTGCGCTCATTTTTGCAAGAGTCTTATGTCTTAGTGCTTTTCAGCTCGCCCGTGCGGCGAGGGGCGTTTTGTTATGAAGTTTGTTGATGAAGTTTCGATTCGAGTAAAAGCCGGTGACGGCGGCAATGGCTGCATGAGTTTCCGTCGGGAAAAATTCATCGAGAATGGTGGTCCGAACGGTGGTGATGGTGGTGATGGCGGCTCGATCTACATGATCGCCGACGAAAACCTCAATACCCTGGTGGATTACCGTTACACCCGGCATTTCGATGCCGAGCGTGGCGCCAACGGCGGTAGCACCGACTGCACCGGCAAAAAAGGTGAAGAGATGGTTCTGCGGGTTCCGGTCGGCACTACGGTGATCGATGCGAGTACTCAGGAAATCATCGGTGACCTGACCAAGGCTGGCCAGCGCCTGCTGGTGGCCAGCGGTGGCTGGCACGGTCTGGGTAACACCCGTTTCAAATCCAGTACCAACCGTGCTCCGCGCCAGACCTCTCCGGGTAAACCGGGTGAGGCGCGTGATCTCAAGCTGGAATTGAAAGTGCTGGCGGACGTCGGTCTGCTGGGCTTGCCGAATGCTGGCAAGAGTACCTTGATTCGCTCGGTGTCCGCGGCCAAGCCGAAAGTGGCTGATTATCCGTTCACTACCTTGGTGCCGAACCTGGGTGTGGTCAGTGTCGATCGCTGGAAGAGCTTCGTGGTTGCCGACATTCCGGGGCTGATCGAAGGTGCTTCGGATGGCGCGGGTCTGGGGATTCGCTTCCTCAAGCACTTGGCGCGTACCCGTCTGTTGCTGCACCTCGTCGACATGGCGCCGCTGGACGAAACCAGTGCTCCGGACGCAGCGGAAGTTATCGTCAATGAGCTGACCAAGTTCAGCCCGTCCCTGGCGGAGCGTGATCGCTGGTTGGTGCTGAACAAGTGCGACCAGATCCTTGAAGAGGAGCACGAAGCTCGGGTCAAGGAAATTGTCGATCGCCTGGAATGGACGGGTCCGGTCTATGTCGTCTCGGCTATCGCCAAAGAAGGCACCGAGCAGCTCTGCCGCGACATCATGCGTTACCTGGAAGATCGAGCTGATCGTCTGGCTAACGATCCTGTCTACAAGGAAGAGCTGGCTGAGCTCGATCAGAATATCGAAGATGAAGCGCGTGCCCAGCTGCAAGCGCTGGATGATCAGCGTGCCCTGCGTCGCAGTGGCGTGAAGAGCGTCCATGACATTGGTGATGATGATTGGGATGAAGAGGATGTGGATGATGAAGACGGTCCGGAAATCATTTACGTCCGCGACTGATTCATTGTGTGGGAGCCGCCGATAGGCTGCGATCTTTTGAGGTATTGAAGATCGCTGA
Organism: Pseudomonas sp. F220; assembly: GCF_057813935.1. Classification (NCBI taxonomy): domain Bacteria; kingdom Pseudomonadati; phylum Pseudomonadota; class Gammaproteobacteria; order Pseudomonadales; family Pseudomonadaceae; genus Pseudomonas; species Pseudomonas sp. F220. The sequence continues at coordinate 126,952 of NZ_JBVASJ010000006.1, forward strand.
TGCGCGCTGAAGCTCCTTCGCGAAGCAATCAATCTGGCTGGGCGCGGTGTTATCATCGTCCGCAAGCCGGTTTCCAAGGCGCCGCTCATTGAGCGGCGTTTTGGTATCTGCAAAACGCAAGAATACGAATAATCTCATGGGTGGCGCTGGGTCGCGTCACTCGTCGGCATAGGTTGAAGAAGATGCGGAGCAAGGTGGCAGGTGCGCGGCGCTGGGTCGTGAAGATCGGCAGCGCTTTGCTGACGGCGGACGGCAAGGGGCTGGATCGCGCGGCAATGGGTGTCTGGGTCGAACAGATGGTGGCTTTGCATGAGGCTGGTGTCGAGCTGGTGCTGGTTTCCTCTGGTGCGGTAGCGGCCGGTATGAGTCGTCTGGGCTGGACTGTGCGACCGAGTGCCATGCATGAGTTGCAGGCTGCCGCGGCCATCGGCCAGATGGGGCTGGTGCAGGCCTGGGAGTCGAGCTTTGCCGAGCATGGCCGGCACACTGCGCAGATCCTGCTGACCCATGACGACCTGTCTGATCGCAAACGCTACCTCAATGCCCGTAGCACCTTGCGCGCGCTGGTCGAGCTTAAGGTGATCCCGGTCATCAACGAAAACGACACTGTGGTGACCGACGAAATCCGTTTCGGTGATAACGACACGCTGGCGGCGTTGGTGGCCAACCTGGTCGAGGCTGATTTGCTGGTGATTCTCACGGATCGCGACGGCATGTTCGATGCGGACCCACGCAATAACCCCAATGCTCAACTGATCTACGAAGCGCGAGCTGACGACCCGGCCCTCGATGCGGTGGCGGGTGGCACCGGTGGTGCGCTTGGTCGTGGTGGCATGCAGACCAAGCTGCGCGCGGCGCGTCTGGCTGCTCGTTCTGGTGCTCACACGATCATCGTGGGTGGGCGCCTGGAGCGGGTGCTGGATCGGCTAAAAGCTGGCGAGCGCATCGGCACGTTGTTGTCGCCTGAGCGCGGCATGCTGGCGGCGCGCAAGCAGTGGCTGGCTGGGCATTTGCAGACCCGCGGCACGCTGGTTCTAGATGCGGGTGCGGTCGCGGCGCTGTCTCAGGGCAACAAGAGCTTGCTGCCGGTTGGCGTCAAGTTGGTCCAGGGCAGTTTCCGTCGTGGCGAAATGGTTGTCTGTGTGGCGCCGGATGGTCGTGAGATTGCCCGTGGTCTGGCCAACTACAGTGCTCTGGAAGCGCAAAAGATCATCGGTCAGTCGTCTGAAGCGATTGTCGGTCTGTTGGGTTATATGGCGGAGCCCGAGCTGGTTCATCGCGATAACCTGATCCTTGTTTGAAAAGCGATTTGATTGGCGTAAGGAAAACCTGAATGCGCGTAGCAAAAGGATTGTTGGGCTTACTGTTGGCTTTGCCGCTGCTGGCTTCGGCCGAGGAGATTGGTCGGGTTTCCACGGTGTTCAAGTTTGTCGGGCCAAATGATCGCATTATCGTCGAGGCGTTCGATGATCCGAAGGTTGAGGGTGTCACCTGTTACCTCTCGCGGGCCAAGACTGGTGGCGTGAAAGGTGGGTTGGGTCTGGCTGAAGATCGTGCCGAGGCGTCTATCGCTTGTCGTCAGGTCGGGCCGATCAGCTTCAAGGGTGAGCTGAAGGATGGCGAAGAGGTGTTCAAGGAGCGCACCTCGTTGGTGTTCAAGACCATGCAGGTGGTGCGGTTCCTCGACAAGAAGCGCAATACGCTGGTGTATCTGGTCTATAGCGATCGCCTGATCGAGGGCAGTCCACAGAATGCGGTGACCGCGATCCCGATCCTGCCGTGGACGCACGCTCAATAAATTAACGAAGATCCAAAGGTGGGAGCGAGCCTGCTCGCGATTGCGGACATCCAGCCAGCATAGATGCTGAATGTCACTCCGCTATCGCGAGCAGGCTCGCTCCCACATTTTTTTTGTGCGGCGTTTGTTAAATCGCAGGCAATAAAAAACCGACCCTAGGGTCGGTTTTTTAACAAGCGTGTCGCTTAGGCTGCAACGGCAAGGTTCAGAGCCTTGACGTGGCCATTCAAGCGGCTCTTATGGCGAGCAGCTTTGTTCTTGTGGATGATGCCTTTATCGGCCATACGGTCGATAACTGGCACGGCCAGAACGTAAGCAGCTTGCGCTTTTTCAGCGTCTTTTGCGTCAATGGCTTTAACTACATTCTTGATGTAGGTACGAACCATGGAACGCAGGCTGGCGTTGTGGCTGCGACGCTTCTCAGCCTGTTTTGCACGTTTTTTGGCGGAAGGTGTGTTGGCCACCGTCGAGCTCCTCGAAAGACTTTTTGGGAAATAGCAAACAAAATAGGCCGCGAATCATGCCGATGAGTTGAAGTCTTGTCAAGGGCGGGTGATGCGTTCCGCTGAGTGGTAGATGCGGAACGCCGGGATATTTCTTTCCGGCGTGCGACCTGTAAACTCGCGAGCTTTGGCTCTGTGCTGTTGTGCTGTTGCGGCGCGGAGTATCGCATATGTGGGCGCTTTGTTCGCCTGCTCTTTCTCTACAGGCAAAAACTCTTTCAATGAATCTGCTCAAGTCGTTGGCCGCCGTCAGCTCTATCACGATGCTTTCCCGGGTTTTGGGGTTTGTGCGTGACACCATTATTGCGCGCGCATTTGGCGCAGGGATGGCCACGGATGCGTTCTTTATTGCGTTTAAGCTGCCCAATCTGCTGCGGCGGATCTTTGCCGAGGGAGCGTTTTCCCAGGCCTTCGTACCGATTCTGGCGGAATATAAAAGCCAGCAGGGCGAGGAAGCGACGCGCACTTTCATTGCGTATGTCTCGGGTTTGCTGACGCTGGTTCTGGCCCTGGTCACGATAGCGGGGATGCTGGCTGCGCCTTGGGTCATCTGGGCAACTGCGCCGGGTTTTGCCAATACGCCGGAAAAATTCGCGCTGACGTCCGATCTGCTGCGGGTGACCTTTCCTTATATATTACTGATCTCCCTGTCTTCGCTGGCCGGGGCGATCCTCAATACCTGGAACCGTTTCTCTGTGCCGGCCTTTGTGCCGACCCTGCTCAACGTCAGCATGATCATTTTTGCAGTGTTCCTGACGCCTTACTTCGATCCGCCAGTCATGGCGTTAGGCTGGGCAGTATTGGCCGGTGGGCTGGCGCAGTTGCTGTACCAACTGCCGCACTTGAAGAAGATCGGCATGCTGGTGTTGCCGCGCCTGGACCTGCGTGATACCGGCGTCTGGCGGGTGATGAAGCAGATGCTGCCGGCGATCCTTGGGGTTTCGGTCAGCCAGATTTCGTTGATCATCAACACCATTTTCGCCTCATTCCTGGTGGCGGGCTCGGTGTCCTGGATGTATTACGCCGACCGTTTGATGGAGCTGCCGTCCGGCGTGCTGGGCGTGGCGTTGGGGACGATTCTGTTGCCGACGTTGGCCAAGACCTACGCCAGCAAGGATCGCCATGAATACTCACGGATTCTCGATTGGGGCTTGCGCCTGTGTTTCATGCTGGTGCTGCCATGCTCTCTGGCGTTGGGGATTCTGGCCGAGCCGCTGACCGTTTCGCTGTTCCAATACGGTCAATTCAGCGCGTTTGACGCTTCCATGACCCAGCGAGCGTTGATCGCTTACTCAGTAGGCCTGCTAGGCATCATTGTGATCAAAGTGCTGGCTCCCGGCTTTTATGCGCAGCAGAACATTCGCACGCCGGTCAAAATCGCCATCTTCACGCTGATCGTCACGCAGCTGCTCAACCTTGCCTTTATCGGGCCGCTGAAACATGCGGGCCTGGCGTTGGCAATCAGCGTCGGCGCCTGCATCAATGCCGGTCTGCTGTTTTATCAACTGCGCAAGCAGCAAATGTTTCAGCCGCAACCGGGCTGGGGAAAGTTTGGCCTGAAACTAGTGGTCGCGGTGGCGGTAATGTCCGCGGTATTACTGGGCTTGATGCAGTTCATGCCGGCCTGGGATCAGGGGCATATGCTGGAACGTTTCCTGCGTTTGGGGGCTTTAGTAGTGGCGGGAGTAGTGGCATATTTCGGCATGCTGGCGCTGATGGGCTTCCGTCTGAAGGATTTCGATCGCAAGGCGTTGAGCTAAAGACTTTTCACGGATAAACGCGGGTTAAACGTCGGTTTTATCGATTCGATCACTTTGGGTTACGGTGTTGCCTGTCGTCGGCCGCCGGGTGTGGTTATAATCGACCACTTTATGAGCAAGAAGCGCGTTATGCAGCTGGTTCGAGGCCTCCACAATTTGCGCCCCCAGCATCGGGGCTGTGTCGCCACTATTGGCAACTTTGACGGTGTTCACCGTGGTCACCAGGCTATCCTGGCTCGGCTGCGTGAACGTGCGCTTGAGTTGGGCGTGCCCAGCTGCGTGGTGATTTTCGAGCCGCAGCCGCGTGAGTTCTTCGCGCCTGACACGGCTCCGGCCCGACTGGCTCGATTGCGCGACAAGCTGCAGTTGCTGGCCGAGGAGGGTGTCGACCGGGTCTTGTGCCTGGCCTTCAACCAGCGGTTGAGCAAGCTCAGCGCTGCCGAGTTCGTCGATACCATTCTGGTCGATGGCCTCGGAGTGCAGCATCTGGAGGTCGGTGACGACTTCCGCTTCGGCTGCGACCGGATAGGAGATTTCGATTTCCTGCAGCAGGCCGGGATCGTTCAAGGTTTTACCGTCGAAGCGGCACAGACCGTCGAACTGGACGGTATACGTGTCAGCAGCACCCAGGTGCGTAATGCCTTGGCCGCTGCGGATTTTGCTTTGGCCGAGCGATTGCTCGGTCGTCCGTTCCAGATTGCCGGGCGGATACTGCACGGGCAGAAGCTGGCGCGCCAATTGGGCACGCCAACGGCCAACGTGCAACTCAAACGCCGTCGTGTGCCGCTGACCGGGGTTTATCTGGTAAGTGTCGAGATCGACGGTCAACCTTGGCCTGGAGTCGCCAATATCGGCGTTCGGCCAACGGTTGCAGGTGATGGCAAAGCCCACCTGGAAGTCCATCTTTTAGATTTTGCCGGCGATCTGTATGACCGGCGTTTGACGGTGGTTTTCCACCACAAGCTGCGCGAAGAGCAGCGTTTCGCCTCTCTGGAGGCGCTTAAGACGGCGATCAATGCGGATGTCGCCGCCGCCCGTGCCTATGCCGCACCTAGCGCCAATCGCTAATGAAGAGCCTTAAATGACCGACTATAAAGCCACGCTAAACCTTCCGGACACCGCCTTCCCAATGAAGGCCGGCCTGCCTCAGCGCGAACCGCAGATTCTGCAGCGCTGGGACAGCATTGGCCTGTACCAGAAGTTGCGTGAGATTGGTAAGGATCGTCCGAAGTTCGTTCTGCACGATGGTCCTCCGTACGCCAATGGCACTATTCACATCGGTCATGCGCTGAACAAAATTCTCAAGGACATGATCATCCGCTCGAAAACCCTTTCGGGTTTCGACGCGCCTTATGTTCCGGGCTGGGACTGCCACGGTCTGCCGATCGAACACAAAATCGAAGTGACTCACGGCAAAAACCTGTCTGCTGACGAAACCCGCGAGCTGTGCCGTGCCTATGCCACTGAGCAGATCGAAGGGCAGAAGACCGAATTCATCCGCCTCGGCGTGCTTGGCGACTTCGCCAACCCGTACAAAACCATGAATTTCGCCAACGAAGCCGGCGAAATCCGCGCGCTGGCAGAAATGGTCAAGGGCGGTTTCGTATTCAAGGGCCTCAAGCCTGTGAACTGGTGCTTTGACTGCGGCTCGGCGTTGGCTGAAGCGGAAGTCGAATACCAGGACAAAAAATCCTCGACCATCGACGTGGCCTTCCCGATCGCTGACGAAGCCAAACTGGCGGCCGCTTTCGGTCTGGCTGCGCTGAGCAAACCTGCTTCGATCGTGATCTGGACCACCACCCCGTGGACCATCCCGGCCAACCAGGCACTGAACGTTCACCCAGAGTTCAACTACGCCCTGGTCGATGTCGGCGACAAACTGCTGGTGCTGGCTGAAGAGCTGGTCGAATCCTGTCTGGTTCGCTACAACCTGGAAGGCTCGGTGATCGCCACCGCTCCAGGCGCGGCGCTGGAACTGATCAATTTCCGTCACCCGTTCTACGATCGTCTGTCACCGGTTTACCTGGCTGAGTACGTCGAACTGGGCGCCGGTACTGGCGTGGTTCACTCAGCTCCAGCCTACGGCGAAGATGACTTTGTGACCTGCAAGCGTTACGGCATGGTCAACGACGACATCCTCACTCCGGTGCAGAGCAACGGCGTGTACGCCACCTCGCTGGAGTTCTTTGGTGGCCAGTTCATCTGGAAAGCCAACCCGGCTATCGTCGACAAACTCGCTGAAGTCGGTGCATTGCTGCACACCGAAACCATCAGCCACAGCTACATGCACTGCTGGCGCCACAAGACTCCGCTGATCTACCGCGCCACCGCGCAGTGGTTCGTCGGCATGGACAAAGAGCCAGCCACCGGCGAGACCCTGCGCAAACGTGCGATCAAGGCTATCGAAGAGACCGCGTTCATACCCGCCTGGGGCCAGGCACGCCTGCACTCGATGATCGCCAATCGTCCGGACTGGTGCATCTCCCGTCAGCGTAACTGGGGCGTGCCGATCCCGTTCTTCCTGAACAAGGAAAGCGGTGAATTGCACCCGCGCACCGTCGAGCTGATGGAAGAAGTGGCCAAGCGCGTCGAAGTCGAAGGCATCGAAGCCTGGTTCAAGATGGATGCTGCCGAGCTGCTCGGTGACGAAGCGCCGCTCTACGACAAGATCAGCGATACCCTCGACGTCTGGTTCGACTCGGGCACCACTCACTGGCACGTGCTGCGCGGTTCGCACCCGATGGGTCATGAGACCGGCCCGCGTGCCGATCTGTACCTGGAAGGCTCCGACCAACACCGTGGCTGGTTCCACTCGTCGCTGTTGACCGGTTGCGCCATCGACAACCACGCGCCGTACCGCGAGTTGCTGACTCACGGCTTCACCGTCGATGAGAGCGGCCGCAAAATGTCCAAGTCCTTGGGCAACGTGATCGCGCCGCAGAAAGTCAACGACACCCTGGGCGCCGACATCATGCGTCTGTGGGTCGCGTCCACCGACTACTCGGGAGAGATCGCGGTTTCCGAGCAGATCCTGCAACGCAGTGCGGACGCCTACCGGCGGATCCGTAACACCGCGCGCTTCCTGCTTTCCAACCTGAGCGGTTTCAACCCGGCCACCGACATCCTGCCGGCTGAAGAAATGCTCGCGCTGGACCGTTGGGCGGTGGATCGCACGCTGTTGCTGCAACGCGAGTTGCAAGAGCACTACGGCGAATACCGTTTCTGGAACGTCTATTCCAAGGTGCACAACTTCTGCGTGCAGGAGTTGGGCGGTTTCTACCTGGACATCATCAAGGACCGTCAGTACACCACTGGCACCGACAGCAAGGCCCGGCGTTCCTGCCAGACCGCGCTGTTCCATATCTCCGAAGCGCTGGTACGCTGGATCGCACCGATCCTGGCCTTCACCGCCGACGAGTTGTGGCAGTACCTGCCGGGCGAGCGTAACGAATCGGTCATGCTCAACACCTGGTACGAAGGCCTCAGCGAGTTGCCAGAAGGCATCGAGCTGGACCGCGCCTACTGGGAGCGGATCATGGCGGTCAAGGTCGCCGTCAACAAGGAAATGGAAATCCAGCGTGCGGCCAAGGCCGTCGGTGGCAACCTGCAGGCTGAAGTGACACTGTTCGCCGAAGAATCGCTGGCGGCCGACTTGGCCAAGCTGAGCAACGAACTGCGCTTCGTCTTGATTACCTCGACCGCCAGCGTTGCACCCTTCGTGCAAGCGCCGGCTGATGCGGTGGAAACCGAAGTGGCTGGCCTCAAGCTGAAAGTGGTCAAGTCCGCTTTCGCCAAGTGCGCCCGTTGCTGGCATTGCCGCGAGGACGTCGGGATCAATCCTGAGCATCCGGAAATCTGCGGTCGCTGCGTCGACAACATCAGCGGCGCTGGCGAGGTTCGTCACTATGCCTAACGCTGCTAGCCGTTTCGGACGGCTGAGCTGGCTCTGGTTGAGCGTGCTGGTACTGGTCATTGATCAGGCCAGCAAGTTCTACTTCGAAGGCTCGCTGACGATGTACCAGCAAATTGTGGTAATCCCGGATTACTTCAGCTGGACGTTGGCCTACAACACCGGTGCTGCGTTCAGCTTTCTGGCTGACAGCTCCGGCTGGCAGCGCTGGTTGTTCGCCCTGATTGCGATTGTGGTCAGTGCGGTGCTGGTGGTCTGGCTCAAGCGTCTGGGGCGCAATGAAACCTGGCTGGCGATCGCGCTGGCACTGGTGCTTGGCGGTGCTCTGGGCAACCTGTATGACCGCATTGCCTTGGGCCATGTGATCGATTTCATTCTGGTGCATTGGCAGAACCGCTGGTATTTCCCTGCGTTCAACTTTGCCGACAGCGCCATCAGCGTCGGGGCAGTGATGCTGGCGCTGGATATGTTCAAAAGTAAAAAGACTGGAGAAGCCGTTCATGACTGAACAGTTATTGGCTGAGCAACGCATTGGCCAGAACACGGAAGTCACCTTGCATTTTGCATTGCGCCTGGAGAACGGCGACACCGTCGACAGTACCTTTGACAAGGCTCCAGCGACCTTCAAGGTCGGTGACGGCAACCTGCTGCCGGGTTTCGAAGTGGCATTGTTCGGCTTCAAGGCTGGCGACAAGCGCAACCTGCAGATCCTGCCGGAAAATGCTTTCGGTCAGCCAAATCCGCAAAACGTGCAGATCATCCCGCGTTCGCAGTTCAAGGATATGGAGCTGTCCGAAGGCCTGTTGGTGATCTTCAATGATGCGGCGAATACCGAGCTGCCTGGCGTGGTCAAAGCGTTCGACGACGCCCAGGTGACCATCGACTTCAACCACCCGCTGGCGGGTAAGACGTTGACCTTCGACGTTGAGATCATCGACGTCAAAGCACTGTAACTGACCGAATGCGGTCTAGTGTGGGAGCGGGCTTGCTCGCGAAAGCGGTGTAACAGCCAACATTTTTGTCGGACGTTTAGCAGCCTTCGCGAGCAAGCCCGCTCCCACACTGAATCTGCGCTGTTTTCGAACCTCGCGTTCGATTAGCAGGCAGGCATTATTATTTTTTGCGCGTAAGCCACGAGGCACAGTATGCAAATCAAACTCGCCAACCCCCGTGGCTTCTGCGCCGGTGTAGACCGGGCGATCGAAATCGTCAATCGCGCCCTGGAAGTCTTCGGGCCGCCGATTTATGTGCGCCACGAAGTGGTCCACAACAAATTTGTCGTCGAAGACCTGCGTGCTCGCGGAGCAATCTTCGTCGAAGAGCTGGATCAGGTGCCGGACGATGTCATCGTGATCTTCAGCGCCCACGGTGTTTCCCAGGCCGTGCGTACCGAAGCGGCGGGCCGTGGCCTGAAAGTTTTCGATGCGACCTGTCCGTTGGTAACCAAGGTTCACATCGAAGTCGCGCGTTACAGCCGCGACGGTCGCGAATGTATTCTCATCGGCCATGCCGGTCACCCGGAAGTCGAAGGCACCATGGGCCAGTACGACGGCAGCAGTGGCGGGGCGATCTACCTGGTCGAAGATGAAAAAGACGTCGCCGCGTTGCAAGTGCGCAATCCCGAGAAACTGGCGTTCGTGACTCAGACCACCTTGTCGATGGACGACACCAGTCGTGTCATCGACGCACTGCGCAGTCGCTTCCCGGCGATTGGCGGTCCGCGCAAGGACGACATCTGCTACGCCACGCAAAACCGTCAGGACGCGGTCAAGCAACTGGCGGATGAGTGCGATGTGGTGTTGGTGGTCGGTAGCCCCAACAGCTCAAACTCCAACCGCCTGCGCGAGCTGGCCGAGCGCATGGCCACCCCGGCCTATTTGATCGATGGTGCTGAAGACCTGCAGCTCAGCTGGTTCGACGGCGTCGAGCGGATCGGCATCACCGCCGGCGCTTCGGCCCCGGAAGTGCTGGTGCGTGGCGTGATTCAGCAATTGCAGGCCTGGGGCGCAACCGGCGCCGATGAGCTGGCCGGCCGCGAAGAAAACATCACCTTCTCCATGCCCAAAGAGCTACGCGTTCGTTCGTTGCTTTGAGGTGTCACCCTCTGCGCACAGTTCCTGCTCGGCCTTTTCGCTGCGCAGGCTGATGCGACCGGTCTTGGCCAGCACCACTTGATGGTGACTAATGCCCTGGTCCGTGGCGCAAACATGTACGGTCCCGGCGCGAAAGGCGCCGCCTGGCCACAACGCTTCGCCTAAACCGGTGAAACGAACATAGGTCTTCATCGGTCCATTCCCGACAATCGTCACCCGTCCGCTCTCCTGGCGCTCAAGCAGCACCGGGTTATCGCTGTCCTCATGACCCTTGCCGCTGATATCCAGGATGATTTTCCAGCCCAGCCCCCAGTCGTCGTCCACTGCATGGATAACGACGGTCTGGTTGCGCAGGATGGCTTCGGTGCGGGCGTTGCGGATGCCGCTGGCGAGCATTTGCGCGGCATTCTCTCGGCGCACCGACTCGAGCAGCTCGCTGAACGGTGGGCTGACAAGTTGCAGGAGGAGGGCGGCGGTCGCCACTCCCATAAGCAGTTCGATCAGGCTGAAACCTTTCTGATGCATAACGTCTCCCTCCATGGAGATGGTGTGGGCGTGCGCAATCCGTGTGCGGGGCTTGGCAAATCAACCGTACATTCAGTTGTCGAATGTCCTAGGTTGTACCGCTAGTTATAGACGATGGCAGTTGAGGAGCTTGCGATGCGCCACCGCGTAAAGGGTTTTACGCTGATCGAGTTGATGGTCACGCTGGCGGTTTTTGTGATTCTGGTCACCATGGCCATTCCGGCGTTTACCCTGTCGGCACAGAGCGCTAAAGCCGATACGGAGGTCATTGATTTGCTGCACGGGCTCAATTACGCACGTTTGGAGGCAATTGACCGGGGTATCACTACGCGGATCAGGCCGACCGCAGATGGTGGCGCCTGGACTGCGGAGCTGTCGGTTTACGACGGTACTGGCAACCCTGCAAATGTATTGCGGGTTGTGCCAGGCATGAGCAGCGGCGCCACGTTGACACTAACCTCAGGCGTAACCAACATCGATTTCAACAATCTGGGTGGGTTGTCGGCACCTGCCACAACCGTGGTCTTGAATTATGTGTTGGGAGCGCAAACAAGGACGATCAATGTGTGTCTGAATGGACGAATTGTTTTGGGTGGAAAGTGCGGATGACGGGATCGGGCAAGCGTGCACAGGGCGGCATGACACTGATCGAAGTATTGGTTGCGGTAATGATCCTCGGTGTCGGGCTGCTGGGGGCGGCGGCGGTTCAGCTGAATGCGCTGAAGTACACCGACAGTTCGCTGATGACCAGCCAGGCCAGTTTTATTGCCTACGACATGCTCGACCGGATCCGGGCGAACTCAGGTGCCGATTACACCATCACACCTCCTGGTTCGAGCAACCTGAATGTCGCTCGGGATCAGGATCTCTATGACTTCACCACCAATATCGTCGCTTTTGGCGGTCCAAAGGCAACCGGCAGCGTTACGGTGAACCAGCGAGTGTTCACGATCACCATCAATTGGGACGATTCACGGGCTGCTGGAGCGGTCAGCCCCGCTCAGAGCGGTGTGCCCCAGCGGACCTTTGTGCTGACCAGTCGCGTCGCCGTCGACCCTGTGGTGACGCCATGAACAGAAGCGTCAAAGGTTTCGGTCTGATCGAGATGATGGTGGCGCTGGCGTTGAGTCTGATCGTGGTATTGGGTGCTGCGCAGATCTTCATTTCGGCGAAAAACACCTACGTCAGCCAGAACGCATCAGCCAGCATGCAGGAGGATGCGCGTTTCGTCCTGAGCAAAATGCTCCAGGAAATCCGTATGGTCGGCATGTTCGGTTGCCTTGGGTCGATCACCGACTTGAGCTCGGCCTCGGACTTCGCTGCCAACTCGGTAACGCCCATCAGCTGGGATAACGCCAATCTCAAGCTGACCCTGGTGACTGCCGACGTTGGCAATAACGGCGGTAAGCCGACCTGGACCGTTATCTCCGACTGTCGAAACAGCGCAACGGCCTATTCCGACACCCACACGCCTCCGATCGGGCAGTTGGCGTTCCCTATCCGCCGGCTGACCTACACCTTGCGCAACAATCAATTGTTGATGGGGGCTGGCACCTACGCTGGTCAGGTGTTGGTGGACCACGTCAGTGCTTTTTCGGTGACCTTCGGAGTCGCCAGTTCGGCCACCGATATTGCCGCTTCCAGCTACACCAGCAACCCGTCCGATCCAGCGCGTATACGCAGTGTGCGCTTGACCTTGACCCTGGCGGACCCGAACAACCGCGTACGCAATCAGACCTATAACGTGGTTGCTGCTTTGCGCAACCGGTTGATGTAGGTGGAGTGCCGATGAGTATTCCCCGAATGACGGTAAAGTCCGAGCGCGGTATGGCATTGCTGGTCAGCCTGGTGTTTCTTTTGCTGCTGACGCTGATCGGCATTTCGTCGATGCAGAACGCGACCTTGCAGGAAAAAATGACCGGCAGCGTGACCCTGCGCAATCAGTCGTTTCAAATGGCCGAAGCCGCATTGCGGATCGGTGAAAGCGCGGTGCAGCTGGACGCCTACTCGCTCACAGTTTGCGCGGGTACTCAATGCGCGCCGCCTGCCGAGTCGTCGGTGGTGGCCGCCGCCGGCCTCAATTCCTCCTCAGGGGTGAACTGGATCGCCGCCGGTAACGGCTTCTATGGGGTGCAGAACATCGGCACCACACTGACAGCCGTGAATGTACCGAGCAACACCTCGGCGACCTTGTATCGGGTCACGGCGGTAGCCCAGGTAGGTACCTCGCGCAGCGTGCTGGAGAGTATTTATGCGAAGTACTGAGGCCCGCTCACGCTGGCGGCGCTGGCTGCTGCTGTTCTGCGGCGCGGTATCGAGCCTTTACCTGACGGCGCCGACTTACGCCTTCACGCCCTCGGACTCACCGCTGTTGAGCGCTGCAGCCGTGGCGCCCAACGTTATGCTGTTGTTCGATAGCATCCAGGTCAGTCAGGTATCGGGGCGCATTGTGTTTCCCGGCGCCGGCCTGGATACCACCGACCTCTGTTCCAGCTTCGGTGCCGGTAAACTGATCGAACTGGATGCGTTCAGCGGTAAGATACTCAACTGTGCAGTACTCGATACCAACGGTGATGGGGGGATCGACAGCACGGACATACTGTCCAGTGGGGTGACCTTTACTGGCGGTATTCCAGTACTGAACGCGATCGTCAACGGTGCGACCAGCAAGATAGTGAACGACTCCAGTGGTGGCGTTACCACGCTGGTTGAAAAGCCGGGCGGCGCAAGCCGACGGATCATGTGGCGACAAATACAGTAAGTGAGATTTGAGGCATGCGCAAATTCAACCAAGGTTTTACCCTGATCGAAATAATGATCGTGATCGCGATCATCGGGATCGTGGTGACCATCGGCTACCCGGGCGTTACCGAATACCTGAAGAAAGCTCACCGCACCGAAATCGCCGGGTTGCTCTCCGAACAGGCGCAAAACCTGGAACGGTTCTATTCGAAGAGCAGTGTGTACACCAACGCCACCGGACTCAGTGCGGGTAACGACTACTACACCATTACTCCGACGCTGGACGATAAGACTTTCTCGCTGACGGCGGCACGTAAAAGCGGATCAATGATGGCGGACGACAAGTGTGGGGATTTCACCATCACCAATACCGGCCTCAGAACCATTGCCAATGCGACTGCCGGCCTGACCACCAAAGATTGCTGGGGTCGTTGAGTGCATTTTTCGGGCGCACTTTGCGCCCTTAGTCCTTTTTATTGTTGGATCAAAAGATGGCCAAGCAACAGCAAGTGGTGATTATCGGCGGTGGGGTTATTGGCCTGCTGACGGCGTTTAATCTGGCTTCTGAAGTGCAGAGTGTGGTCCTGCTGGATCGCTCGAATGTGGGGCAGGAGTCGTCCTGGGCTGGCGGCGGGATTGTTTCGCCGTTGTACCCATGGCGCTACAGCCCGGCGGTCACTGCGTTGGCCCATTGGTCACAGGATTTCTATCCACAGCTCGCCGAGCGTCTTTTTGCGGCAACGGGGGTTGATCCTGAAGTGCACAAGACTGGCCTGTACTGGCTTGATCTGGATGACGAAGCCGAGGCGCTGGCCTGGGCCGTGCGGGAAAACCGCCCGCTGAGCAGGGTGGATATCTCGGCCGCGCACGATGCGGTGCCCGTGCTGGGCGCCGGATTCTCCCGGGCGATCTACATGGCGGATGTGGCCAACGTGCGTAATCCGAGGTTGGTGAAGTCGCTCAAGGCCGCGTTGTTGGCATTGCCGAATGTCACGATCCATGAGCAATGCGAGGTCAGCGGTTTTATTCGCAAGGGCGAGCGTGTGGTGGGTGTGGATACGTCAGCGGGCGAGATTCTGGCGGATCAGGTTGTGCTGTCGGCGGGCGCCTGGAGCGGCGAGTTGCTGCAGAGCCTTGGTCTGGAGTTACCGGTCGAACCAGTAAAAGGTCAGATGATCCTCTACAAATGCGCGTCGGACTTTCTCTCGAGCATGGTCCTGGCCAAGGGTCGTTATGCGATTCCTCGCCGTGATGGACATGTGTTGATCGGCAGTACGCTGGAGCACGAAGGCTTTGACAAGACACCCACACAGTCCGCTCTGGAAAGCCTGAAGGCCTCGGCCATCGAGCTGATTCCGGCGCTGGCTGATGCTGAAGTGGTGGGGCATTGGGCCGGGCTACGGCCGGGGTCGCCGGAGGGTATTCCCTATATCGGTAGTGTTCCGGGTTTTGAGGGGCTGTGGCTCAATTGTGGCCATTACCGCAATGGTCTTGTGTTGGCGCCGGCCTCCTGCCAGTTGTTCGCTGATTTGATGCTGGGCCGTGAGCCGGTCATTGATCCCGCACCGTATGCACCGGCAGGTCGCATTTAGCGACTGAAGTCTTTAAAAGATCGTCCGAACGCGGCCCGAACCATCGGCAGCTCTTACGCCGACGGGGTACATCCGCAAATTTGCAGAGGTATGCAAATCCTGTAGGAGCTGCTGCAGGCTGCGATCTTTTAACGGGCGACAAGTTGCCACTCAATCCAGCCCCAGCTTCTTCAAGTGATACCGCATCGAGCGAAACGACAGATTCAAACGCTGAGCCGCAGCAGCGCTGGGCTTGTTTGCCGCAGGGACTTAAGGTCTCAGCGGTCACGTGAACCGGGGCCTTGCTCCAGGTGTGCCTGGCTGCAATACCACTGCTGTTGAAGACTTAGCGCCCGGTCACGCGGCAAATGCACACCACAGTGGGCGCAGCGGACCATGGGCGGCGCACTTTGCTCGCTGGGCGTATTGGCCACAGAAGTCGGGCGCTTGAACTTGCGCCAGAACCATACCGCAGCAGCAATCAGAGCGATCCAGAACAGTAAACGAACCATGGCGACCAGCTTTTCGACGAATGATTTGGCAGTTTAGCCAAGGACATGGCAAGCGCACAGCGCAATAAATCGCCGCAATAAAAAAGGGAGACTCGAAAGTCTCCCTTTTGGCACCACGCTGGTGTCAGTCGAACACACCAAAGGTCATGTAGCTGAACCACGAACGGTCGCTGTTGTTGCCTTGCGCTTCGTGTTGTTCTTCTTTGACGGCGTCGCCGTTTTCATCTTTAGGCTTCAGATCGGACGGGATCGCGTCTTTGGCATCCTGGTATTTCCTCATCACGTCCTGGTTGGCGCGGGTTTCGCCCGGCGGCAGCGGTGGACTGGATTCGATCAGACCCAGGGTCACCTTGCTCATCCACGAACGGTTGTCTGCTTCGGCAACCCGCGGCACGAACTGACCATCCACCAACGTCGGGTGATTGGGGTAGTTGAGCTTCAGGGTTTCCAGGCTGGTATTGGCCAAATCGTCCAGGTGCAGGCGCTGGTAGGACTCGACCATCACCGCCAGACCGTCACCGACTGAAGGGGTTTCCTGGAAGTTCTCCACCACATAACGACCACGGTTGGCAGCGGCTACATAGGCCTGACGGGTCAGGTAGTAGTCGGCCACGTGGATCTCGTAGGCGGCCAGCAGGTTGCGCAGGTAAATCATGCGCTGTTTGGCGTCCGGCGCGTAGCGGCTGTTCGGGTAGCGACTGGTGAGCTGCGCGAATTCGTTGTAAGAATCTCGAGCGGCACCCGGGTCACGCTTGGTCATGTCCAGCGGCAGGAAGCGCGCCAGCAGGCCGACGTCCTGGTCAAAGGAGGTCAAACCCTTGAGGTAGTACGCGTAATCAACGTTTGGATGCTGCGGGTGCAGCCGGATGAAACGCTCAGCGGCGGACTTTGCAGCTTCCGGCTCGGCGTTTTTGTAGTTGGCATAGATCAGCTCAAGTTGAGCCTGATCGGCATAGCGGCCGAATGGATAGCGCGACTCCAGGGCCTTCAGCTTGGCTGTGGCGCTGGTGTAGCTGTGGTTGTCCAGGTCGGTCTGTGCCTGCTGGTACAGCTCGACCTCGCTCAGGTTTTCGTCGACGACTTCCTTCGATGAGCAAGCAGCAGTCAATGCGAGGATGGCGATCAGCAGCAGGTGTTTCACTTGCATGGCGGCTTGCGTCCCTATGACGGCCGCTGTCTTGGGCGTGGCCGTCCTGTTATGATGATCACCCCGTTGGAAGCCACGGGGCAAAAGACGCCGTATTTAACCACAAGCGCGCAGCCGAAACCAAAGGCTGTGCCGACGCCTAGTCTGAGCATGTCCGATAAAATTGAACTTCGCGCAGAGGTGCCGTCCGAATTGGGCGGCCAACGCCTCGATCAAGTCGCCGCACAATTATTCGCTGAGCACTCGCGCTCGCGCCTTTCCGCCTGGATCAAAGACGGCCGCCTGACTGTGGATGGGGCGGTTATCCGCCCGCGAGACATCGTTCATGGTGGCGCCATTCTTGAGCTGACTGCCGAGCAGGAAGCCCAAGGAGAATGGATCGCTCAAGACATCAAGCTCGATATCGTCTACGAAGACGACGACATCCTGGTAATCAACAAGCCTGCGGGCTTGGTGGTGCACCCGGCTGCCGGTCATGCTGACGGCACCCTGCTCAACGCTTTGCTGCACCACGTTCCGGACATTATCAATGTGCCGCGCGCCGGTATCGTGCACCGTCTCGACAAGGACACCACCGGTTTGATGGTGGTGGCCAAGACGATTCAGGCGCAGACCCAGCTGGTCACTCAGCTGCAGAGCCGCAGTGTCAGCCGGATCTACGAGTGCATCGTGATCGGTGTGGTCACCGCCGGCGGCAAGATCAACGCGCCTATCGGTCGTCATGGCCAGCAACGTCAGCGTATGGCAGTGATGGAGGGTGGCAAGCAGGCGGTCAGTCATTACCGCGTGCTTGAGCGTTTTCGCTCCCACACCCACGTGCGGGTCAAGCTGGAAACCGGTCGTACACACCAGATTCGCGTGCACATGGCTCACATCAACTTCCCGTTGGTCGGAGATCCTGCCTATGGCGGACGTTTCCGCATCCCGCCGGCAGCCAGTTTGACCATGGTCGAATCGCTGAAAACTTTCCCGCGTCAGGCTCTGCATGCGCGTTTCCTGGAGTTGGATCATCCGACGACCGGTAAGCGTATGAGCTGGGAATCGCCACTGCCCGACGATTTCGTCTGGTTGCTGTCGCTGCTCAAACAGGACCGTGAGGCGTTCATCGGATGACCCACTGGCTGATTCCTGACTGGCCTGCGCCGGCCGGGGTGAAAGCCTGCGTCACCACCCGTGCGGGCGGCGTCAGTCTGGCGCCGTTCGACAGCCTCAACCTTGGCGACCACGTCGAAGACAGCCCTGAGGCTGTTGTCGAGAATCGCCGTCGTCTGACCGATCATTTCTCTATTCAGCCGGCCTGGTTGCAGCAAGTTCATGGCGTTGCTGTGGCTCATGCAGATCCAGGTTGTGTCGCAGCAGCCGACGCCAGTTGGTCCGCGACGCCGGGCATCGCCTGTACGGTGATGACTGCGGACTGCCTGCCTGCGCTGTTCTGTGACCGCGCAGGCACTCGCGTCGCAGCGGCCCATGCCGGTTGGCGCGGGTTGGCGGCTGGAGTGCTTGAAGCCACGCTAGACAGTCTTGCCGTGCCACCTTGCGAGGTGATGGTCTGGCTAGGTCCTGCTATCGGGCCGCAAGCGTTTGAAGTCGGTCCGGAAGTTCGTGAAGCCTTTGTTCAGCATCTTCCGCAAACGGCCCAGGCCTTTGTGCCAAGCCGTAACGCCGGGCGTTTTATGGCTGATATCTATGAGCTGGCGCGCCTGCGCTTGGCCGTGTGCGGTGTCACAGAGGTGTATGGCGGTGGTTTCTGCACCGTGACCGACCCGCGCTTCTATTCCTACCGCCGCAGTCCGCGCACCGGTCGGTTTGCCTCCCTTATCTGGCTTGAGCGCTAAACTCTCCTGATCTGCGTCAACCCTGCGCCGCTTGAATCTTCCAGAATCGACCTCATCTAGTGAGGTATCTGGCAGGTTTCTTCATTTAGGTGTGTCCATCGCTCCGGCCTGCTCAACTAGGAAGGTGACCTATGCGTATAGACCGTTTAACCAGCAAGTTACAGTTAGCCTTATCCGATGCTCAGTCTCTGGCGGTTGGCCTCGATCATCCGGGCATTGAACCGGCGCACTTGATGCAGGCACTGCTTGAGCAACAGGGTGGTTCGATCAAACCCCTGTTGATGCAAGTGGGCTTCGACATCAATAGCCTGCGCAAAGAGTTGACCAAAGAGCTCGACCGTCTACCGAAAATCCAGAACCCTACCGGCGACGTGAACATGTCGCAGGACCTGGCGCGCCTGCTCAATCAGGCAGATCGCCTGGCGCAGCAAAAAGGCGACCAGTTTATTTCCAGCGAGCTGGTTCTGCTCGCCGCTATGGACGAGAACAGCAAGCTCGGCAAGTTGCTGCTTGGCCAAGGCGTCAGCAAGAAAGCCCTGGAGAACGCAATTAACAACCTGCGCGGTGGTGAGGCGGTCAATGACCCCAACCACGAAGAGTCGCGCCAGGCCCTGGACAAATACACCGTCGACCTGACCAAGCGCGCCGAAGAAGGCAAGCTCGACCCGGTGATCGGCCGTGATGACGAAATTCGCCGGACCATCCAGGTGCTGCAACGCCGCACCAAGAACAACCCGGTGCTGATCGGCGAGCCTGGGGTGGGTAAAACCGCCATCGCAGAAGGCTTGGCCCAGCGGATCATCAATGGCGAAGTGCCAGACGGCCTGAAAGGCAAGCGCTTGCTGTCGTTGGATATGGGGTCGCTGATCGCCGGTGCCAAGTTCCGCGGTGAGTTCGAAGAGCGCATGAAGTCGTTGCTCAATGAACTGTCGAAGCAGGAAGGGCAGATCATCCTGTTCGTCGACGAACTGCACACCATGGTTGGCGCCGGCAAGGGCGAAGGCTCGATGGATGCAGGTAACATGCTCAAGCCCGCTCTGGCGCGAGGCGAGCTGCATTGCATTGGCGCGACCACTCTCAACGAGTACCGTCAATACATAGAGAAGGACGCGGCGCTCGAACGGCGTTTCCAGAAAGTCCTGGTGGAGGAGCCGAGCGAAGAAGACACCATCGCGATCCTGCGCGGCTTGAAAGAGCGTTATGAGGTCCACCACAAGGTGGCGATCACCGACGGTGCGATCATCGCGGCGGCCAAACTGAGCCATCGCTACATTACCGACCGTCAATTGCCGGACAAGGCCATCGACCTGATCGACGAAGCAGCCAGCCGTATTCGTATGGAAATCGACTCCAAGCCGGAAGTGCTGGATCGTCTGGAGCGTCGCCTGATTCAGCTGAAGGTTGAAGCCCAGGCATTGAAGAAAGAAGACGACGAAGCCGCGATCAAACGCCTGGAGAAATTGCAGGGGGACATCGTCCGGCTGGAACGTGAGTATTCGGATCTGGAAGAAATCTGGAACGCAGAAAAAGCCGAGGTGCAGGGTTCGGCGCAGATCCAGCAGAAAATCGAACAGTCTCGCCAGGAACTGGAAACTGCCCGCCGCAAAGGCGATCTCAACCGCATGGCCGAGTTGCAGTACGGGGTGATCCCGGACCTGGAACGCAGCCTGCAGATGGTCGATCAGCACGGCAAAAGCGAAAACCAGTTGCTGCGCAGCAAAGTGACCGAGGAAGAGATCGCCGAAGTCGTTTCGAAGTGGACCGGTATTCCGGTATCGAAAATGCTCGAAGGTGAGCGCGACAAACTGTTGAAGATGGAAAGCCTGTTGCACCAACGTGTGATCGGTCAGGACGAGGCTGTGATAGCGGTGTCCAACGCGGTGCGGCGTTCCCGTGCCGGGTTGTCCGATCCGAATCGCCCAAGTGGCTCGTTCATGTTCCTGGGCCCTACCGGTGTGGGTAAAACCGAGCTGTGCAAGGCGCTGGCCGAATTCCTCTTTGATACTGAAGAGGCAATGGTGCGCATCGATATGTCCGAGTTCATGGAAAAACATTCCGTGGCGCGTCTGATTGGTGCGCCGCCGGGCTACGTAGGCTATGAGGAGGGCGGTTACCTGACTGAGGCGGTGCGTCGCAAGCCGTATTCGGTGATCCTCCTGGACGAGGTCGAGAAGGCCCATCCGGACGTCTTCAACATCTTGCTGCAAGTGCTGGAAGATGGCCGACTGACTGACAGTCATGGCCGCACGGTGGATTTCAAAAACACCGTGATCGTCATGACCTCCAACCTGGGCTCGGTACAGATCCAGGAATTGGTTGGGGATCGTGAAGCGCAGCGTGCGGCAGTGATGGATGCGATTTCCACGCACTTCCGGCCGGAGTTCATCAACCGGGTCGACGAAGTGGTGATCTTCGAGCCGTTGGCGAGGGATCAGATCGCAGGCATCACCGAGATCCAGTTGGGTCGTCTGCGCAGTCGCCTGACTGAGCGCGAGCTGAAACTGGAGCTCAGCCCTGAGGCGATGGACAAGTTGATTGCGGTGGGTTACGACCCGGTCTATGGCGCACGGCCGCTCAAACGAGCGATCCAGCGCTGGATCGAGAACCCGCTGGCGCAACTGATTCTGTCCGGTCGGTTCATGCCGGGCGAGACGGCCGTCGGCAAGGTGGAAAACGACGAAATTGTTTTCGGCTGAGTCGTAATGCCAGTGAAATAAAGAAGGCCTCGCATTGCGAGGCCTTTTTTTCGCCAGGCTGTTGAACTCTAAGGAAAAGGCTTGTAAAGTGCGCCCCGCAGTAAGTCACCCTGAAGGGTTTCTGCTCCCCAAGCAGGAATCTGAAATAAGTTGCAAATCATTAACTTGAATGCAAATTAGGGGGTTGACAGAGGTGCTTAAAATTGTAGAATAGCGCGCCTCAGACACACGAACGCAGCGATGCGAACGGGTCGAAGAGAGTGCAACAAAGCGTCAAATGTTGTAATTGAAATATGTAGTTCCGTGATAGCTCAGTCGGTAGAGCAAATGACTGTTAATCATTGGGTCCCAGGTTCGAGTCCTGGTCACGGAGCCAATTTCAAACCGGGGTATAGCGCAGTCCGGTAGCGCGCCTGCTTTGGGAGCAGGATGTCAGGAGTTCGAATCCCCTTACCCCGACCATTTTTGGGTCGTTAGCTCAGTTGGTAGAGCAGTTGGCTTTTAACCAATTGGTCGTAGGTTCGAATCCCACACGACCCACCATTTTTGATACCAGTTCGCTGGGATTAGATCTTAAGATTCAGGCCAAAAGCCTGGATCGCAGAAGGCGCCTTTTAAAGGGTGCCTTTTTTTTACCGGGGTATAGCGCAGTCCGGTAGCGCGCCTGCTTTGGGAGCAGGATGTCAGGAGTTCGAATCCCCTTACCCCGACCATATTAAAAATCCTCGTATCGAAAGATACGGGGATTTTTTTTGTTTGGTGAAAGCCTCCAGGACGCCGCAGGGCAAATGTGGGAGCGGGCTTGCTCCCACACTAGACCACGTTGTTAATGCAGCTTGAGGCGTGGCTCGGTCCCACGTCCGATTTTGCTGCCCAGCATCAGCATCGCCGTGCGGAACGCCCCGTATAGCGCCACCTGGTGCATCCGATACAACGACACATAGAACATCCGCGCCAGCCAGCCCTCCAGCATCACGCTGCCGGTCAGGTTGCCCATCAAGTTACCCACAGCCGAAAAACGCGACAGCGAAATCAGCGAGCCGTAATCCGTGTAGCGGTACTCGGGCAAGGTCTTGCCTTCGATGCGCAGTTTCAGCGAATTGGCCAGCAGTGAGGCCTGCTGATGCGCGGCTTGTGCCCGTGGTGGTACGTTGCGATCGGTTCCTGGTTGCGGGCAGGCCGCGCAATCACCGAAGGCGAAGATATTCTCATCACGGGTGGTTTGCAGGGTTGGGAGCACTTGTAGCTGATTGATCCGATTGCTTTCCAGACCGGCGATATCCTTGAGGAATCCCGGCGCCCGAATCCCGGCTGCCCAGACTTTCAGGCTGGCAGGGATCACCTGGCCGCTGCTGGTGATCAGGCTGTCAGCGGTGACCTCACTGACGGCCGCGTTGGTCAGCACCGTGACCCCGAGTTTTTCCAGGGTTTTATGCACAGGGCCGCCAATGCGCTCCGGCAATGCTGGCAGCACCCTTGGCCCGGCTTCGATCAAGGTGATGTGCATGTTTTCCGGTTTTATCCGGCCCAGGCCGTAAGCCGCCAGTTCATGGGCAGCGTTATGCAGCTCTGCCGCCAGTTCGACGCCCGTGGCGCCAGCGCCGACGATGGCCACGCTGATTTGTTCGACCGTATCGGTTTGCCCTGCGTGGGCGCGCAGGTAGTGGTTGAGCAATTGCTGATGGAAGCGTTCAGCCTGTTTGCGGGTGTCAAGGAACAGGCAGTGCTCTGCCGCGCCTTGGGTACCGAAATCGTTGGTGGTGCTGCCTACCGCAATCACCAGAGAGTCGTAGGCCAGTTCGCGGGCTGGGACCAGCTCTTCGCCTTTTTCGTCCAGGGTGGCCGCGAGCTGGATTTTCTTCTGGTCGCGATCAAGCCCGTTCATGCGCCCTAGCTGGAACTCGAAGTGGTTCCATTTTGCCTGGGCAACATAATTGAGTTCGTCTTCAGAAGAGTTCAGCGAACCGGCTGCGACTTCGTGCAACAGCGGTTTCCAAATGTGCGTCAGGTTCGCGTCGACCAGTACCACACTGGCCGTACCACGCTTGCCCAGAGTCTTACCCAGACGGGTAGCTAACTCCAGGCCGCCGGCGCCGCCGCCAACGATGACAATACGATGGGTCATAGGGATATCTCGCAAGGCTAAAAGAAATCGGTGCAGTTATCCGAGCGAGCGCCACGCAGCTCATAGCGTCAGATAACTCAAAAGGCGACTCAACAGGCCAAGACCAATCGTCACTGCCAATACCACCACGAGGAGCATCCAGGGCCGGAAAGGCCTGCGCTCGACTCGGTGCTGGGACAGTTGCAGGTACTCTTCGACATGTTTCTGGTCGTCGGGGTTCAGGCGGCTGGTCATAAAGGCCTCGTCAGGTAGACGTTGCGAAATTTGTAGAAGCTACAGCGCGGATTCATCCAGCGTTAAAAAGAGCATAGCCGCTCGCTTGCAGGAGCTCGATGCACACACACTGTCCCCAGGCGAATGATTGCACTTTGTATCACTCGCGCAGTGATTGCGCCATATTCGCGAACGGCTTGAAAGACCCTTCGCCAGTTACCCTTGCAACGGGTTCATAGGCTGATACCGACGTCGAAGACGATGCTTCGCCCCAGGTTGTTGCGCAGGAAGTCGGGGGCTTCCGGGTGGGCGAACAGTACGCGGGCGAAGGTTGGACCGACCAGCGACAGCGAGCGCCAGCCTTGGCGCAGGTATTCGGTTGGTGGCGGGAAGTGGCTGTTGAGGTCGAGCACTTCACGCTTGAGGCTGGCGAAGGCGATGATGTCCAGCTCGCCCAGGTCCATGCCGCGCTCTTTGTAGTTATGCGCTTTTTTGCGCAGGGTCGGCGCCAGTCGCAACAGAAATTCGTTGGCGGGGATACGCCTGGGTTTGGCTTCGCGGCGCACCAGCTGGCTCAGGGAAAACGCGCTGCGACGGCGCTGCAGCTCATCGCGCCATTCATCGTTCAAGCGTCGCCCTTCATCGAGCACGAAGAACACCTCGAAACTCGCGTCACGAAACAGCACGTCCGGTGGCTCCCCAGCGGGAGCGAATTCGTCGGCGCGATAGGGGATATTCAAGCCTTGTAGCAGGCGCTGGCAGACCCAACGCTCACGCTCCCATTTGCGGGCATTGGACAGGAACGCGTTGGCTTGTTCGGCCGCGATGGTGAGCAGGCGCAAATAATCTGAGTCATCCATACGCCAAGCTTAGCGTCCAAATGTGATCCGAAGGAATAAAGTCTGTCGGGCATTTGCTGCCTGGCTTCGCCACGCGTTTGAAAGGCCAGGTATCAAGCACCGCCCGCTCGAGTGGTGTCTTGAGGGGGCGCTTTAAAAATAGAGGGCGAACAAGTTTTTCACACCGTATGGACCTCTTGGATACTTATAAATGCTTAGCCTTCGGTTTATGAGTAGCCGGAGGGCATTATGAGCGGCCCAATCAAGCTTAAATTTTTTGAAAGGAACGATCTGGAGCAAGCGCAACAATGCGTTTTGAGGTATCAGGCCGGGCTTGCTCGCAGGCTGTCGCACTGGCGGGATGATCAACTGGCTCGCAAGGCGTTGGCACTGGCTGGTGAGCCTGGGCTCGTTCTTGACCTTCCTTGCGGCACCGGAAGGTTTTGGCCATTGCTGGCGCAGAAGCAGAACAGGATCATCATCGGAGCGGATAACTCGGGTGAGATGATTGAGACTGCTTGCAGATCTCAACCTGCGCACGTTGCACAACGCGTACGGACGTTACAAACATCCGCAGTTGATATCGAACTGCCAGACAATGCTGTCGATAGTATTTTCAGCATGCGTTTATTACACCACGTCGGCAACCCGCTACATCGATTAGCCATGCTGAACGAGTTTTATCGAGTTACCCGAGATACGGTAATCATCTCTTTGTGGGTGGACGGTAACTTCAAGTCTTGGCGGCGAAAGCATCATGAGCAGCGTCGGCGCACCAAAGAAGGTGGGCGCGAACATCAGAGCCAACTTGTTATTCCTAGGGCGGTAGCTGAGGCTGAATTTATAAAGGTGGGTTTTCGAATTCAGGAGCGACTGGACTTCATCCCGCTGTACTCCATGTGGCGAGTCTATGTTCTACGCAAAGTGTAAAGCTTCTACAAAAAAGCAGGTGGTCAAGTGCTGCGGTGGTAAATACAGTTCAATCCTTGATAACCAATAAAATTAGCTGGGTCACCACAACCCCAAGCAGGGGCAAAATAATTGCCATCAAAAACAGTTCGGGCAGCTCTCTTATAACGGTCCCATAAAACCCTTTTGTCGACAATGCATAAAGCCCGGCGAAGTTTTTTGAGAAAAACAGCACGCCAGAACAGTAACCTGCTACCCCGAATCCCCATTGCTTCATGCTGCCAGAAAACCGGCTTAGGACAGCCCCCCACCCCAGACTAACAACCAGAAGAGCTGCGTACTCAAGTGCTGAGTCAGTGCATAGCCAACCCGCTAAAGCGCCTACGACGGCACTGACTAAATAACTATACATGAGCGGCCAACCTCTCCAGGTTTTCAAAGGGATTGACGGTGGCCTTTAGCGGTGCATGATTCAACATCAGAAGTTGCCCATCCCTTTGTCGTTACTGTGGCGAGCGCATATTCATCGGGAAGGGGCAGGTGTGATAAGGATCCGCTCGTGACCTGGATGGACCCCTGAAACACACGATTAATCTGTCTAATCATGCTGAATATTTAGCAAATGCTCATATTACCGTCTTTGTTTATGTCGATCATTCAAGCTGGAAGTGTTTTTCCAATCAGGTCAACCCGGCAACCCGGCTGTGCATCATGGACTTTGAGTGTCATGTCATGTAATCGCGCAATTGCCGAAACCATGCTTAAACCCAGTCCATTTCCTACCGTGTGGCGGCTGGACTCTGAGCGGTAAAGACGCCGGAATACGGCCTCACGCTCGGCTTCTGGTATGCCAGGACCATTATCGCTGACGCTCAGCCCGCTACGGGTCGCATCGGCAATAATATCGACGCGCACACGACCGTCGGGCGCAGAGAACTTGATGGCGTTGTCGAGTAGGTTACAGACCGCATCGAACAGCAACTGTGGGTCACCCGATAGATTGGCAGGCATTGAGCTGGGAATGAATTCGAGGGTCATGCCACGCTCCTCAGCCAGCGGCTCGAAAAGCTCCGTGGCGTCGGCGCCAATCCTGTTGAGATCGACTACGGTAAAGTTGCTACGGCGGGCGCTGCCTTCGATTTCTGAAATACGCAGCAGGGCGCGGAAAGTTTGCATCAAGCCCTTCGCTTCCTCGATGGCGGCATCAATGGCGCTGGCGTATTCCTCTTGGCTCAGGTTGCGCCGCTGTGCACGCTCGAGTCCTGCGATCAGGCGAGTAAGCGGTGTGCGTAGATCATGGGCTATATCATCGCAGACACCTTTTACTTCACTCATCAGCCGTTCAAGCGCATCAAGCATGCCGTTTACCACACTGGCGATACGGTCGATGTCGTCGCGGTTGCCGCGCGTGGGAAGACGTCGGCTTAGATCGCCTTCGACAATTTTTTTTATGGACCGACTGAGAGCATCCAGGCGTCGCCGGGCGAAGTAACCTAGCGCGATGGCACCGAGCAGGCCTACCACCAATAACAGAGCCCCTCCAGAAATCAGGGCATTGACCAATAGTTCGTCGAACTCACGGATATCGTGAATGTCCTGGCCTATCAGCAAGGTTGTGCCATCTTCCAGGTGATGGGCAATAAAACGGACTGGCCGGTCGCGGCCTTTAGCTTTATCCCAGACGAACTCAGTGGGTTTGTCGTAGTCGCGCACTTGAGGTAAGGACTGTAATGCTCCCGCGATGGGCTTACCTTGAGTATCGAACACTGTGTAAGGGAGTCGACCGTCCGGATCCTGCTCGGTATGTTTGAGGATTTCCTGCTGGCGCAAGACGGGCGTCTGATGGCTCCGTTTATCCATCTCGTGATACAGGACTGTGTCCACTTCGGAGATGAGATACCCGGTTGTTTGCCAGTAAATATAACCAAACAAGGCGAAGAACGAGCATCCGAACAACGCCAGAAACATCAGGGCGGTGCGAAAGCTGATGGTGCGTGGGATTTCACTCAGGTGAACGGAGAACATAGCCGGCCCCGCGAATGGTTTGGAGCATGGGGGCTTCGCCATCGCCATCAATCTTGCGGCGAAGGCGACCAATATGTACTTCGATGACGTTGGTACGCTCGTCGTA
The DNA here is from genome assembly GCF_057813935.1 of Pseudomonas sp. F220. Lineage (NCBI taxonomy): Bacteria > Pseudomonadati > Pseudomonadota > Gammaproteobacteria > Pseudomonadales > Pseudomonadaceae > Pseudomonas > Pseudomonas sp. F220. The sequence goes on from NZ_JBVASJ010000006.1 coordinate 154,261, forward strand.
GCTGTAATTCCATACCGCCTCGAACAACATCGTGCGGGTGACGACTTGCCCTGCGTGTTGCGCCAAGTATTCAAGCAAGGCGTATTCACGGGGCAGCAAATCAATTTGCCGTTCTCCCCGCCGCACTGAGCGGCGCAGCAGGTCGAGGTCAAGATTGCCCACGCGCAGGCGGTTTTCGCGGTCCTGGCCCGGTTGCTGGACGCGCCGTCGGCTCAGTGCATCCAGACGCGCGGTCAACTCGATGAACTCGAAGGGCTTGGTTAGATAGTCGTCCCCTCCTGCGCGCAGTCCCTTGACTCGGTCATCCAGGGCGCTTAAAGCACTTAGAATCAGTACCGGCGTGGCAATGCCCGAGGCGCGTAACGCCGTGAGCATGCCCAAGCCATCCAGAGCGCCAGGCAGCATGCGGTCCAGGATGATAATGTCGAATGTATCGCTGATTGCTTGCAGCAAGCCGTCCCGGCCATTGTCGACCAGTGTCACGTCGAAGCCGTGATCCTGAAGAGCGGCTTCTATCTCGCGAGAGGTGACGGGGTCATCCTCAACAACCAATACATGGGTCATAAGCGTTAAGCGCAGCTCTGTGGTTGACGTTTACAGGTCGTGGCACTGGCTCTCGACCTTGGGGATGGCATAGTGTGCCAAATCGACATAGACGCAAAGGTCGCGGGAACATGAAAGAAAGTTTAGGTTCGCTGGCGCAGAGGTCTGCATGCGCATCCTGGTGATTGAAGACGATACTCGCGCGGCAAACTATCTGGTACGGGGATTGAGTGAGAGTGGGCATATCGTTGATGCCGCCGAAGATGGTCCAACGGGCTTGGCCTTGGCGCTGGAAGGTATCTACGATGCGTTGATTATCGATAGACGCCTGCCAGGCATGGACGGCTTGGCGCTGGTGCGGGAGCTGCGCCGCCAGCACATTGCCATGCCGGTGCTGATGCTCAGTGCGCTGGCTTCGACTCAACAGCGAGTCGAAGGTTTGCAGGCCGGCTGCGATGATTACCTGGCTAAGCCCTATGCCTTTGTCGAAGTCCTGGCTCGGCTGGATGCCTTGCTACGCACCCGCGATCAGCAACCAGGGCCTGCGCGCAGTCTAAGGGTCGGTGACCTGTACCTCGACTGTGCTGTGCGCCAGGCGACGCGTCAGGGGCGAACCATTGCTCTGGCCTATCGTGAAACCTTGATCCTGGAAAAACTCATGCGTCACAGCGGTGAGGTCGTGTCCCGCATGATGTTGCTTGAGAGCGCCTGGGACTATGAGTTTGATCCCAACGACAACGTAATCGATAAACATATCTATCGCTTGCGACGCAAGCTCGATGAAGGATTCGATCACTCTCTGATTCTTACAATTCCAGGCGTGGGTTACCGACTCGACGCGGGTGACGATGCGCTCGGCAATGGGGCGGTTGATTAGCCCGCAGGTCATTCATGGATAGAAAAACCACTGGGTGGCCCAGTGGTTTAATGCTCTAGAAGCTACGGTATTCAACGGTCAGGTGTATGGGTGTACGTCGTGCAGGGCTTAAAGTGATTGCAAAATGAACCAGGCTAATCACCCCGGGGTAAAAGAGATGGGCGAACTTGCAGGTAGCTCGACCCGAACCATTCCGCGCACGATCTGGGCGCTGGGATTCGTCAGTCTGTTCATGGATCTATCGTCGGAGCTGGTGCATAGCCTTTTACCCGTATTTTTGGTGGGTACGCTGGGCATCAGCGTGATGACCGTTGGACTCATCGAAGGGATAGCGGAGGCAACAGCACTGATCGTTAAAGTCTTTTCTGGAGCAATCAGCGACTTCATTGGCCGCAGGAAAGAACTGCTGCTGTTGGGCTACGGTCTTGCAGCGCTTACAAAACCACTATTTCCTCTGGCGGCCTCTGCGGAATTGGTCTTCACCGCCCGAATCCTCGACCGGATTGGTAAAGGAATTCGCGGTGCTCCGCGTGATGCGTTAGTCGCAGATGTGGCCCCGCCTGCTATTCGAGGCGCGTGCTTTGGGTTACGTCAGTCGATGGATACTGTAGGCGCCTTTTTAGGCCCCATCCTGGCCATTTTTCTGATGCTGTGGTTTGCCGACGATATTTCCATGGTGCTGTGGTTTGCAGTGATTCCCGCTGTATTGGCGGTCATGCTGCTGTTTTTCGGGATTAATGAGCCAGAGCATGAAGCCGTACCACGGCATTTCCGCTCGCCCATACAAATGACCTCATTGAGGCAGTTTTCAAAAAGCTATTGGTGGGTCGTGGGCATAGGCGCGGCGTTCACCCTGGCGCGTTTCAGTGAGGCTTTCCTGATCTTGCGTGCCCAGCAATCAGGATTCTCTGCTACCTGGGTTCCTCTGGTCATGGTGGTGATGGCCGGGTTCTATATGTTGTCAGCGTATCCGGTTGGAAAGTGGTCAGACAGTATCAGCCGCACGGCGTTACTCAGTGTCGGTTTGGTGCTGCTGATTCTTGCTGATGTGGTGTTGGCTTATGCCGAGTCCGTCAGCATGGTGCTATTGGGTGTCGCTTTATGGGGGCTGCACATGGGCTTCAGTCAAGGAATACTGGCGACACTGGTAGCGGACACGACACCTCCCCATCTTAAAGGCACAGCCTTTGGGCTGTTCAACCTGGTCAGCGGGATTGCTTTGCTGTTGGCCAGCGTCATCGCCGGCGGACTTTGGCAGGTATACGGCGCAGCGGTAGCGTTCTACGCGGGCGCGGCATTTTCAGCGGCAGCGCTGATTCTGCTGCTCATCCAACAGCGGAGTGACGATGCCATCGGGCAAAGATAGGCAGCGTTATTTTTTGCGAAATACCTGATGTTGCCACCCACCGCCAGGACTCTCGGAGTACCCCGGAGTCCCAGCCTGAGGCGATATTTCACCGCCTCCTCCTCGTCGAGTCCCACTGCCACAAGGCGAGTCAGCGATTCGGTTAAAACATCGTTTGCGCAGTTATCCGTTTGCATCCCATGACACGCTAAGCGCATGGCGATTAACTCGGCTGCCCAGTCGACTTGACTGGTAAAACACTGTCAGTTTGAGCGTTCAACATCGCTGGAAGCCGCTTTCTGAGTACTCGCTACGGCCTTGGCATGTTCAGACTGTTGGTAGTGCGCCATCGAGGCGTCCCGCGCGGCGTCCATCCGGGCCATTACCTGATCGCTACCACCTTCGGCCATCGCTGCCGCAGAAGCGCTAATCAGAGTAACGATCAACAAAGCTTTAAGGGTTTTCATGGGGGATCTCCAATACTCGGGTTCTGCCAGCAAGAATGTTTGCGGGCTTAAGCTTTAGGCTTGAGCACATCCTAGAGGCGCCCGCATTTCAGCCCGTTCCCCGCCACATGAATTTTTTGACAGGTTCGCCATATCTGACCTTTACGGTCTTTTCCCCTGCTCGGCGGCTCACCGCAGATACCTGACACACCTCTGCACGAAACGGATAGCGATCTGCACAAAGCGGATATTGCGTTCTTATTCGCCTCCATAACCTGACATGGCCTCAACAAAAAACGATGGAGTTCTCGTCCGTCGTTCTAAAAACAACAACAAGAGACAGATGCCATGCGCAATATCGACGTACATGAGGTTATCGACAACGCACGCTTCAACCGCTTCCACTGGATGGTGTTGTTCTGGTGTGCCCTGATCATCATCTTCGATGGCTACGACCTGGTGATCTACGGCGTGGTTCTGCCCATGCTGATGAAGGAGTGGGGGCTGAGCCCTCTTGAAGCGGGTGCATTGGGCAGTTATGCGCTGTTCGGCATGATGTTCGGGGCGCTGTTTTTCGGCCCGCTCTCGGACAAGATCGGCCGGAAAAAAGCCATCACCATCTGCGTCATGCTCTTCAGCAGTTTCACCGTACTGAATGGCTTTGCCAGTAGCCCTGCGGAGTTTGGTATTTGCCGTTTCATTGCCGGGCTCGGCATTGGCGGTGTGATGCCCAATGTGGTGGCGCTGATGAACGAGTACGCGCCGAAAAAGATCCGAAGCACGCTGGTTGCCATCATGTTCAGCGGTTACTCGGTGGGTGGCATGCTCTCCGCTGGACTGGGCATTGTGCTGATCCCCAGCTTCGGTTGGCAGGCGGTGTTCTATGTGGCGGCGCTGCCGTTGCTGCTGTTGCCACTGATCATGTACTTCCTGCCCGAGTCGGTGGGTTTCATGCTGCGCCAGGGGCGTAATGAAGAGGCACGCAAGGTCCTCGAACGGATCGACCCCAATTATGTGGCGCAGGCCACTGATCATCTGCACATGGCGGAAGTGAAAGGCACCGGCACTCCGGTTCTGCAACTGTTCCGTGAAGGTCGTGCAGTGCGCACGCTGATGCTCTGGGCAGCATTTTTCTGCTGCCTGCTGATGGTCTACGCCTTGAGTTCCTGGCTGCCGAAGCTGATGGCCAATGCCGGCTACAGCCTGGGTTCGAGTCTGTCCTTCCTGCTGGTACTCAACTTCGGCGCAATCTTCGGCGCGATAGGCGGCGGGGTATTGGGCGATAAACATAATCTGCCGCGGGTGTTGGCGGTGTTCTTCACCATTGCCGCCGTGTCGATCACCTTGCTCGGTTTCAAGAGCCCGACACCTGTGCTGTACCTGCTGATTGCCATTGCTGGCGCCACCACCATCGGTTCGCAAATCCTGCTGTATGCCTGCGCCGCGCAGTTTTACTCCATGACCATTCGTTCCACCGGTCTGGGTTGGGCCTCGGGTATTGGTCGCAACGGTGCCATCGTCGGCCCGCTGCTCGGCGGTGCTCTGCTGGGTATCAGCCTTCCGCTACAGCTCAACTTCATGGCCTTCGCCTTGCCGGGCGCCATCGCCGCCATCGCCATGACATTGTTCGCCATCAGCAGTCAGCGCTCCGCCAATGGCGTTGCGTCGGCGCTGGAGATAACCGGGGCCTGAGTCTGAGGGCCGGGGGGCGCGGCGTTCTGCCATGCCTGCGGTTACGCCTGAACAAGTCAATTCCCCCTGACAAGAGCATCCGGGCCGTGTGCCATGGATGCTCTGATGAGCCTTGCGACGAGGTCCCATGAAAGCGTTGTTCCGCGATTTTTCCCTGTCCGCCGCGGTCGCCGGATTTATCGCCACGGTGATTTCCTATGCCGGGCCCCTGGTGATCATTTTCCAGGCGGCCGATACCGCCCATCTATCCCGTGAAGTGCTGTCGTCCTGGGTGTGGGCCATTTCCATTGGCAGTGCATTGCTTGGCATAGGGCTGAGCCTGCGTTACCGGGTGCCGGTGATCATCGCCTGGTCGGCACCCGGATCGGCACTGTTGGTGGCACTCTTGCCGGGTATTTCCATGCATGAGGCCGTGGGTGCCTATCTGATCAGCAGCCTGATCATCTTTCTGGTCGGGGTGTCAGGGGCCTTCGACCGCATCATCAGCAAGCTGCCAGCGGCGATCGCTGCGGCAATGCTGGCGGGCATTCTGTTCAGCTTCGGTACCGGGTTGTTCGTTTCCTTGCAGAGTAAGCCGCTGCTGGTCCTGACGATGTTCGTCACCTATCTGGTGTGCAAGCGCGTGATACCGCGTTACGCGGTGTTGGTGGTGCTACTGGTCGGTTGCTCCATCGCCTTGCTGGCAGGCGATTTACATCGCGAGGCACTGGTGATCGGCCTGGCTACACCGGTGTGGATTACGCCGCATTTCAGTTTGAGCGCAACCCTGAATATCGCCTTGCCATTGGTGATGGTGGCGCTGACCGGTCAGTTCGTGCCGGGTATGGCGGTGCTGCGTGCCAGCGGTTATGCCACGCCAGCGAGCCCAATCATCGCCAGCAGCGCGTTGGCCACTGCGCTATTGGCACCCTTCGGCTGCCATGGTCTGAATCTGGCGGCCATTACCGCCGCCATTTGCACCGGGCGTGAAGCCCATGAGGATCCCGGAAAACGTTACATCGCCGGGGTTGTGGGTGGCCTCTGCTACCTGCTGCTGGGCATCTTCGGCGCCACGCTGGTCTCGCTGTTTTCCGCCTTCCCTAAAGAGCTGATTGCGGCCTTGGCCGGGTTGGCACTGTTCGCCGCGATTGCCGGCAGCCTAGCTGGCGCCATGGCGGTCCCGAGTGACCGCGAGGCGGCGCTGGTGACCTTTCTCACCACGGCATCGGGTATGTCCCTGTTCGGTTTGTCCGCAGCCTTTTGGGGGCTGATTTTCGGCATGGTCACGCACCTGTTGCTGAGTGTCCGGCGACCCGCCCCCGTGACTCAGGCAACCAGCGGCCAGGAGGTGGCGCGCTGACGTCCAAAACACCCGCATCGAAACCTGTGCGGGTGGAGCACTGCAACCTGTCGATCAATAACAATAAGAGCAAAACGATGAAACAGACTTTCCCAGCAACTCGTTCAGTGTTGTCCCTGGCGCTCGCCTTGAGTTTTTCCAGCGGCCTGATGGCCGCCGAGGGCGGCTTCATTGAGGACGCCAGCGCCACCTTGCAGGCACGCAATTACTACTTCAGTCGCGATTTTTCCGACATCGTCGGGGCCAACAAACAGTCGAAGGCGGAGGAGTGGGCGCAAGGTTTTATCCTCAATTTCAAGTCGGGTTATACCCAAGGGCCAATCGGGGTGGGCGTGGATGCCATAGGGCTGTTGGGCATCAAACTCGATAGCAGCCCGGACCGGGCGAACACCGGGCTGTTACCGGTGCAGAGCGATGGTCGTGCGGCGAATGAGTACAGCCGTCTGGAGGCTGCACTGAAGCTGCGTTACTCGAAGACCGAACTGCGAGTCGGTGAGTTACAACCCAATCTCCCCGTGTTGGCCTTCAGCGATATCCGTCTGCTACCCCCCAGCTACAAGGGGGCGAGCATCACCTCGAGCGAGATCGATGGACTGACCCTGCAGGGCGGTCATTTGAGTTCAACCAGCCTGCGCAACGAAGCCGGTGAGGAAAAAATGCAGGCCATGCTCGGTCATGTGCCGCAACGCCAGGTCAGCAGTGATGGCTTCAACTATGCCGGTGCAGATTACGCCTTCAATGACAAACGCACGTCAGTCAGTGCCTGGTATGGGCAACTGGAAGATATCTACAACCAGCGCTTCCTGGGCCTCAAACACAGCGAACCGTTCGGTGATTGGACCCTGGGCGCCAACCTGGGTTACTACGACTCCAAAGAGGACGGTAAAAAGCTGCTGGGCACGATTGATAATCAGGCGTTCTTCTCCTTGCTGTCGGCCAAACACGGCGGCCATACCTTCTACCTCGGTTATCAGGGAATGTATGGCGATAGCGCCTTCCCGCGGGTTTTCGCCAACATCACACCGCTAGGCAACGAGGTGCCAACCTACGAGTTCGCCTACACCGATGAGCGTTCCTGGCAGGTGCGTTACGACTACGACTATGCGGCCTTGGGGTTGCCCGGTATGACCAGCACGGTGCGTTACATCACGGGTAATAACGTCGACACCGGCAAGGGCTTCGAAGGCAAGGATCGTGAGCGCGATCTTGATATCGGCTACGTGGTGCAGAGCGGAACCTTGAAGGGGCTGGGGATGCGGGTGCGCAACGCTATGGCGCGTTCCAACTACCGCAGCGATATCGACGAGAACCGGCTGATCCTCAGTTACACCTGGACGCTGCTTTGATCGGCATGGAGGTTTATATGGCACAAAAAGTCTGGGCCGGATCGCTGTTGACTGCAGCAGGCATAGGCGCAGTGGTGTTGGCCTGGGGCGACAGTGGACGCCTGCTGCTGGCCGGCGGGATAAACCTTGCGTTGCTGCTTGCCGCCGCGCTCTATCATCGGCAGCCGACGCTCGTGCTGCAGGATCCGCCGGAGCGCGAGCCGGAGACTCCGGTACTCAGTGCCCCCGTGGCCGTTGTGCAGACGCTGACGCAGGTGCCCGAACCTGTGTGGCCGGGCGCACACGTGCAGGCCACCCTGGAGCAGTTGACCCTGGCGGTGCTGCAGACGGAGGAGGACATGCGCTTCGCCAATCAGTTGGCACGGACTGCAGGCGAACGGGTGCAGTCGAGTGCGCAAAGCATGCAGTCCTCGGCGAGCGTGCTGGGTGATCTGAATCTCTACATGCAGGGTCTCGATCAGGTATTCAACGAACTGGGCAGCCAGTCGGTACGAATTGGCGCCATTGTGGGCAGCATTCAGGACATTGCCCGACAGACCAATTTGCTGGCATTGAATGCTGCCATCGAGGCCGCGCGGGCGGGCAACCATGGTCGGGGTTTTGCGGTGGTGGCGGACGAGGTGCGTAATCTGTCTCGCCAGGCCGCTGATTCCAGTGCGCAGATCCGACAGATCGCTACGGGCCTGGAACAGTCTGCCGAGCATGCACGCCAGGGTATCGAACACTTGGCGGGTTCGACGCGTTTGGGCCTGGAAAAGGCCGAGGTCGCGTTGCACTCAATGGGTGAGCTTCAACGTGGTGCGGTGGCCAGGGTGGAAGTGGTCGAACGCATCATGCAGCGGTTGACCAGCCTGCATGAACTGGCATTGCAGGCGAAACGGATAGTCGCATGAGTCGTGCTGCTCGGGGTTGATCAAGAGTTGCCCGAGCAGCCGCCCATTACCTGATAAACCAGACGATGGGTTTCACCCTGGTGGTCGACATACACCATGGTCGCTGGCACCACTTCGCAGGCGTTTGCAGTGGGCGTTACCGATATCACCTTGGCGATATCGAGCGGCTGTGCGGGGTTGTACTGAGTCGCCGGGACTTGCTCGTTGCCGGCCGCCATAACCGAGGTGGCCATTACGGCCAGAAACAAACTGATCAACGTTTTCATTTCATTTTTCTCCGTGGTGATCCTGATGTCTAAAGTCTATTCCTCGCCTGCTGCGGATAAAGAGCGGTTTGCTTGATGGAGCCTTACATGAAGTGCAACAGTCGGCGCGCCAGGAGGGTTTATGGACCTGCTCAATAGCTTGCGGGTGTTCGTCCGCGTAGTGGACAGCGGCAGTTTTACCGCAGCAGCGCAGGCGCTCGATTTATCGACTGCGCAAGTTTCGCGGTTGGTGGCGGATCTGGAGCAGCATGTGCAAGCGCGCCTGCTGCAACGCACCACCCGGCGTCTGGTATTGACCGAAGCCGGAGAGCGATTTCTGTTGCGGGGTCGGCAGATACTCGAGGAAATGAACGAGGCCACCGCTGAAGCCCGCGGCGCCCATCTCAAGCCCAGTGGTCGGCTACGAGTACACAGCATGAACGGCCTGGGCGTGTTGATCACGCCGCTGATCGCTCGATATGGAGAACTCTACCCCAACGTGGTGTTCGAGCTGACCCTTTCGCAGCGCAATCCAGACCCGTTGGAAGAAGGTCACGATGTGGTCATCTCGATTGCTCAGGAATTAGCCGATACGCAATTTGTCGCACAGGCCATCGGGCAGATTTACAGCGTGCCTTGTGCCTCCAGGGAGTACCTGGAACGCCATGGCGTGCCCGGCAACCCTTTGGACCTGAATGAGCATCGCTGTCTGCGAATGCTCGATCCTTTGTACAGTGATGAATGGACATTTCACGACGAGCAGGGCGAGCATCGTGTCATCCCCGGCAAGACCTTCCAGAGCAATGTCGCCGAGTCCATGGTCAAAGCCTCTGAAGCCGGTATGGGCATCAGCCTGCTGCCGTTCTATACCGCGACGCGGCCGGTGAGTGAAGGCAAGTTGCTGCGCCTGCTGGCGACCTATCGTTTACGGGAGCGCAATGTCTATGCGCTTTACCCATCACGACGTTTTCTCGATGCCAAAGTCAGAACCTGGGTGGATTTCCTCAAGGCCGAGTTGCCCAAGCTGTTCGCCGAGCATGAGGGTATTTTGAACAATCCACGTCACTGGGCCTGATGGTTTTAAAGACCAGCAAGAGTTGATCGGAGGGTGCGGGAAGGGGGGTGTAGACTGGCTGCTGGTAACATCGAGCCCTATTGCACAAGGAGTCTGAAGTGAAGGTTTGGTCAGTGATGTTACTGAGTCTTGCGCCGATGTGGGCGCTGGAGAAGGTCCGGCCATGATCAGTGCAGCCGTGCTGTCGCCGGAAACCCTCACGGTCGGCTGGCTCATCTATGTACCGGTGCTGGCTTGGGCGATTGCGCGCGCGCCCTGGGTCGAGCTGTTCACTGATAGTCGGCGTCAGCATCTGCTGTTCGGTACGGTGTTCACGTTGTTTGTGTTGTGGCTGGTGCGACGGGACTTCGATACCGGTGTGTCCTACCACTTTATCGGCATGACCGCGGTGACCTTGCTGCTGGACTGGCCATTGGCAATTGTCGGTGGCCTGATCGCGCAACTCGGGCTGGTGGCGTTGGGCCGCCAGGATTTGGCGGCAGTCGGGGTCAATGGCACGTTGCTGATCCTGCTGCCGGTGTTGGTCACCGAATGCTGCGCGATCCTTGTGGAGAGGGCGCAACCGCGTAATCCCTTTGTGTATATCTTTTGTTCAGGCTTTTTTGCAGCGGCGCTTTCGGCGTTGTTGTGTCTGTTGCTGGCGCTCGGCTTGCTGTGGTTCGACGGGCGCTTTGCCATGCCGGAATGGCTGGAGGACTTTGTCGGCTATCTGTGGCTGATCATTTTCCCCGAGGCCTTTATCAACGGCATGATCGTCAGTGCATTGGTGGTGTTCTGCCCCGAGTGGCTGGAAACCTTCAATCGCACGCGCTACCTGTCGGCGCCGTGGAAGGACGATGAGCCGCGCAAGTAAGGACCTTGATCCACATCAAGGTCCAAAATCATGAGGCCCTGCATGCTTTGAAAAATCTTCAGGAGCACGGTCATGAGTGTCTACGAGTGGGCAAGGCAGGAACTGCGTCAGAGTCTGGATGCGGCGCAAGAAGTGGGTTTTGACCCGGGTTTGAGTCTGCGCGCCTTGCTCAGTGCAGTGGTGCAGCAGAGCAAGGGCGTACGCAATGTCGAGGATCTGGCGGATGAGTTGCAGTTTCTGGCCGAGAACCTCGACGATGGGCAGGATTACGGTTTTATGCGGCCGTGACTTTCTAATTAGTGCGTACGAGGGTCGAAGTCCTCGGAGAACATCTCGTCTTCGGCGTCCGGGCTGACCGGGATCTTGTGCTCTTCAGACGCCCAGGCGCCCAGGTCGATCAGTTTGCAGCGGTCCGAGCAGAACGGCCGGTTGGGATTGGTTGCGCTCCATTCCACAGGGGCACCGCAGGTTGGGCATTCGACGGTCAAGGGTTGGCTCATGACTGGCCTCCACGCAAAGTAAGATAAAAGTGATGCAAGCGTTCGACCTCGCTATGTAACCAGTTTAGATCGCGATCATTGACCAGCACATCGTTGGCATGGCGCAAGCGTTCTTCACGGCTGGCCTGAACTTTGAGAATCGCCTGGACCTGTTGCTCGCTGGTCTGGTCACGCAGCAGGGTTCGCTCGATTTGCAGTTGCTCTGGCGCATCGATCACCAGCACACGTTGTGTCTGTGTGTACTGCCCGGACTCTACCAACAGTGGCGAGACCAGAATTGCATAAGGCGACTGGGCCTTGGCCAAGTGACTGGCGATTTCCTGTCCGATCAGTGGGTGCAACAGGGACTCGAGCCAGCGCCGCTCTTCAGGAACTTCAAAGATCAGTTTGCGCAGCGCAGCGCGATCCAGTTGACCATCTGCCTGAAGCACGCCTGCACCGAAGTGCTCGGCGATCTTCGCCAGTGCGGGACGACCTGGCTCGACTACCCAGCGGGCGGCATGATCGGCATCGACCAGATGCACACCGAGGTCGATGAAGTGCTGTGCAGCGGCACTTTTGCCGCTACCGATTCCGCCGGTCAGGCCGAGAATCCAGGGTTTGAGAACAGGGCTAGTCATTTGAAACCGACAGACTGCAGATAAGAGTTGGTTATTTGACCACCCCAGAGCAAGGCAATCCAGCCGGCAATTGCCAGATAGGGGCCGAAAGGCATTGGCGTCGAGGTTTTCGCGCCACGCATGCGCAGCAAACTCAGCCCCAGCACAGCGCCCACCAGGGATGACAGCAGGATCGTCAGCGGCAGAATTTGCCAGCCGCCCCAGGCTCCGAGCATCGCCAGGAGCTTGAAGTCGCCCTGGCCGATGCCATCCTTGCCAGTGAGCACCTTGAACAGCCAATACACCGACCACAGGCTCATGTAACCGGCCACTGCGCCCCACAACGCGTCATGCAAGGACACGAACAGGCCGAAGCTGTTGACGATCAAGCCCAGCCAGAGCAACGGCAGCACCAACACATCCGGCAGCAGTTGATGATCGGCATCGATCAGGCTCATCGCCAGCAAGCCCCAGCTCAAGATCAACATCAGCCCTGCCTGCCAGCCAAAACCGAAATGCCAGGCGACGAAGGCAGAAAGCAGACCGCAAGCCAGCTCGGTGAACGGGTAGCGTTTGCTGATGGGGGCCTTGCACTTCGAACAGCGACCTCTCAAAAGCAGATAGCTGAGGACCGGGATGTTTTCCCAGGCCCGGATCGGGTGAGCGCAGTGCGGGCACTGGGAATGTGGGAGCAACAGGTTGTAAGTCGGGCCTGATGGTTCTGGCGTTAAACCCAACACATCGTGGGCTTGTTCCCTCCATTCGCTTTCGAGCATTTTTGGCAGACGCCAGACCAGCACATTGAGGAAACTGCCAACAATCAGGCCCAGAGCCAGCATCGATAATATGAAGGCCAGCGGATAGCTCGCCAAAAGCTCGTTCAAGGGCATGTTCAGATCGCTGTGCCGAGTTGGAAGATGGGCAGGTACATGGCTACTACCAGGCCGCCGACGATGATGCCAAGAACTACCATGATGAAGGGTTCCATCAGGCTGGTCAGGTTGTCGACCATATTGTCGACTTCACCCTCATAGTAAGTTGCGACCTTTTCCAGCATATCGTCCAGCGCGCCCGATTCTTCACCAATGGCGGTCATTTGGATCGCCATGTTCGGGAAGATGCCGGAAGCGCGCATGGAGAAATTCAGCTGCATGCCGGTCGAGACATCCTGTTTGATGCGCTTGACCGTGTTCTTGAACACAATGTTGCCCGTGGCGCCGGCCACGGAGTCCAGGGCTTCGACCAACGGTACGCCGGCAGCAAAGGTGGTAGAGAGTGTACGGGCGTAACGAGCCACGGCTGATTTGTACATCAGCGTGCCCACCAGCGGTAGTTTCAACAGACTGACGTCCAGCCAGTCACGGAAGCGTTGAGAACGTTTGCGCGCATGCCGGAAACCCAATACCGCAGCACCGATCGCGACCAGTACCAGCAACCACCACTCCTGCATGAACTCGGAGATGGCAATGACCATCAGGGTGAAGGCCGGGAGTTCTGCACCAAAACCGGAAAATACCGCCTGGAACTGTGGGACCACCTTGACCAGCAGAATGCCGGTCACAATGATCGCGACGAAGATCACGGCCAAGGGATAGGTCATGGCTTTCTTGATCTTGGCTTTGAGGCTTTCGCTCTTTTCCTTGTAGGTCGCTACCCGCTCCAGCAAGGTTTCCAGGGCGCCAGCCTGTTCACCGGCGTCCACCAGGTTGCAGTACAGGTCATCGAAATACTGCGGCTTTTTGCGCAGCGCAGCGGCAAAGCTGTTGCCGGCCGCGACTTCCTGTTTCACCTCGTCCACCAACTTGCGCATGTTCGGGTTATCGAAACCTTCACCGATGATGTCGAAGGACTGCAGCAACGGCACTCCGGCTTTCATCATGGTCGCCATCTGCCGGGTGAACAGGGCGATATCCAGGGGCTTGATGCGTTTGTCGGCGCTAAAGATCGAGCTGTTTTTTTTTCGTACCTTGCCCGGGGTAATGCCTTGCTTGCGCAACTGCGCCTTGATCAGTACCGGGTTATGACCGTTCAATTCACCGGTCATTTTCGTGCCTTTTTTATCGGTGCCTTCCCACGCGTAGACACTGATTTTTGCTGCTTTGACCGCCATCGTTTAGTCCTTGGTGACCCGGTTGATTTCCTCAAGGCTGGTAATGCCCTGCATGGCCTTGAGCAGGCCTGAGGTACGCAAGTCGTTAAAACCATCCTTGCGCATCTGGGAGTCGATCTCCAGTGAATTGCCTTGCGTCATGATCAGACGTTGCAGGTCCGGCGTGTTCTTCACCACTTGCTTGAGCGTCGCCATGTACAGGTCTTTCTGGTCGGGTTCATATCCCAAGGCATCATGCCCATCTGCGCGTTGAGCGGATCGAGAGTTCGCATCACGACTTTTTCGCCCCACAGCAGAACCAATTGCGTGGCCAGGTCGGTGAGGGCGATGTCATTCATACGAGCACCAAACGCAAAACAGTCAGAGACTTATAGCCTAGACGGTCGGATCAGCCTAATGAGGGATGGGCGGGTGACAAAAAGTGTCAGATTGTGCAGCTGCTAAGGATAAAGGCGATGCGCCAGCACCTTTGTGGGCCCACTGACATGGGCTCGATGGGCTTGGCATGCGCTGTGCTTTAACCTGTTAAGGTCATGAGACTTCATTTAATGCTTGGAACTTAATCTATGGATAGTCAAAAAGGGTTTACCTTGATCGAGCTGTTGATCGTGGTCGCGATCATCGGCATTTTGGCCACGTTTGCGATACCGGCTTATTCGAAGTACCAAGCCAGGGCCAAGGTTACCGCTGGATTGGCGGAAATCTCCGCGCTGAAAGTTCCTTTTGAAGACATCATGAATCAGGGCACCGATCCCACATTAGAGCTGGTAGGTGGCATCGCGACATCGAGTAACTGCACGACTACCGCATCAGGTACCTCCTCTACAGGCGCAGGCACAATTGCTTGCACAATCTTGAATGCTCCGGGCCCTGTGCTTAACCATACGATCACTCTTACCCGCACACAAACCGGGGGCTGGTCTTGCGCAACCACCGTCGCGTCTGACTACTCTCCAAAGGGTTGCACCGCCACTGGCACGTAGTCTTCTAGTCATCCAGTAAAAAAATGCCCCCGCCTGGTGAAGACGGGGGCATTTTTTATGGGAAGTATTGAAGATGAACGGAGGGTGATCAGCGGCGTTATTTCAAACATCCTCATACCTGAATAGATAAATATGGAAATGGCCTGCAATTCAGGATGTTAGGAACTTTTGTGAAAGCCGCAACTTGCATGCAGATTACGTAGGAGTCATGCATTCTGCACGACTCCGGATTTTTGATTTTTTTATAACTAGTTGATTTATAAGTATTTACTTTTAGTTTGTGGGTTGGCACAGCGTCTGCAATATATCCAGTAACCCTGCCCCAGTATCACGGCGCAGACCTTCTAGAAAAACAGGAGTTACTCGTATGAAGAAGTTCGCTATCGCTGCTGCTACTGCAACCGCGCTGACCCTGACCATGGCCAACGTTGCATTTGCGCAGACCACTCAAACCACCCAGTCGCCAATGGTTGTGGCTGCTGGTGAAATGACCAAGGCCAAGGAAGCTACTTCCGACACCTGGATCACTACTAAAGTGAAAAGCGATCTGGTCACCGAGAAAGGCATTCCTGGCACGGACATCAAAGTTGAAACCAACAAAGGTGTTGTGTCCCTGTCCTCAACTGTTGCGGTAACTGAGGCACAGAAAAAAATGGCAGTGGATATCACCAAAAAAATCAAAGGCGTTACAGCTGTATCGGCTGACGGCTTGAAAACCGAATAACGTTCAAGCTTCTCGCCTGGACTGGGAGAAGGGGACGACAGGCGCTCCAGTAATACGCCTGTCATTTCTTCAAGGTTCATGCGAAAGACCGCACGGATGTGGTCATTACAGGCTCCGGCACTGAGTGTCGGAGCCTGTTCTATTTGAGGCGCAAAATGTATCTGCGAAGGGGAAGGGGGGTGTCAGTTGCCGCGTTTGCTGTCGATACGCACCAGGCGATTGCCTTCAAAGCGCAGGTATTGATACATGCCGCTGTTGGGGCCGTACATCCACTCCTCGACCTGAAACTCTTCGCGCTTGTTAGCGCTGCGCTTGTAACCCAGAGAATCACGGGAAACCGGCGCTCCACATTTCTGCAGAACTTCGCTAGACCTGTCTCCTACGCTGATCAATTGACTGGCGCAGCGTAGCGTATCGGCGGCTTGAGCCTGGCTGGCAGCAACGGCCAATGCCAGGCTGAGCAAGAAACGTGTTTGCATGGTTACTCGCTATCCAGATGCAGCGGCGTGATCACCCGACCATCGTTTTCTGCTTGCCCTAGATTAGCGTCGATGAAGTAAACCCGATCGTCAGCCAACTGCCCTTTGTCCACCAGGAAGTCCTTGATGCTGCTGGCCCGATCTTGTCCCAGTTGACGTAGGAGCACGTCGCTTTCGCTCCAGAACTTGATCACCCCTTCACGCAGTTTTGTCGTGCGTTCGTCGCGGCTCAGTTGCGTCCATTCGGCCGGTGGTTGTGTTTTCAGGCGGGTGCGGTAGATGCCTTCAAGCAGCGGCGCCTTCTCGCTGTCTGGAACGTCTAACAGGGACGCTTGGGCAGGGACCTTGTCACCGCGGCGCTGAAGCATTTTGTAGTAGTTGTATTGATATTCACGCTCGAGCCGCTGTTCGGCGATCGGTGGGCCGTCGCTGCTTTGCGCGCTGGTGCCTTCAATTTCCAGTCGCAGGGCCGGACGCTCTTTGAGAGCATTGGCCAGTTTGATCAACGTCGATTCGGAGTCTTTATTCAGGTCACTGGAACCTGGCGCGAACGACACGCTGCCAAGGTCTTCTGAGCCGCCACCGCTGACCAGACCGCCAATGAACTTGAAGGGCGCTTCAACTGCACGCAGCACCAGATTGCGCAGGGTCTGCCAGATGATCGGCATCACGCTGAACTGTGGATTGTTCAAGTCGCCGGTGACCGGAAGCTCGATGGAGATTTTGCCGTCGCTGTCTTTGAGCAGTGCGATTGCGAGACGAATCGGCAAGTCTACGGCATCCGGGCTGTCGACTTTTTCACCCAGTTGCAGTTGTTCGATCACCATTTTGTTCTCGGCGGTCAACTGGCCCTTGATGATCTTGTAATGCAGGTCGAGATTGAGCCGGCCCTTGCGAATACGGTAGCCGGCGAACTTGCCGGAGTAGGGCGTCAGGGTGGTCAGCTCGACACGTTTAAAACTGGTGGCGATGTCCAGCGCCGCCATCGGGTCGAACGGGTTCACGCTGCCTTTGATGGTGACCGGGGCGTAACGGTCAACCTTGCCTTTGATATCGACGCTGGCCGGTTTGACCTGACGGCTGTCGATGGTACCGATCGATCCGTTGAGCTGTTGAACGGCGGTGGCGAAGTTTGGCGTCAGGCTGAAGTCGGCGAAGTTTGCCGAACCGTCGTTGATGGCGATTGCACCAATATGAATGCCCAGCGGCTTTTCCTTGCTGGCGGCGGGTTTGGCGGCGCTTTTAGCACCGTTGTCCGCTGGCTGAGGGATCAGCAGGTCATCAATGTTGGTGGTGCGATCCTCGTTGATCATAAAACGCACGTACGGCTGGAACAGGTTGACCTTGGTGATCGACAGGCTGTCGCCATGTTGATAATTCAGCCCTTCGAGCACCAATTGCTGCCACTTGAGGAAGTCACGGGTCTTCAAGGTGTCCAGGGTGTGCAGTTGATCGACCTGGGCCCGACCGGTGACGTTGAACGCCAGCGGTTCGGTACTTTTCAGATCGACCGCCAGATCACTGCCAAGCATGCCGCTACGCAGTTCCAGGCGAATGAACGGGCTGATATAGGACTGGGCGATACGCAGGTCGATGTCTTTGGTCTGCACCTGCAGTTTGGCGCTGACCGGGCTCAGATTGACTTCGCCGCTCGCCTGGATCTTGCCCTGCTTGCCCAGCCCGGTATCGAGCTTGAGGGTGAAAGGCGACTTGTTGAGGCTGTCGAAGTTTTGCAGGTCCAGGTTCAGGGGGCCGAGTTCCAGCGCCACCGCAGGTTGCGCCTGGCGGTCCGCCACGTGGACTTGGTAGTCGCGCAGTTGCACATCCTTCAACAGCACCTGCCAGGGTTTGTTTGGGGCGGTTGGTTCTGGCTTGGGCGAATCCGCCGCCGCTGGGGCCTTCGCGGGTGCAGGTTTGGCTGGTTGGCTGGCAAAGAGCTTCTGCCAGTCGAGTTGGCCATCGGCTTCACGAGCAGCCCAGGTTTCCAGTTTTTGGCTGCGGATCTTGCCGACAACTACTTGCTGTTTGGCCAAATCGACAGACGTTTCGCTGATATCCAAGCGTTCCAGTCGCACGAGTGGCCGGCCGTCGGGAGCCTTGATGGCGAACGGCGCAACACTCAGCGCCGTATTGCTCAGCAGTAGTTCGGTTTCTTTGGCCAGGTTGAGTTTGTAGTCAGTGCTGAGGTTAACAACCCCGTTTTCCAGAACCAATGGCACGGATTCACGTACATACGGCCACCAGAGTTTCATCTGGCCATTAGTGACTTTCAATTTACCTTCAGAGGCAATCGGCACCAGGCTGAAGTTGCCGGTCCAGTCGATCTGCCCACCTTCGGGGCCCACCGCGACCAAGGTCATGTCGGCGTTGTCGTCAGGCAGGGTGCTGAGGTTCTTCAGTTCGAAGTCGAGCTTGTTGTAGAGGAATTCGATGGGCTCGCTGGGGCGCAGGTCCTGGAAGTGCACATAGCCGCCGGCCAGCTTTATGCGCTCGATGCGCAGCGGAAATGGTTTGGCGTTGGGGTCGGCAGGTGTCGGTTCGCTGGCTGGCAGTTTGAACAGCCCGGGCAGATTGAGCTTGCCGTCTTTGCCGAAAAGGATTTCGGTATTGGGTTTGTCCAGCTCGACATCGGCCAAGTGCAGCGCGCGAGTCCAGAGGCTGTCGATCTGCAGATTGGCGTAAAGGCGTTCGAAGCTGACCTGCTCCTTGCCCGGTTCGCCGATATTCAGGCCCCATAGGGTCAGCTCAAGGCTGAAGGGGTTGAGTTCAATACGTTGGATGTGTGCCGGCACCGTTGCGTAGTTGGCCAGTTGTTGATTGGCGACCCGCAAGGCGATGCCTGGCAATATCAGAAATCCCAACAAGCTATAAAGGGCGAGAGCAGTCAACAAGGCGCCAATGGCGCGAATCAATCCTTTGGGCATGTGAGGCGTCATCTATCTGATATCGGAAGTGCCTTGGAGTATGGCATGCGTTTACGGTTCCGAAGCAATCACCTTTATTCGCGTAATACTTGTCTGGCTCAGAGTTGCAGGATCAGGGTTTTCAATGGCGGTTGCTGATCCATGGACGGGAAATCGCTGCCCGGGGTCAGTACCTGCCAGTCGCGCACCGGGCGTCCGGCCTTTTCGGCACAACGTAAAACCTGTTCACGCCAGTCGTCCATGCCGACCTTTGCCAGGTTGTTGCAGCAGATCAGTACGCCATTTTCTGCGGTGGTTAGCAGGGCCGGTTTAAGCAGGCTTTGATAGTCGCGCAACAGGTCAACGGTGCCGAAAGCACTTTTGGCCCAGGCGGGAGGGTCGAGCAGGACCAGGTCGTACTGGCGCTGTTCCAGGCGTGGGTAGCTCGGCAATTTGTGACGGCGCTGAATGATTGGCAAACCGGCCAGTTGACGGATCGCCGCAAAATAGTCGGACTGGATGAAGTGCATTTTCGGCAACTGCGGGTTGAGCTGACCGTTCTCACGGCCGACGGCCAGATTGCCCTCGGCAAAATCCAGATTGCACACCTCGCTGGCGCCGCCGGCGGCTGCGCTCAAGCCAACGCCGCAGGTGTAGGCGAACAGGTTCAGTACGCTTTTACCGGCGCTGTGATCTTTGACCCAGCCGCGAGCATTGCGCAGATCCAGAAACAGCAGTGGGTCCTGTCCGGCGTGACGGCCGCGGACACGGTAGTTCAAGCCCCATTCGTGGCCGACCATATCTTCCAGAGCAGCGTCTTCGGCACGGTAGACCGAGTCTTCCCGATCGATGCGCGAATTGCCCTTGGAGCGGTCGTTGTAGACCAGCAGGGTGTCCAGACCGAGGTGCTGATTGATGGCTTCGTGCAGTTGCAGCAGTGCGTCGCGCTCCAGCGACTGGTGAAAGCTTTGCACCAGCAGTTGCGGGCCATAACGGTCGATGGTCAGGCCGCCGGCACCTTCCTGGCTGCCATGGAACAAGCGATAGCAGTCGGTGCCTTGCTGATGCAGCTCGGCTAGCAGGTCTTGGCGATGATCGAGGGCGGCGCGCAGCGCCTGATTCAAGGAAGACATGCGGAGCGCCTTGCAGGGGAATTTGGCGCGAGAGTTTAACAGCTAAGGGGGACAGGCTGGAGGGCAATGGTGTTCTGGAGGCCGCTTCGCGGGCAAGGTCGCCGCTGTCCCTTGTAGGAACCGAGCTTGCTCGCGATGAGGGTGTGTCATTCAACTATGATGTTGACTGACCTTCCGCTATCGCGAGCAATCGAGCGTCGACCGGCTGCTCCTACAAGTTATGAGTGACTCACAGAACCGGTCTCAGCTCTGCAAACCCATGCGGCGTCGGGCGCGCTGCACCGATCCGTTGCGCACCGCCCAGCGCAGCAACGGCGCACTGCGCTTGACGCTGACGCGGATCAATTGCCGTTGTAACGGGCCTTGGCTGACACCCAGCATGCCACTGGCCCAGTCCGGCAACAGATCGATACCGGCCTGCATCATCAGCGCCCCGAAAGGCTTGGCCAAACGGCTCGGTGCCGGGGCGTCCAGCAGCAGACGCAGCACTTCGCGGCTGCGCTCATCACACACCAGTTGTGGGCGGATTCGCTCAAGGTAGTCGGCAATTTCCTTTCGTGAGCGAGGCACGTCCCGGGCGCCAAGGCGCTCGGCGACCAGGGCAATTTCCGCGTAATAGCGATCCTGATCGGCCGGCGACAGATTCGGGTTGCGGTAACGCAGGTGAGCGGCGAGGAAGTTGCTGACCTCGGCTACATGCACCCACGTCAGCAGATCCGGGTCGCTGGCCGCATAAGGCTGGCCATCAGGTGCGGTGCCGACCACTTGCAGGTGGATGGTGCGAACCTTGTCGATCAGCCACTCGGCATCCTGTCGTGAGCCAAAGGTTGTACCGGAAATAAACTGTCCGGTGCGGCGTAGTCGGCCGAGCATGTCCTCACGGAAGTTCGAGTGATCCCAAACCCCGGCCAGCGCCAGCGGATGCAGGGCTTGCAGCATCAGGGCGCTGATGCCGCCGATCAACATGCTGCTGAAGTCGCCATGCACTTGCCAACTGACCGAATCCGGCCCGAACAAGCCGGGATCACCCTTGGGGTTCTCCAGATCAAGCTTGCCGAGGGACAAGCCACTCAGGCTCATGATCTGGGTTTCGATACGACTGCGAATGAATTCCATGACTGCTCGGTGGTTACAGCGTTAAGCAAGGCGCGGCATTGGCCGCGCAGGTTTACTGGTTCAGGCGTTTGTCGATCAGACCCTCGACCACGCTCGGATCGGCCAGGGTCGAAGTATCGCCCAGGCTGTCCAGCTCGTTGCAGGCAATCTTGCGCAGAATCCGCCGCATGATCTTGCCCGAACGGGTTTTCGGTAAGGCGGGTGCCCATTGGATCAGGTCTGGTTTGGCGAAGCTGCCGATTTCTTTGCTGACATGCGCCAGTAGTTCTTTCTTCAAGGCATCAGTCGGTTCGGTGCCATTCATCGGCGTGACAAAGGCATAGATTCCCTGACCTTTGACGTCATGGGGGTAACCGACCACCGCAGCCTCGGCGATGCTGTCGTGGAGCACCAGCGCGCTTTCTACTTCAGCGGTACCGATGCGGTGCCCGGACACGTTGATCACGTCATCGATGCGTCCGGTGATCCAGTAATCGCCGTCGTCATCGCGCCGCGCGCCGTCGCCGGTGAAGTAATAGCCGGGGTAGGGTTTGAAGTAGGTTTCGAGCATGCGTTTCGGGTCGCCGTAGACGCTACGAATCTGCGCCGGCCAACTGGCCTTGATCGCCAGTATGCCGCTGCCGGCACCACTGATTTCCTTGCCTTGTTCGTCCAGCAACACCGGTTGCACGCCGAACATTGGCTGGGTGGCGCAGCCGGGTTTGATTCGGCTGGCGCTGACCAGCGGGCTGAGCATGATGCCGCCGGTTTCGGTCTGCCACCAGGTATCGACGATCGGGCAACGTTGCTCGCCGACGGTATTGAAATACCATTCCCAGGCTTCCGGGTTGATGGGTTCACCGACAGTGCCCAACAAACGCAGGCTGCTGCGCGATGTCTGTTGCAACGGCTCCACGCCTTCGCGCATCAGCGCGCGCAATGCGGTGGGCGCGGTGTAGAAGATGTTGACTTGATGTTTGTCGATCACCTGCCAGAACCGCGAGCTGGTCGGGTAGCTCGGCACACCCTCGAAGATCAGTGTGGTCGCGCCATTGGCCAGCGGACCGTAGACGATGTAGCTGTGGCCAGTGACCCAGCCGACATCGGCGGTGCACCAGAAGACTTCGCCGTCACGGTAGTCGAACACGTACTTGAAGGTCATCGCTGCTTGTAGCAGGTAACCGCCAGTGGTGTGCAGCACGCCTTTGGGTTTGCCGGTACTGCCGGAGGTGTAAAGGATAAACAGTGGGTCTTCAGCGTCCATCGGCTCGGGGGGGCAGTTGTCATCCACGCTGCGTGTGACCTGGTGATACCAAAGGTCACGGCCTTCGACCCAATTGACCTCACCGTGGGTGCGCTCGATCACCAGCACCGTGCTGACGTCCGGGCAACTGAGCAGGGCTTGGTCGACGTTCTTTTTCAGTGGGACAAACTTACCGCCGCGCACGCCTTCATCGGCGGTGATCACGGTGCGGCAGTCGGCGTCGAGAATACGGTCACGCAGGGCGTCCGGGGAAAACCCACCGAAGACCACCGAGTGCACCGCGCCAATCCGCGTGCAGGCGAGCATGGCGTAGGCGGCTTCGGGAATCATCGGCATGTAGATGCAGACCCGATCGCCTTTTTTAACGCCACGACTTTTCAGTACGTTGGCCAGGCGGCAGACGTTGTGATGAAGTTTTTTGTAGGTGATCTGCGCCGATTCGGCGGGGTCGTCGGCTTCCCAGATGATCGCGATCTGGTCGCCGCGTTGTTCAAGATGGCGGTCGATGCAGTTGTAACTGACGTTCAGTCGGCCGCCCGTAAACCAGCTTGCCGCACCGGTTTTCAGATTCGCTTGTTGAACGCTTTGCCAAGGTGTTGACCAGTCGAGAAAACGCTTGGCCTGTTCAGCCCAGAAGATGTCGGGTTGCTCGATGGATTGGCGGTACAGGCGCTGATAATCGTCCTGATTCAGTTGCGCAGCCCGGCGGACGGCATCGGCGTTGGGGAAAGTGCTGATATCGAACATGACGGTTCCTTATTCTTGTTTTTGCGACAAGTGATAAAGATGCGCCGACTGGGAGGTGGGTTCAAGACCCTAAAACAAACGCCCCCCGTAGGAGCCGAGCTTGCTCGCGATGCGGGCGCCGCGGTGTATCAGGTACACCGCGTTATCGTTCATCGCGAGCAAGCTCGGCTCCTACTGGAGCGGGGTGTTAGCCGCGGTGACGACCACGGAAATAGTTGATCAGGCCTTGGGTCGATGCGTCGTCGGCCGGTTCTTCGATGGCGCCGGTCAGGCGGTTGTAGACGCCTTTGCCGAGCTCTTTGCCCAGCTCCACACCCCATTGGTCGAAGGCGTTGATGCCCCAGATCACGCTTTGCACGAAGACTTTGTGTTCGTACATCGCCACCAGTGCGCCGAGACGACGTGGGCTGATGCGTTCGACCACCAGGGTGTTGCTCGGACGGTTGCCCGGAATCACCTTGTGCGGCGCAAGTTTCTGCACTTCGTCTTCGGCCATGCCTTTGTCACGCAGTTCGGCTTCGGCTTCGGCGCGAGTCTTGCCAAGCATCAGCGCCTGGCTTTGCGACAGGCAGTTGGCGTACAGCCATTGGTGATGGTCGGCCACCGGGTTGAAACTGACGATCGGCACGATGAAGTCGGCCGGAATCAGCTGGGTGCCCTGGTGCAGCAACTGGTGATAGGCATGCTGACCGTTGCAACCCACGCCGCCCCAGATGACCGGGCCCGTCTCGGTGGACACCGGTGTACCGTCCTGGCGCACGCTCTTGCCGTTGGATTCCATGTCCAGCTGCTGCAAGTGCTTGGTGATGTTGCGCAGGTAGTGGTCGTACGGCAGGATCGCGTGGCTTTGCGCACCCCAGAAGTTGCCGTACCAGACGCCGAGCAACGCCAGCAGCACCGGCATGTTCTGTTCGAATGGCGCGCTCTGGAAGTGCTGGTCCATGGTGTAGGCACCGGACAGCAGTTCCTTGAAGTTGGACATGCCGATGGCCAGGGCGATCGGCAAACCGATGGCCGACCACAGCGAGTAACGCCCGCCAACCCAGTCCCACATCGGGAAGATGTTCTCTTCGCGGATACCGAACGCCACAGCGGCGGCATTGTTGCTTGAGACCGCGATGAAGTGACGATACAGCTCGGCTTCAGAGCCGCCCTGGGCCAGGTACCAGGCGCGAGCGGCCTGAGCGTTTTTCAGGGTTTCCAGGGTGTTGAAAGACTTCGAGGACACGATGAACAGTGTGGTCTCGGCGCGAATCTTCATCGACAGTTCGTGGAACTCACTGCCGTCGATGTTCGCCAGGTAATGGCAGCGCACGCCTTTCTGGGCGTAGGACAGCAGCGCTTCAGAGACCAGTTCAGGGCCGAGGAACGAGCCGCCGATACCGATGTTCACCACGTCGGTGATCGGCTTCTCGGTGTAACCGCGCCATAGACCGTCGTGGATCCGGCCGACCAACTCGGTGATCTGGTTCAGTACCTTGTGCACTTCCGGCATCACATTGACGCCGTTCACCGATAGTTTGTCGCCCACTGGGCGGCGCAGTGCGGTGTGCAGGGCCGGGCGACCTTCCGAGGAGTTGACCAGTTCGCCGGCGAACAGCGCTTTGATCGCGTCCTGCAGACCGGCCTCTTTGCCCAAGCCGACGAGCAGGTCGCGGGTTTCTTTGTTGATCAGGTTTTTCGAATAATCGAGAAAAAGCCCACAGCTGCTCAAGGTAAATTCATTGAAGCGCTGAGGGTCGGCATTGAATGCTTCGCGCATGCTGAAATCTTGCATGGTTTCGCGGTGTTGATTCAACGCTTGCCAGGCGGGCAGAGCGGTAACGTCGTGTGGAGTGCGGTAGTACGCCATCGCTGCGGGTTTCCTTTTACTTGGACTGCCTTTTGGACACTAAAAAGCCCGGAACGTCCTGCTCAGTTACAAGAGGAGGTCCAGTCAACCTGCGGTAACACGATTGAATAGCGCAGGGCGAATACAGTAAACCTCGCGTCTTGATCTGTCTTGGCTTTGTCTGACCTGCGATCGGTACTTTTTTATAACATCGCGACCGGTGGACATAACATCCGGGCTTTGAGTATGGAGAGCTGAGCGGTTAATCAGGCGACCTGAACCGGAATGGCATTGCTGGTGTGGCTCAGTTCATTACCCGGTGCCATGTAGAGCATGCGCGGTTTGAAGTTGAGCAGCTCGGCTTCGCTGTAGTGTGCGTAGGCGCAGATGATTACCCGATCGCCGACCTTGGCCTTGTGCGCAGCCGCGCCGTTGACCGAAATCATCCGCGAGCCTTCTTCGCCACGGATCGCGTAAGTGGTGAAGCGTTCGCCGTTGTCGACGTTGTAGATCTGGATCTGTTCGTACTCACGGATTCCGGACAAGTCCAGCCATTCGCCATCGATGGCGCAAGATCCTTCGTAATCGAGTACAGCGTGGGTGACTTCGGCGCGATGCAGCTTGGCTTTGAGCATGATGGCGTGCATGAATGTTTCCTTGGTCAGATCCGAACGGCGGGCAGTTTGCCCGAAGCCTTTGAGGCGGGCAATACACTGTGTTTGAGGAGCCGAATGCAATCTGCAACACAACACAGTTCCAATGTGGGAGCGGGCTTGCTCGCGATAGCGGTCTGGCAGCCAACATCTTTGTTGAATGTTAAGCCGTCATCGCGAGCATCGGAACGCCGCCCGGCCCGCTCCCACAAGTATGTGGCGGAGCCGCTTTCTTTTACGCGTCGAGATTCAAATGCAGGTTGTCGATCAGCCGGGTGGCACCCAGATAGGCCGCGACAAGGATCACCAGATCGCGGTCATTCGGGGTGGCCGGACGCAGGCTTAGCGCCTGACGAATTTCCAGATAATCGGGCCGGAAACCGGCGGTTTCAAGCTGTTGGATATGCGCTGACAGCAGCTTGGGGTAATCGCGCTCGCCCTGTTCGATGGCTTCGGCAATCTGGCTCAGGCTGCGGTACAAGGTCGGTGCGATGGCGCGCTGTTCTTCAGTGAGGTAGCCGTTGCGCGAGGACAGCGCCAGGCCATCAGCGGCGCGTACGGTTGGCTCGCCAATAATCTGGATCGGCAGGTTCAGGTCGTGGACCAGGGCGCGAATGACCGCCAGTTGCTGGAAGTCTTTCTGGCCAAAGATCGCCAGATCCGGCTGGACCATATTGAACAGCTTGCTGACCACCGTCGCCACGCCTTCGAAGTGACCGGGACGGCTCGCACCGCACAGACCTTCGGACAATTGCGGGACACTGACGCGGGTTTGGCCGGCCATGCCGTCCGGGTACATTTCTTCAACGCTGGGGGCAAACAGCAGATGGCAGCCAGCCTGGAGCAGTTTCTCCTGGTCGGCGGCCAAGGTTCGTGGGTACTTGTCGAGGTCTTCGCCCGCGCCGAATTGCAACGGATTGACGAAAATGCTCGCCACCACGAAATCCACTCGTTGGGCCGCCTTGGTCACCAGCGCCGCGTGGCCGCTGTGCAGGTTGCCCATGGTCGGTACAAAGCCGATACGTTTGCCTTCGCTGCGGGCGCGGGCTACGGCGGCGCGCAACTCGCGCACGGTCTTGACAGTGTTCATGCAGAGAATCCGTGTTCAGCGCCGGGGAAGGTCACGGCTTTGACTTCAGTGACGTATGCGCTCAAGGCAGCCTGAATGCTGTCTTGACCGACCATGAAGTTCTTCACGAACTTCGGTGCGCGGCCAGTGAGAGAGAGGCCAAGCATGTCGTGCAGAACCAGCACCTGACCGTCGGTGGCGCTACCGGCGCCGATTCCGATTACCGGAATCTTCACTGCCTGGGTGATTTCATGGGCCAGTTCGCTCGGTACGCATTCAAGCAGCAACATGGCAGCGCCGGCTTGCTCCAGGGCAATAGCATCGGCGCGCATCTGCCGGGCCTGGTTCTCATTGCGCCCCTGGACTTTATAGCCGCCGAGGATGTTCACCGATTGCGGCGTCAACCCCATGTGCGCACATACCGGTACGCCGCGCTCGGCCAGTAGACGGATCGACTCCGCCAGCCAGACTGCACCTTCGACCTTGACCATGTGGGCGCCGGCTTGCATCAGCTGGGCGCTGTTGTTCAGGGCCTGTTCGGTGGTCGCGTAGGCCATGAAGGGCAGGTCCGCGAGGATCAGCGCACCGGCGTTACCGCGTTTGACGGCTGCAACGTGGTACGCCATCTCGGCGGTGGTGACTGGCAGTGTGCTGTCATGCCCTTGCAGCACCATGCCGAGGGAGTCGCCCACCAGCAGCACTTCGACACCAGCCTGGCAGCAGGCGTGGGCGAAGGTTGCGTCATAGCAGGTCAGCATGGTGATTTTTTCACCTTTCTGCTTGAGGCTTTGCAGGGTGGTCAGGGTGATGTCTGGCATGAAAAGTGTCCTCATTCAGGCGCTGTGGAAACTACTGCGAGTAACGCGCGTGATTCATCATTTATACAGGCGCACGTTCTTTTTGCCGTGCTTATAAGGCCTGGATTGCGCCCTTTAGTGCCGTGTTGGCGGCAGCGGGACGCCTATAGTCGTGAGGAGAACTCTGGAAGTCAATTGTGTGTGTTACCGCAATGTTACGCCGGAGGTGTTACCGACGTTACTGATGCGATTCAGCAGCTCTTTACGCTGTGTGTCGGTGCGAGCTTGCTCGCGATGAGCGATGACGCGGTGCTCCAGATAGACCGCATTGTCCCTATCGCGAGCAAGCTCGGCTCCTACAGAAAATCAAAATCAAACCTACGCCAGACGTTCGAGCCCGACAAATGGACAGTCGGCAAGCATGTCGCTGAGGTACCTGCCGTCCGCCAGTTGCAGCGATGGGGTGGCCAGTTCGGCCAAGGGATAGAGCACAAAGGCTCGGGCTTGCATGTGGTAGTGGGGGACTTTGAGTCGGGGCTCATCGATCAATCGGTCACCGAACAACAGGATATCCAGATCCAGCGTGCGCGGTCCCCAGCGTTCATTGCGCTCGCGGCCTTGGTCGATTTCGATGGCTTGTAGCGCATCGAGCAACTCCAGCGGCGTGAGACTGCTGTCCAGGACTGCCACCGCATTGGTGTAACGCGGTTGGCCGGGGAGCAAAGAGTCGCTTTGGTAAAAGGACGATACGCCGACCAGTTCGGTCTGCGGTAATTGCGCCAGCGCATCGACGGCGTTGCGCAATTGTTCCGTCGGGGCAGCCAGATTGCTGCCCATACCGATATAGATACGTTCCATGAACTTACTCGCCCGACGCGCTCGGTGTGCCGGCAGTGGCACTGCGTTTGCGCTTGCTGCCACCGCTACGGCGACGTTTGCGCGGAGCACCGCTGGCGCTGTCGTCCTTGCCGCTGAGGTCGCGGATCATGTCGCGGCGTTCGCTGTCGTTAGCGTCCTGATAGTCGGTCCACCACTCGCCCAGACCGTTGGTCTGTTCGCCGGCGCTTTCACGCAGCAACAAGAAGTCGTAGCCCGCACGGAATCGCGGGTTGTCCAGCAACAGGTCGGCACGTTTGCCGCTGCGCCGAGGCAGGCGCTCCTGCATGTCCCAGATCTCGCGGATCGGCATGGTGAAGCGTTTCGGAATCGCGATGCGTTGGCACTGCTCGCTGATCAGCTCGTGAGCGGCTTCCTGCATGGCCGGAATTGGCGGCATGCCACGGTCCTGCAAGCGCAGCACGCGGGCCGGCAGTGCAGGCCAGAGCAGGGCGGCGAATAGGAAGGCTGGGGTGACCGGCTTGTTCTGCTTGATGCGCAGGTCAGTATTGACCAAGGCTTCGCTGATCAGAGTGTGGGTGTACGTCGGGTTGTGCTCCAGTGCTTCGGCGCTGGCCGGGAACAATGGATCGAACAGTTGGAGGTCCACCAGCATTTCGAAGGTGTCTGCGGCATGCCCGGAGAGGAACAGCTTGAGCACTTCTTCGAACAGTCGGGCCGAGGGAATTTCCCGCAGCATGGGTGCCAGATCGCGAATCGGCGCAGCGGAGTGCTTCTCGATGCCGAAGTCCAGCTTGGCGGCAAAACGCACGGCCCGCAGCATCCGTACCGGGTCTTCCTGGTAACGCTGCTGTGGATCGCCGATCAGACGGATCAGGTGATTGCGGATGTCGTGTACGCCGTTGGCGTAGTCGAGAATGCGCTCGCTGACTGGATCGTAATACAGGGCATTGATGGTGAAGTCGCGACGTTGAGCGTCTTCTTCCAGCGTGCCATAGACGTTGTCCCGCAGAATGCGCCCACTTTCGTTACGTGAGGATTGGTTGCTGTCTTCCTCGTCGTCGTTTTGCGGGTGATTGGCGCGAAAGGTGGCGACTTCGATGATTTCGCGACCAAAGTGGATATGCACCAATTTGAAGCGACGGCCGATGATCCGCGCATTGCGAAATTCGGCGCGAACCTGTTCCGGCGTGGCGCTGGTGGCGACGTCGAAGTCTTTGGGTGTGATGTTGAGCAGCATGTCGCGCACGCAGCCGCCGACCAGGTAAGCCTGGTAGCCGGCGTTCTGTAGGCGTTCGACGATGTTTACCGCATAACGGCTGAATTGAGCGCGTTGCAGCGAATGCTGGCTGCTGTTGAGCACTTCAGGCGTGCTGCGAATGTGTTGCGTACGACGCAAGGGAGAACGGAATGACTGGAACAACTTCTTCAGCATGGGGTGCACTGTTTGAAGGAATGTTCGGCCATAACGAAGAATGACCGCATGATGGGCGGGGATTCTAGCATTTAGTCGAGGGATGGTGTAGGAAGCGTGCGCATCAAGCGTACGGGGGAGGTCAAACGCCAGAAACCACAAGGGGAGCCGAAGCTCCCCAAGAAGTAGTTGCATGCTCTATTTTTATTATTGGTGTTGGGCTTCTTGTTTTTATTGATCGCCCTTGTCACGAGTTTCTGCCTTCGTGACCCTCCCAATCGGGAGCCAAGAGCAAACGGATTGCTTTGGTCGCTGTGTTGCAATGATCCAGTGATCCAACCAGTTCAGGCTCTGTCTTAGGACAGTTTTTTGTTGTTCTCGGCCTGGTTGCGGGGCAAGCCCCAAATACAACGCCTCTCCAAAAGAATCAGTTAGCTGCGCCTCCGCCGTGTTGTTTTTATTATGCGTGAGCCGATACGTCTTATTTTTATTGTCTTTTGCATTGCTTGTTATTGTTTTTGTACTAAGCATATAGCAGGTGTCGTGCCAACTTTTGCGAAGCCCAGTAAAACAAGGGGTTAGCTGGTTGGTCGAGGGTTTTCAGGGCATAAAAAAGCCGGGACTTCGTTACCGTAAGCCCCGGCTTTTGTTACGTAAAAAAACTGAGGTAACAGTTTTTTTACATATGAGGGTGTTACCCGTGTGGCTGAGTGGACTCAGCTCTCGCTGGCAACCCCGGTCTTGCGCCGTGGAATACCCAGGCGCTGGCGCCGCTCCCACAGGCACTTGCGGCTGACCCCGAGTTTGCGGGCCAGCTCGGTCTCGGTCATGTGGTCCTGATGCTCAAGGACGAAATGCTGGAAGTAGTCTTCCAGCGACAAGTCCTCAGTAGGCTCGTGGCTGGTGTTGTTGGCGGTACCCTGTTGCGGTGCCAGGCCGATGAAATCGTCATCGTCCAGGTCGCTCAACTCGATATCGATCCCCAGCAACTCGGCCGAAATCTCCGGGCTCTCGCACAGAATTACCGCGCGTTCGACCGCGTTTTCCAGTTCTCGAACGTTACCCGGCCAAGAGTAATGACGAATCGCCTGTTCGGCGTCCGGGGCGAACTTCAGGTCAGTGCGGTTGACCCGAGCGCTTTGCCTGGCGAGGAAGGCGTTGGCAATTTCGTTGACGTCGGCTCCACGCTCACGCAGGGCCGGCAACTTCAGAGCGATGACGTGAAGGCGATAATACAAGTCTTCACGGAACTGGCCGATCTTGGCCAGGCTCTTGAGATCACGGTGAGTCGCGGCAATCAGGCGTACGTCGACTTTCTGCGATTGCACCGAGCCGACGCGGCGGATTTCGCCTTCCTGCAACACACGCAGCAAGCGCGCCTGAGCCTCTAGCGGCAACTCGCCGATCTCATCGAGGAACAGCGTGCCGCCGTCAGCGGCTTCGACCAGACCCGCACGGCCAGCGCTAGCGCCGGTGAAGGCGCCTTTCTCATGGCCGAACAGTTCGGATTCGATCAGGCTTTCCGGGATGGCCGCGCAGTTCACTGAAATCATTGGTGCTTTGGCGCGTTTGGACAGGTTGTGCAGGGCACGGGCGACCAGTTCTTTACCGGTACCGGATTCACCCTGGATCAGCACATTGGAATCGGTTGGCGCGACTTTGCGGATCTTGCTGTACATCTCCAGCATCGGCGGACAGGAGCCAATGATGCCGATGTCGCCGTTGCTGTTGTCGACACCCGCTTTCTCTGCGCCGTTGGCTTTGCCCGTCGGGCGTTCACCGGGAGTGCTCTGCACCGATTGCCGGTCACGCAGAATGCGTGCAACGGCCTGCAGCATTTCGTCGTGATCGAAAGGCTTGGCGATGTAGTCCACCGCGCCCATCTTCATCGAGTCAACTGCCGAACGCAGGCTGGCGTAGCTGGTCATGATCAGCACTGGAGTGCCCTGGCCGAGCTTGATCAACTCGGTGCCAGGTGCGCCCGGCAGGCGCAGGTCACTGACGATCAGGTCGAACGTGGGAATGCTGAAACGCTCTTGTGCTTCCTGCACGGAACCGGCTTCGCTGACCTGGTACTGGTTGCGTTCCAGCAGGCGGCGCAAGGCGGAGCGGATAATTGTTTCGTCTTCGACGATCAAAATGTGCGGCATTGATTCGATACTCTCGACGGTCTCAGTTCACAGCGGACGTCGCTTCGACATGACGCGGTAAGGTCACCCGGATACGGGTGCCGCGTTGGCTTTCGGTGTCAGCCGGGCTGTCGATGGTGATTTGTCCATAATGCTCTTCAACGATGGAATAGACCAGTGCAAGGCCCAGACCGGTGCCTTCGCCAGGATCCTTGGTGGTGAAGAAGGGTTCGAACAATCGGTCCATGATGTTCTTCGGGATACCACTGCCTTCGTCTTCGACGATCAGATCGACCGTGTGTTCGCTGGCTTCGCTTTTGACCCGTACTGCACTGCCGGCCGGTGAGGCGTCGCGGGCATTGGACAGCAGGTTGATCAGCACCTGGGCGAGCCGCTGTGGGTCGCCGTCGACCCAGTGTTCAGGGTCGCACAGGTTGAAAAATTGTACTTCGAAGTTGCGTCGGTTCAGCGCCAGCAAACCAATGGCATCCTGCGCTACTTCGGCCAGACACACGGGCTCGTCACTGTGTTGATGGCTGCCAGCGTGGGCGAAGCTCATCAGCGATTGGACGATGCGTGAAACACGCTTAGTCTGCTCGAGGATCTGACCGCTGATTTCGGTCAGTTCGCTGTCATCTTCGCGCTCCTCACGCAGGTTTTGCGCGAGACAGGCGATACCGGTGATCGGGTTGCCGATTTCATGGGCCACGCCGGCAGCCAGTCGACCGATGCTGGCCAGCCGCTCGGAGTGCACCAGTTTATCCTCGAGCATCTGGGTTTCGGTCAGGTCTTCCACCAGCAGCACCAGGCCGCTGTTGCCAGGCGCCAGCGGCTCGTCGATGGCGGCTTTGTGCAGGTTCAACCAACGGGTCTGGCCATCGAGGGCCAGGTGCTGTTTGTGCAAGTGTTCGTCCGGCAGGTTGATGAAACCTTGCAGCAGTTCTTTCCACGGATCGCCAAGGGTGCTCAGGCGTGAACCCACCACGCGCTGTGCTGCGATGCCGGTCAGCTCCTCCATGGCTTTGTTCCACATGAGGATTTCCTGGTCCTTGGCCAGCGAGCAGACGCCCATCGGCAGTTCCTGCAAGGTTTGTCGGTGATAGCGACGCAAGGCATCGAGCTCGGCGGCCAGACCGGTCAGGCGCGAGTGGTAGTCCTCGAGGCGGCTTTCAATGAAGTGGATATCTTCAGTGACATAGTTCTCGCCACCGGCCTTGTACGGCAGGAAAGTCTCGACCATGTCCTGAGCCACGCTCGGCCCCATCAGGCCGGAGAGATTAGCCTCGATGCGATCGCGCAGCCGGCGCAAGGCATAAGGGCGGCGCTCATCGAAGGGCAGATAAAGGTCGCGCAATGCCTGTTCGACTTCTTTCTGTGCGGCTTTGGCTCCCAACGGTTTGGCCAGTTGAGTGGCGAACTCTTGCGGCGATGCGGCGTGCAGCTCTCGGCGTTGCGGGCGGCGGACGTTATCCACCGCGCAGGCTTCGGCGGCGCTGGCTTCTTCGCTGCTGGCATTGGTGAACAGCGAGATCAGGGTGAACATCAATACGTTGGCGGCGAGTGAGGCGATGGCCGCCATGTGCCAACTGGTGTCGTCCAGCACATAGATCATGTTCAGCAGCGGAATGTAGAAGCCCTGCAGATTGCCAACCAGCGGCAACAACATGGTCACCAGCCACACCAGAATCCCCGCCAGCAGCCCGGCGATAAAACCTCGGCGGTTGGCGGTCGGCCAATACAGCACCGACAGCACGCCAGGCAAAAATTGCAACGTGGCGACGAAGGCGACGATGCCAAGGTTGGCCAGATCCTGCTCGGCCCCCAGCAATAGATAGAACCCGTAGCCGGCCATGATGATCGCGACGATCAGCGCCCGGCGGGTCCACTTCAGCCAGCGATAGATGTTGCCTTCAGCGGGCGGCTGATAGAGCGGCAGCACCAGGTGGTTCAAGGCCATTCCGGACAGCGCCAGGGTGGTGACGATGATCAGTCCGCTGGCGGCCGACAGTCCGCCGACATAGGCCAATAGCGCCAGCGCCTTGTTGTTGGCGGCGATGCCGATGCCGAGGGTGAAGTATTCCGGGTTGGTGGTGGCGCCCAGTTTCAGGCCAGCCCAGAGAATCAGCGGTACCGCCAGGCTCATCAACAGCAGGAACAGCGGCAAGCCCCAG
The DNA here is from genome assembly GCF_057813935.1 of Pseudomonas sp. F220. Lineage (NCBI taxonomy): Bacteria > Pseudomonadati > Pseudomonadota > Gammaproteobacteria > Pseudomonadales > Pseudomonadaceae > Pseudomonas > Pseudomonas sp. F220. The sequence goes on from NZ_JBVASJ010000006.1 coordinate 188,353, forward strand.
CTTGCACTCACTAACGAACGCGGGTTGAGGTTTTCGGTGAACGTCATGTGGTACATGTGCGGCATGACAATCGCCGACGCGAAGAACACCAGCAACAGCGTGCGCCATGGTCCTTCTTGCAGAGGGGTGTGCAAGGCGGCGAGGGCGGTCTGGTTCTGCAACAGCCATAGCTCAAGCTGTTGCGGGCCGTCGAACACACCGTATAGGGCATACAGACCGACGCCGCCGATGGCGATGAGTTTGATCACCGATTCGAAGGCGATGGCGAACACCAGCCCTTCGTGCTTTTCCCGGGTAGCGATATGCCGCGAGCCGAAGAAGATCGTGAAGAGGGTGATCAGTGCGCAGAAACTCAGCGCCACACGATGCTGTACCGGCTCTCGGGTGAGGATGCCGATGGAGTCTGCAACCGCCTGAATCTGCAACGCCAGCAGCGGCAAGACCCCGATCAGCATGAAAATTGTCGTCAGCGCGCCGGCCCAGGTGCTGCGGAAACGGAACGCGAACAGGTCGGCCAGGGACGATAACTGGTAGGTACGGGTGATTTTCAGAATCGGATACAGCAGCACCGGCGCCAGCAAAAAGGCCCCGGAAACCCCGAGGTAACTGGATAGAAAGCCGTAACCATATTGATAGGCCAGGCCGACCGTACCGTAAAACGCCCAAGCGCTGGCATACACACCCAGCGACAAGGTGTAGGTCAGCGGGTGGCGAATGATCGAGCGCGGGATCATCCCGCGTTCACTGATCCAGGCCACTCCGAACAGCACCGCCAGGTAGGCGGCGCTAATCAGGATCATCTGGGTCAGGCTAAAGCTCATCGGCATCTTTTTGGCTCTGCAGGATGAAGGTCACAACGATCAGAATCAGCCAGAGCAGATAAGGGCGATACCAGGCGCCAGTGGCGTCGATCCACCAATCCATGATGGCCGGGGAGAACAGATAGATCCCGACTACCAGGAGCAGGACCAAACGATAGATGTACATCCTGGCCTCTCTTTATTGTGCGTGTGCCCGAAAACGTGCGGCGATGGTAACGGATGGGCGCCAAGCTGCAAGCGTCGTCAGCGTATTTGCGCTTCGGGCAAGGTGAGTGTGCGCGGGATCAGCGCTGCATCCCAGTGGTGGATGCCCCAGCTCAGTACTTCTCGGGGGCTTGCGTAGTCGAGTTCGCTACCGGGTTTTTGGCCTAAGGCACGCAGCGCACGGAGCAACAAGGGCATGGCCTGATCGTTGGCCAACGGTGGTGAACGGTAGGATTTGCCCAGCTTGTGGCCGTCCGGTTGAGTGATCAGCGGGACGTGCAGGTAGCGCGGTTGCGGCAGCCCGAGCAATTCTTGCAGGTACAGCTGGCGCGGCGTGGAGTCCAGCAGGTCGGCGCCGCGGACGATATCGGTAATGCCTTGCCAGGCGTCGTCAAGCACTACCGCCAGTTGATAGGCGTAAAGCCCGTCGCGGCGACGAATAACGAAATCACCGACGTCGCGGCCCAGATGCTGGCGAAACTCGCCCTGCACCCGATCTTCGAAGTGGTATTCCAGCTCAGGCACCCGCAGGCGGATTGCGGCGTTGTCACTCGAGTGGCCGGCATTGCGACACAGCCCGGGATAGACACCGTGATAGGGCGCCAGCTGTTTGCGCGAGCAGGTGCAGGCGTAGGCCAAACCATAATTGAACAAGCGATTGAGCACTTCGGCGTAGGCGTCGTGACGGTCACTCTGTCGGACCATTTCGCCGTCCCATTCGAAACCGTAGTGCTCCAGAGCAGCAAGGATCGCAACTTGGGCGCCGGGTTCTTCCCGTGGCGGGTCGAGATCTTCCATGCGCACCAACCAACGTCCGCCTACCGAGCGGGCGTCGAGGTACGAGGCCAGGGCAGCGACCAGCGAGCCGAAGTGCAGATAACCACTGGGAGTGGGGGCGAAGCGCCCGATATACGAGGAGGAGGTAATGGCAGTCATGGCTAAATGTTACTTTGTCTGGCCTGTTGTCGGCGATGGCGTCCTTGAAATCGCTATCGCCGGAACGCCGCCCGGACCAATCGAGCGTCGACCGGCGGCTCCTACATTATTCAAAATCCCCAGAAACAAAAACGGAGCGTTCGCACGCTCCGTTCTTCGTTCAAATCGGCTGTTACTTGCCGACCTGCTTTTCCTTGATTTCCGCCAGCGTTTTGCAATCGACGCACATATCAGCGGTAGGGCGCGCTTCCAGTCGCTTGACGCCGATCTCGACGCCGCAAGACTCGCACCAACCGTATTCTTCGTCTTCGATTAATTGCAGAGTCTTGTCGATTTTCTTGATCAGCTTGCGCTCGCGATCGCGGGCACGCAGTTCAAGGCTGAATTCTTCTTCCTGACTGGCACGGTCGGCCGGGTCAGGGAAGTTGGCCGCTTCGTCTTTCATGTGATCAACAGTGCGGTCGACTTCCTGCATCAAGTCCTGTTTCCACTTGTTCAGGATCTTGGTGAAGTGTTTGCGCATGGGCTCGCCCATGTACTCCTCGCCCTTGGTTTGAACGTAGGGTTCGAAGCCGCTGATCGACTGGTTCTGCTTTTGCTTTGCTTGGGTGGGCATGAATGGACCGCCTCTACTCTTGTAATCCATTGCGCAGGAATGTTCCATACCGACACCTGCCGGCCCTGCGGCTGCAAGCGGGCGAACTTACCAGATCAAATCGGGCCGCGCTACTCCCGGTTGTCGAGCCTGCGGTCCATGATGCTTGCAAAAGGTTGCAAAGCCTTGACTGGTGGGTCTGGAGGCCTGATCAATTATTGATTTTAGTCAAACTTGGGCCAAACGTTTGAGTTGTTCCAGCTATCTTACGGTTCAGACCGCATTAGGCTCTCGCTCGTTCCCGTCGTTGGGTAGAATCGGGTTTTTGCTCCCCATTGAAGGAATGGCTAATGGCTCAGCCCTACAGTGCGCGTAGCCGCGCTATCGAACCTTTCCATGTCATGGCGTTGCTGGCGCGCGCCAACGAATTGCAAGCGGCCGGGCACGATGTGATCCATCTGGAAATCGGCGAGCCGGACTTCACCACGGCTGAGCCGATCATCAAAGCCGGCCAGGCCGCGCTGACGGCGGGGAAAACCCGTTACACCGCCGCCCGCGGAATTCCGGAGTTGCGGGCCGCTATCTCTGGTTTCTACCAACAGCGTTACGCTCTGGACATTGATCCTGAGCGGATTCTGATTACCCCCGGCGGCTCGGGTGCGCTGCTGCTGGCCAGTAGTTTGCTGGTCGATCCGGGCAAACACTGGCTGCTGGCGGACCCGGGTTACCCATGTAACCGGCATTTTCTGCGCTTGGTGGAAGGCGCGGCGCAACTGATTCCGGTCGGTCCGGAGGTGCGTTATCAGCTCACTCCAGAGCTGGTCGAGCGTTACTGGGATCAGGACAGCGTTGGTGCGTTGGTGGCTTCGCCGGCCAATCCGACCGGGACGATTTTGAGCCGTGACGAACTGGCCGGGTTGTCTGCTGCAATCAAGGCGCGCAACGGTCATCTGGTGGTGGACGAGATTTATCACGGTCTGACCTACGGCACTGATGCAGCCAGCGTGCTGGAAGTTGATGACAGCGCATTTGTCCTCAATAGCTTCTCAAAGTATTTCGGCATGACGGGGTGGCGCCTGGGTTGGTTGGTGGCGCCACCAGCCGCCGTCGGCGAACTGGAAAAACTCGCGCAGAATCTCTATATCAGTGCGCCGAGCATGGCCCAGCACGCCGCGTTGGCCTGCTTTGAGCCCGACACGCTGAGCATTCTTGAGGAGCGGCGTGCCGAGTTTGGTCGTCGCCGGGACTTCCTGTTGCCGGCCTTGCGGGAACTGGGCTTCGGCATTGCTGTTGAGCCGGAAGGCGCGTTTTATCTGTACGCGGATATCAGCGCGTTCGGCGGAGATGCCTTTGCTTTCTGCCGGCATTTCCTTGAAACCGAGCACGTGGCGATTACGCCGGGGCTGGATTTTGGCCGTCATCAGGCCGGCCATCACGTGCGTTTTGCCTACACCCAGAACCTGGATCGTTTGCAGGAAGCCGTCGAGCGGATTGCTCGCGGTTTGCGGAGCTGGCAAGGCTGATGCGCTTTCATCCTCCACTCGAAGAAGGCCGTTTGCTGCGTCGCTATAAGCGCTTTTTGGCGGATATCGAAACCGTTAGCGGTGAGTTGCTGACCATTCACTGCCCCAACACCGGTTCGATGTTCAACTGCATGGTGGAAGGCGGGCAGGTCTGGTTCAGTCGTTCCAACGACCCCAAACGCAAATTGCCCGGCACCTGGGAAATCAGCGAAACCCCACAGGGGCGTTTGGCCTGCGTCAACACGGCGCGGGCCAATGCCTTGATCGAGGAGGCTTTGCGCGCAGGGTTGATCACTGAGCTCAATGGCTTCACCGGGCTGAAGCGCGAAGTGGCTTACGGTCAGGAAAATAGCCGAATCGATTTCCGCCTGGATTACCCGAGCGGTCCGGCGTTTGTCGAAGTCAAAAGTGTCACGCTAGGCTTCGATGGTTCACCCATTGCCGCATTTCCCGACGCCGTGACTGCGCGCGGCGCCAAGCATTTGCGGGAGCTGGCCTGTCTGGCGCGGGACGGTATTCGCGCGGTGCAGCTGTATTGCGTCAACCTGACGGGCATCGAGGCGGTGCGTCCGGCCGAGGAGATCGACCCGGGTTATGCCGCGGCGCTGCGTGAGGCGGTTGCGTGCGGGGTCGAGGTGTTGGCTTACGGCGTGCGGCTGACCGCTGAAGAGGTCTGCATCGACCGACGCCTGGAGGTCATTCTGAACGGCTAGCCACACAGGCCACTAAAGTTGCACCCATATCCCTTGGGCGTCTTCCTTGCAAGGAAGGGCGGTCAAGGATTGCCCGGCACAGGGGCCGGCGACGCATTCACCGCTTTCGATCAGAAACAGTGCGCCGTGCGTGGCGCACTGGATCAGGCTGGCGCTCTGGTCAAGAAACTGGTCGGGCTGCCATTCCAGCGCGACACCCCGGTGCGGGCAGCGATTTTCATAGACATAGACCTGGCCTTCACGGCGCACGGCGAACAGCTTCTGGCCGTCGATATCAAAGCCGCGGCTACTGGCGTCGACCAGCTCGGCGTGGGTGCAAAGAAACTTCATGTCTATCCTCAGGTGCCCGAGGCTCTGCGCTCAGGCTGTGATGGTGTATTCGTATGCATGTGACGAAACATGTCTGTGCTTGACGTGCAAATGCAAACAATTATCAAATGCCCGCTTCGCTCGTTGTGTATGCACTCGCTGAGTACGATGCCGAGGATCCTCGGCATGTCACATTGACGCGTAATTCAGCAGGACAGCCCTCAAAGGAAAACCTCTTATGCGCCTGAGTACCAGCGCTATTGCGTTCTGTGTCGGACTTTTGGTCAACCATGGGGCTGTAGCGGCCGAACTGCCGCAACGCTGGGTCAGTGCCGGTGGCGCGTTGTCGGAATGGGTCAGCGCATTAGGGGGCGAGTCGAAGTTGGTCGGCGTGGATACTACAAGCCAGTACCCGGAATCACTCAAGGCCCTGCCCAGTATCGGTTATCAGCGGCAGCTGTCAGCAGAAGGCATTTTGAGCTTGCGCCCACAGATTCTCGTGGGCACCGAAGAAATGGGCCCACCCCCAGCGCTGTCGCAGATTCGCAGTGCGGGCGTGCAGGTCGAGCTGTTCTCGGCGCAACCTGACCTGCCGACCTTGCAGGGCAACTTGCAGCACCTGGGCACGCTGTTGGGCAACGAAGACAAGGCCGCGCAACTGTTCCAGAACTATCAACAGCAACTTGAACAGCAGAAAACCTGGGTCAGCCAAGCGCAGACCCGGCAAAAACCCCCGGGTGTGCTGTTGCTACTGGGGCATGCGGGCGGCAAACCCTTGGTTGCTGGCAAGGACACGGCAGCTGACTGGTTGTTGCTGCAGGCCGGTGGCCAGAATCTGGCGACTCACAGCGGCTACAAACCGTTTTCAGTCGAGTCCCTGGCCAGTCTGAATCCCGAAGTACTGGTCTTCGCTGACCGCAGCTTGACCGGCGAGGCTGCGCGCGCCGCGCTGTTCAAGGAAAACCCGATCCTTGCCTCAACCCGTGCGGCCAAGGACGGGCGAGTGTTTGAGCTCGATCCGACTTTGTTGGTAGGTGGGCTCAGTCCACGGTTGCCGGCAAGCCTGGTGAAGTTGTCGGCCAGGTTCTATCCCATCGAATCAGCCAAGGCTAAAATCGCCCCATGACCACGCTGGTTAAACCTCGATCGTTGTTTATTGGCTTGAGCCTGCTGTGTGTGCTCGCAATCTGGCTATCTTTGGCGCTGGGACCCGTTAGCTTGCCGTTGCTGGATACTTTGCGTGCAGCGTTGCGCTTGATCGGGTTGCCAATACCGGCAGAGGGACTGGAGCAGGCCGAACTGATTCTCGGCCAGATCCGTCTGCCACGGACTTTGCTCGGCCTGGCAGTGGGCGGGGTACTGGCGTTGTCTGGCGTGGCGATGCAGGGTTTGTTCCGTAATCCGCTCGCCGACCCGGGCCTGGTCGGTGTATCCAGTGGTGCCGCGTTGGGCGCAGCGATTGCGATTGTCGGCGGTTCGGTATTTGGCGGGCTGCCTGAGGCGCTAGGTCCTTACCTGCTTTCGTTGTGTGCCTTTCTCGGCGGGCTGGGGGTGACGGCGCTGGTCTACCGTCTCGGCCGGCGTAATGGTCAAACCAACGTAGCGACCATGTTGTTGGCGGGCATCGCCCTGACTGCGTTGGCCGGCTCGGCAGTCGGCTTGTTCACCTATCTGGCGGATGACGCCACCTTGCGTACGCTGACCTTCTGGAATCTGGGCAGCCTCAACGGCGCCAGCTATTCGAGGCTGTGGCCGTTACTGCTGGTGAGCGCGGCGGTGGCGCTGTGGCTTCCGCGCCGGGCCAAGGCACTGAATGCACTGCTGCTGGGAGAATCAGAAGCCAGTCACTTGGGCATCGACGTTGAAAGGCTCAAGCGTGAACTGGTGTTCTGTACGGCGCTCGGGGTCGGTGCTGCGGTTGCGGCGGCCGGCATGATCGGCTTTGTCGGGTTGGTGGTACCGCATCTGGTGCGGCTGTTGGCCGGGCCGGATCACCGGGTTTTGTTGCCTGCCTCGGTGTTGGCGGGGTCGAGCCTGCTGCTGTTTGCCGATCTGGTGGCGCGTTTGGCATTGGCGCCCGCCGAGTTACCGATCGGAATAGTCACGGCGTTTATCGGTGCACCGTTCTTCCTGTTTTTGTTGTTACGAGGGCGCGCCTGATGCTGCGAGCGGAAAACCTGCAGATCCGCCGTGGCAAGCAGACGGTGTTGGCGGATATCAATCTGGAGCTCAAATCGGGCGAAGTGCTCGGCGTACTCGGACCGAACGGTGCGGGCAAGAGCACCTTGCTCGGTGCGTTGTGCGGCGAACTGCGTCCAAGTCAGGGGGAAGTCTGGCTGGATGAGCGTGAGTTGGGAAACTGGGAGGGTGCGCAAAGGGCGCAACGTCTAGCGGTATTACCGCAGACCTCGACGCTGGATTTTGCTTTTCGGGTCGAAGAGGTCGTCGGCATGGGGCGCTTGCCGCATCAAAGCGGTCGAGTCCGCGACGACGAAATTATCGCCGCGGCCTTACATGCCGCTGACGCCGAGCATCTGAGCGGACGCAGTTACCTGGCGTTGTCCGGTGGCGAGCGGCAGCGGGTGCACTTGGCGCGTGTCCTGGCGCAGCTATGGCCGGGGCAGGTCGGGCAAACCTTGCTGCTCGACGAGCCGACATCGATGCTCGATCCGCTGCATCAACACACAACTTTGCAGGCGATCCGCGAGTTTGCCGATCGCGGCGCTGCGGTGCTGGTGATCCTGCATGATCTGAACCTGGCAGCGCGCTATTGTGATCGTTTGTTGCTGCTTGAGGGCGGACGCCCTCATGCTCTGGACAGCCCGGCGATGGTGCTGCGACCTGAACCGCTGAAAGCCGTTTTTGGGCTGGATGTGCTGGTGCAGCAACATCCGGAACGCGGGCACCCGTTGATCATCGCCCGTTAAGACCACTCACTGGAATGAAAGCATGCGTGCGATTCTGATACTGGTTTTGATGCTGCTCGGTGCTTGTCATAACGCGTCGATGTTGCCGAACACACCGGCTTCAAGCAGCTCGAAAGGGCCGACTGCCGGCATGATCCGTGATCTCAGCAACGGACAGGTGCTGACGGCGGATGAATTGTTCGGTCGCCTGGCCAACGCGTCACGGGTCATCGTCGGTGAACAGCACGACAACCCCGATCACCATTCGCTGCAATTGCGATTGCTACAGGCGTTGGCTGATCGTCGTACCCAAGGCAGTCTTCTCCTGGAGATGCTGACGCCGGACCAGCAGCCTCGCGTCGACAAGGTCCACATGGAGCTGAAAACGACTGGCTGGCCCAACGACTTACCTAAAGCGTTGGCGTGGCAATCGGGTTGGGACTGGACACTGTACGGCCCTGTTGTGCGTTTTGCGTTGGCTCAGCCTTATCCGTTGCTGGCGGCCAACCTTGACGCGAATGAAGTGCGGCAAATTTATGCCCGGGCACCTGCATTGAGTGGTGCTCGTTCGAACTCGGCTTCGGTCAAAGGCGAACTGCTGGCGCAAGTTCGCGAATCCCATTGTGGTCTGCTACCTGAAACGCAAATGCCTGCCATGCTGGCTGTCCAGCAGCAACGTGATCGGCGAATGGCAGAGCGCTTGCTGGCGGCACCCACTCCTTCGCTGTTGTTTGCCGGTGCTTTCCACGCGCGCAAGGATGTCGGAATACCAGTACACCTGTTTGACCTTGGGGCTCCGGACGGGGCGGTCGTGTTGATGTTGGCGCAGGAAGGTGCTGAGGTTGCACCAGGTATGGCGGACTATGTCTGGTACACCGCTGCTATGCCTGAGCAGGACTATTGCGCTCCACTGCGTAAGTAAAAATCCAGGACCTACCCAAATGATTTGTCGGGGCCTGCGGTTATCCACAGCGTCGGGCCAGGAATCCTCTCTTAATGACTGAATGCCGATGACGATGTGGCAACCGTCACCCGTTTCCATTTTTCAACGGGCAAAAAAAGACCCGGCAAGAGCCGGGTCAAATAACCGTGATTAGCCTGATGAGGAGATAATCTGAGAGTCCGAACCACTGGTCTTCCAGGTTATCGGCTGATCTCGCGACCAGATGTGGTAATCATAACGATTCTCATTTCTAAGTCAATAGCTGTTTTTTCATTTCTGTGAATCGAGTCAAGTGCTCTTGCTGATCGCCCGTAAACAGGGCGCTTCAGGCTCTCTCCTTGAGCGAGTGGAGGCGGATGACTTCTTTGTTCAGTTGGTCGATTCTGCGCGCCATGCTTTGAATAAGGTTGTGGGCAATTTTCGGATTGCTTTGCGTCAAGCTGAGAAATTGATCCTTCGGGATCAGCATGACCGTACTGGGCTCGCTGGCAATGACGCTGGCACTACGCCGCACGGCGCCAAACCCTCCAATAGCTGAGTTGGAATACGTTGCAGTCGACTGATCAGTGCGTCGGCGTAGGCCGGTTGTTCCCCGAGGAAATACATGTAAATCCTGCCCGCTCAGTTTTTATGGCGTGACGATATCGCTTCCAGCTGCTTATTCAATGCATCTTTGCGTTCTGCCGGTATGTCGTTCCAGTGCACGTCCATCAGCGCGCCTTCGATTGCATAGAGCAACACTTTCGATGCACGAAACCCCCGGGTTCGCACGGCCCGATATGCATCCACCGCCCCTAGGCGGCGTAAGTCAGAAGCACTATGGATGCCCACGGCGTGCAGCCATTGTGCCGACGTCTTGCCAAGGTTCTTCAGGTGCTGCAGTTCATCATTCATCAAGCCTCCTTGCGACGGCCGAACGGTGCGTGGACGAGCCTCAAAGGAGTGTAGCGGTCAGTAGGAAAAGCGTGGTTGTTTGGTAAGTTTCTACGAAAAAGCTTCTAAGCCGAGAGGCCAGAAGGCTATAGAAAGGGCTGCGAGCGCAGTGGGAGAGGAGTCGAGAGCGAGTACGCTGGTTGACAGCGGGAAACACTACGCACAGTCCAGCGCGTAGTGAAGGGCGCCGGACTTCTGGTTAATGAGTGAATTATTTGGTGCGGTAGCGCAAGCGCGTGCCGAAATTCACCGACATGAGAATCTCATCGGCCGTCAGCTCTGGTGGGAAGTAGGCCCCCGATATTTGCGCATGTGCCAGGCTCGCACCTTCCATGGAGGAATTGCGCAAATCCAGGCCGCGTAAATCAGCCGAGCGGAAGTAACCGTCTGTGAAGTCGATGCCTTCGGCGTTCAGCTCGCGCAGATCGAGGCCGCGGAAATCGCCACCACGCATATCGATAGGTTTGTCTTTAGGCCTTTCACTATTGAAACCGGCGATGTCGTCTTTGTGCAGCAGCGCGTAAAGCGGAGTGTCGAGAAGTTTCGGCTGGCTCATGGGGCGTCACCTGTTGGATTTATGGCGCCATTATAGTGCCACTACTTTGCGGCCGTGAAGCCGTTACCGGTTCCACGGCTGAAATAGTTGCTTACAGGCCCGGCAAGCGCTGGCGAATGTGTGCAACCAAGCTGTCGAGAGTGCCGCTTTCATTGGTTTCGACGCGTTTGCTGCACAGGATTTCCGCAGCAGTCAGGGGCTCACGGCTGGCTTGCTGAGCTTCGATAACTGCCATGGTCGCGTCGGACGGATCATTTTTGTCCGCTTGACGCTGCGCGAGCCAGCTCTCGATGACTGCTTGCGGAGCATTGCAGTCGAGGATCAGGAACGGCGCGCCGGTGGCTTCGGCGATTTTCGCAGCGCCATCGCGTTGCTCGCGTTTGAGGTAAGTGGCGTCGACCACTACGGGGAAACCGGCACGCAGAATCACATCGGCAATCTGGTGTAGACGGGCGTAGGTAGCAGCGCTGAATTGGGTGCTATAAATGCCCGCCTCAACATTGTTTTGTACCTGTTGCTCGCCGAACAGACGCTTGCGTTCGACATCGGAGCGTAGGCGAACCGCGCCCAATGCTTCCACCAGACGCATGGCCACATGACTTTTGCCGACAGCCGAAACGCCGGAGGTGATCGCCATAAAACGTGACGGGATAGTGCTGTAGCTTTCTGCCAGATTGGCATAGTTGCGGTATTGCCGCAGCGTGGTCGCACGCTGCACCGGGGCGGCTTCGGCTGGCATGCTGAATAGAGTGACTTTAGCGCGAACCAGGGCGCGATAGGCTTTGTAGAAGTTCAGCAGCTCAAGCCCCTGATAATCGCCGGTCAGCTCCAGGTACTGGCTGATAAAACGCCGCGCCAGGCTTTTAAGGCCGCGGTCTTCCAGGTCCATCGCGAGGAACCCGGTGTCAGCGTAAACGTCAGTGAAACGGAACGGTTCGTTGAACTCGATGCAGTCAAAGATCACGACCTCGCCATCGATCACCGTAGCGTTGCCTAAATGGATGTCACCGTGACACTCACGGATAAAACCCTCGGCCTTGCGCTGGGCGAACAGTGGTTTGAGGCGCTCGAAGCTGCTTTCGGCCCAGGCTTGCAGGGCATCGAGTTGCAGCAGGTCAGCCTTTTCACTGAGGAATGGGCGAATCTGTTCGAAGTTCTGCCGTACCGGCGCCATGACGCTTTCTGGTGTGCCGGCTTCGTGGGTTGCCGGAACCAGGGGTGCACTGAGGTGGAACTGAGCGATCTGCTTGGCCATCTCATCAATGTGCACAGCCGTCAGTTCGCCATTGGCTTGCAGGGTGCTGAGCAATTGGCTTTGTGGGAACTGACGCATTTTCAGCGCGTAGTCGATCACGGGGCCACTGCCGCCCAATTGCGGAGCTTCGGCGCTGCCGGTAATCGGCAACACTTCCAGGTACAGATCATGGGTCAGGCGCTGGTTAAGGCGCAGCTCTTCGCCGCAGAAGTGTTCGCGAGCCTCCAGGCCGGTGAAATCGAGGAAGCCGAAGTTGACCGGCTTCTTCACTTTATAAGCATAGGGGCCAGTGAGCAGCACCCAGGAGATATGCGTCTCGATGACCTGAAACCCTTCTACGGGATGTGGGTAGAGGGCCGGGTTTTGCAGGGCGGCGATCAGGGATTGGCTCACAGGCGATCCTTCAGATTCGTGGAAAATTCAAGGGCGTCATTATGGCTGCAAGCGACGTTAGTGCAAACCTCAGAGGGCTTCTGTTGAGTCTGAATAAAGTGCGTATAATCCGCCGCCATGACTCGTACCCGATCCCCTCGTTCCCGTTCCAAACGCCCGTCTGGTGGCCTGCGCCCCTGGTTAGGCTGGGCTCTGAAGCTCAGCCTGGTCGGCCTGGTAGTGCTCGCCGGCTTTGCGGTTTATCTCGATGCAGTGGTCCAGGAGAAGTTCTCTGGCAAGCGCTGGACCATCCCGGCCAAGGTTTATGCCCGGCCGTTGGAGCTGTTCGTCGGACAAAAGCTCAGCAAGGAAGACTTCCTGACTGAGCTCGATGCTCTGGGTTACCGGCGCGAAAGTGTCGCCAATGGTCCCGGCGCGGCATCGGTCAATGGCAACACGGTCGATTTGAATACCCGCGGTTTCCAGTTCTATGAAGGCCTGGAGCAGGCTCAGCCGGTGCGCGTGCGCTTCTCCGGTGACTATGTGGCCGAGCTTTCGGCGACCAACGGCTCGAAAGTCGCGGTCGTGCGTCTGGAACCGCTATTGATTGGCGGTCTTTACCCGAAAAACCTCGAAGATCGAATCCTGATCAAAATCGATCAGGTGCCGCCGTACCTGCTGGATACGTTGGTTGCAGTGGAGGATCGGGACTTCTATCACCACTTCGGGGTTTCTCCGAAGTCGATTGTCCGGGCCCTTTGGGTTAACACCTCGTCTGGGCAAATGCGTCAGGGCGGCAGTACGTTGACCCAGCAACTGGTCAAAAACTTCTACCTGACCAACGAGCGCAGCCTGTCCCGTAAGTTGACCGAAGCAATGATGGCTTTGCTGCTTGAGTTGCATTACGACAAACGCGAAATCCTTGAGGCCTACCTCAACGAAGTGTTCGTCGGTCAGGATGGGCAGCGTGCGGTTCACGGTTTCGGTCTGGCCAGTCAGTTCTTCTTCAGCCAGCCGCTGTCTGAACTCAAGCTGCATCAGGTGGCGTTGTTGGTGGGCATGGTCAAAGGGCCATCCGCCTACAACCCACGTCGTTATCCTGAGCGCGCACTCGAGCGTCGTAATCTGGTGCTCGATCTGCTGGAACAGCAAGGTGTTGCGACGGCCGAGCAAGTCGAAGCAGCCAAGAAGATGCCGTTGGGCGTAACCAAACGCGGCAGTTTGGCCGACAGCTCGTTCCCGGGTTTTCTTGATCTGGTCAAACGTCAGTTGCGCGAAGACTACCGCGACGAAGACTTGACCGAAGAAGGACTGCGAATTTTCACCAGTTTCGATCCGATCCTGCAGATGAAGGCGGAGGCCTCGGTCAACGATACCTTCAAGCGTCTTGCCGGTCGCAAGGGGGCGGATGAGGTTGAAGCCGCGATGGTGGTGACCAACCCGGAAACCGGGGAAGTCCAGGCCATGATCGGTAGTCGTCAGGCGAGCTATGCCGGCTTCAACCGTGCACTGGATGCTGTACGGCCAATCGGTTCGTTGGTCAAACCAGCGGTTTACCTGACTGCGCTTGAGAAGCCGAGCCAGTACACCCTGACCAGCTGGCTCTCCGATGACTCGTTCTCGGTGAAAGGCGCTGACGGCCAGATCTGGAAGCCGCAGAACTATGATCGCCGTTCCCACGGCACGGTCTTCCTGTACCAAGGGTTAGCACATTCCTACAACCTGTCGACCGCGCGTCTGGGCCTGGCAGTTGGCGTGCCGAATGTCCTCAAGACACTGGCGCGCCTGGGCATTACCCGCGAGTTTCCAGCCTTTCCGTCGATGTTGCTGGGGGCCGGTGGCTTGAGCCCGATGGAAGTGGCGACCATGTATCAGACCCTGGCCAACGGTGGTTTCAATACGCCGATGCGTGGGATTCGTAGCGTGTTGACCGCCGAAGGCCAACCACTCAAGCGTTATCCGTTCCAGATTCAGCAGCGATTCGATCCGGGTTCGATCTACTTGATCCAGAGCGCGATGCAGCGGGTGATGCGCGAAGGTACCGGCAGTTCGGTCTACAACGTTCTGCCGAAAACCCTGACATTGGCGGGTAAAACCGGCACGAGTAACGATTCGCGGGACAGCTGGTTCGCCGGCTTCAGCCAGGATTTGCTGGCGGTGGTCTGGCTCGGTCGCGATGACAACGGCAAAACACCCTTTACCGGTGCCACTGGCGCCCTGCAGGTCTGGACCAGTTTCATGCGCAAGGCTGACCCGTTGCCGCTGGATATGCCGCAGCCGGATAATGTTGTTCAGGCTTGGGTCGACTCCCGTACCGGGCAGGGTTCCGAAGCGAGTTGTCCAGGCGCGGTGCAGATGCCGTATATTCGCGGCAGCGAACCGCCTCCCGGTACCGCGTGTGCTGGCGTAATCCCAGCGCCCGTCAATGAGGTGATGGATTGGGTCAAGGGCTGGTTGAATTAAGCAAAGAGGATTTGAAGTGAACAAGTGGTGGATTCCAGCTATTACAGCTCTGGCTTTGCTCAACGGTTGTGCCAACGTGCAGCGCGGCTCGATTCCAGTGGTGGATTCAGGCAGCGCCGTTTCCAACAGTGAGCGGATATCGGCCAATGGCGGCTTCCGTCAGACGACCGTCAAGCGCCCGGTGCAAGCTCAGACTCAAGCCATCCCGCAAGGCGAGGGGGTGGTGGTGATGATTCCGGGCGGTGGCGCGACCACCTCGGCGCCGATCAGCAGTGCGCCGATTACGCCTGGTCCTATCACTCCAGGGCCGATCGATACGTCGCCTGTCCAGTCGGCACCGATCAATCAGGGCAACTACAGCATGCCGTCTACGCCGAGTGGGATTCCTTCCGCTCGCAGCGGTGGCCTGTCTGCCGACGAACAATTGGACGGCCCGGTGCTGGCCTTGCTGACCACCGCCCAGCAACAACAGGCGAGCGGTGACCTGAACGGTGCTTCCTCCAGTCTGGAGCGCGCCCAACGTGTCGCCCCGCGCGAACCACAAGTGCTCTACCGTTTGGCACAGGTGCGTATGGCTCAGGGTGATGCGGCGCAAGCCGAGCAGTTCGCTCGTCGGGGTCTGACTTTTGCCAATGGTCGCCCGGACCTTCAGGCAAGCCTGTGGGGCTTGATCGCTCAGGCACGTGAGAAACAGGGTGATTCCGCAGGTGCGGCACTGGCGCGTCAGAAGGCCAAGGTTCCTCTCTGATGGATGTACGTTTTCCGAAGATTGCTGAACAGCTCCTGTTGATCGAGCGTGAACTGCGGGTGCAAGGTTGCTGGGAGGAAACACCTCCTGGCGCTGAGGCGCTAGCGAGTGTTGAGCCCTTCAGTGTCGATACACTGGATTTTGAACAGTGGCTGCAATGGATCTTTCTGCCTCGGATGAAAATCATCCTTGAACAGAACCAGCCGCTGCCGAATGCCTCCGGAATTCTGGCCATGGCCGAGATGGTCTATGCCGCCCGCCCGGGGCAGGGCAGGGAGCTACAGAAGCTGTTGGCACAATTTGATCAACTGATCATCGACGTCGGCTAAACAGGAAAACTGCCAGTCGTTACTGGCAGTTTTCCACAATCGACTTCTGTACCTCGGCAGTGCGTTCTTGCCGTTGCTCATCGGTCAGGCGCTTCATCCCCCCTTCCGCATTCTCCCGCAAGCGTGGGTTGTTCTGCAGTTGAACCAGACTGGTTCGCGCTGTGTCGCAGAACTTCCTGAGTTGGGCTTCCTGTTCCGCGATCTGCTTTTTGACGGTGCGCTCAATAGCCTGCTGATCGCCTATGAGGGCGTTGGCGGGTAACGCTTTGGGTGACGTGGCTGGGGAGGAGGGCGTTACGATCGTGGTGATCTCTTGACCCTGTGGTGGTTGCGCATCGAAATGCGTAACGCCTTGAGCGTCGACCCATTTGTAAATCTGGCCGGCCATGCACAAAGGACTCAGGGCGATCAGCAGGCTGGCTGTGAAGAAAAACGTCCGCATGCCATTTCCTTGTCATGGGTTGCGCAATTGAAGCTAACACAGTTGCTGTTTAAAGGTTTTTTCTTGCTTTCTCATGCGCTTAGTTCGAATAAAGCACATTGACGACTTGACTTGGAGAGGGCGAAACAGAAGAATCCAAAGTCCGCTGTAGAGGGACTGCCAGAAGCAGACCCGCTCAGCAGATCATGAGGCGCACATCCGCGCCGACTTGTTACACCCGCAACGCGTTACCTCGCGCTGGGTGGGAAAACCCCGCAACACTTGGGGAGCTCCCAATACTTGCTCAGTCAGTGCTGACGTAGTCGGCGACCACCGTCGCTCATGCTCTGCTAAGCAGTAAACCTATTAAGACCCGTTCCCTTTTTAGTGAACGGTATTCTGGCGTTTTAGAGGTGAACAACGTGGAGCTTTTATCTGGCGGTGAGATGCTCGTCCGCTTTTTGCGTGACGAAGGCGTCAAATATATCTACGGGTACCCGGGTGGTGCTCTCCTTCATGTTTACGATGCCTTGTTCAAAGAACCGGAAGTGACCCACATTCTGGTTCGTCATGAACAGGCCGCGACCCATATGGCTGACGGCTACGCTCGTGCCACCGGTAAAGCCGGTGTGGTACTGGTGACCTCCGGCCCGGGCGCGACCAATGCCATCACCGGTATTGCCACGGCCTATATGGACTCCATTCCGATGGTGATCATTTCTGGTCAGGTGCCTAGTAACATGGTTGGTACCGATGCATTCCAGGAAACCGACATGATCGGTATCTCCCGGCCAATCGTGAAGCACAGCTTCATGATCAAGCATGCGTCGGAAATCCCGGAAGTCATGAAGAAAGCGTTCTACCTGGCGCAATCCGGTCGTCCGGGTCCGGTCGTGGTCGATATCCCGAAAGACATGACTAACCCGGCCGAGAAGTTCGAATATATCTTCCCGAAAAAGGCCAAGCTGCGTTCCTACAGCCCGGCTGTTCGCGGCCACTCCGGCCAGATTCGCAAAGCGGCAGAAATGTTGCTGGCGGCCAAGCGTCCTGTTCTTTATGCAGGCGGCGGCGTGATCCTTGGCGGCGGCTCCGCTCCGCTGACCGAACTGGCGCAAATGCTCAACCTGCCGGTGACCAATACGTTGATGGGCCTGGGTTCATACCCAGGTACGGATCGTCAGTTCATCGGCATGCTCGGCATGCATGGCAGCTACACCGCCAACCTGGCGATGCACCACGCCGATGTGATCCTTGCAGTAGGCGCGCGTTTCGACGATCGCGTGATCAACGGCCCGGCCAAGTTCTGTCCGAATGCCAAGATCATCCACATCGATATCGACCCGGCTTCGATCTCCAAGACCATCAAGGCAGACGTGCCTATCGTGGGGCCGGTCGAGAGTGTGCTGACCGAAATGGTCGCCATCCTCAAGGAAATCGGCGAGACCCCAAACAAGGAGTCCGTTGCCAGCTGGTGGAAGCAAGTCGACGAGTGGCGCGGTGATCGTGGCCTGTTCCCTTACGAAAAGGGCGACGGCAGCATCATCAAGCCGCAGACCGTGATCGAAACCCTCAGCGAAGTGACCAAAGGCGATGCCTACGTGACTTCCGACGTGGGGCAGCACCAGATGTTCGCTGCGCAGTACTACCGGTTCAACAAGCCTAACCGCTGGATCAACTCCGGTGGTCTGGGCACGATGGGCTTCGGTTTCCCTGCGGCCATGGGCGTCAAGCTGAGCTTCCCTGATGCTGATGTTGCCTGTGTCACAGGCGAAGGCAGTATTCAGATGAACATTCAGGAACTGTCGACCTGCCTGCAATATGGTCTGCCGGTAAAAATCATCAACCTGAACAATGGCGTGCTGGGTATGGTTCGTCAGTGGCAGGACATGAGCTACGGCAGCCGTCACTCGCACTCTTACATGGAATCGCTGCCTGACTTCGTCAAGTTGGCCGAGGCCTATGGTCACGTGGGCATGCGCATCACTGATCTGAAGGATCTGAAGCCGAAGATGGAAGAAGCCTTCGCCATGAAAGATCGTCTGGTGTTCCTCGATATTCAGGTCGATACCAGCGAGCACGTCTACCCGATGCAGATCAAAGACGGCTCCATGCGCGATATGTGGCTGAGCAAGACGGAGCGTACTTAATCATGCGGCACATTATCTCCTTGCTTCTGGAAAACGAACCGGGCGCTTTGTCTCGCGTTGTTGGTCTATTTTCGCAGCGTAACTACAACATCGAAAGCCTGACCGTGGCGCCGACCGAAGACCCGACCCTGTCGCGTCTGACGCTGACCACTGTTGGTCACGATGAAGTGATTGAACAAATCACCAAGAACCTCAACAAGCTGATCGAAGTGGTCAAACTGGTCGATCTGTCGGAAAGTGCTCACATCGAGCGCGAACTGATGCTGGTCAAGGTCAAGGCTACCGGCGCCCAGCGCGCCGAGATCAAGCGTACTACCGACATTTATCGTGGGCAGATAGTCGATGTCAGCGCTAGCGTGTATACCGTGCAATTGACCGGTACCAGCGACAAGCTCGACAGCTTCATTCAGTCGATCGGCACTGCCGCGATTCTGGAAACCGTACGCAGTGGCGTCACCGGGATTGCCCGTGGCGACAAAGTGCTGAGCATCTAACTCAAATTAGCGAATGGCCTGAACGGCCTGGATATATAGGGGAAATTCATGAAAGTTTATTACGAAAAAGACTGTGACCTGTCGATCATCCAGGGCAAAAAAGTTGCCATCATTGGTTACGGCTCCCAAGGCCATGCTCAAGCCTGCAACCTGAAAGACTCTGGCGTTGACGTCACTGTTGGTCTGCGTAAAGGTTCGGCGACCGTTGCTAAAGCCGAAGCTCACGGCCTGAAAGTGACCGACGTTGCCAGCGCTGTTGCTGCTGCCGACCTGGTCATGATCCTGACCCCGGACGAGTTCCAGTCCGCTCTGTACAAAGACGAAATCGAGCCGAACATCAAGAAGGGCGCAACTCTGGCCTTCTCCCACGGCTTCGCGATCCACTACAACCAGGTTGTGCCTCGCGCTGACCTCGACGTGATCATGATCGCGCCGAAAGCTCCGGGCCACACTGTGCGTTCCGAGTTTGTCAAAGGCGGTGGTATCCCTGACCTGATCGCTATCTATCAGGATGCTTCCGGCAACGCCAAAAACGTTGCTCTGTCCTACGCTGCTGGCGTTGGCGGCGGTCGTACCGGCATCATCGAAACCACGTTCAAAGACGAAACCGAAACCGACTTGTTTGGCGAACAGGCTGTTCTGTGTGGCGGTACCGTTGAGCTGGTTAAAGCCGGCTTCGAAACCCTGGTTGAAGCTGGCTACGCGCCAGAAATGGCCTACTTCGAGTGCCTGCACGAACTGAAACTGATCGTTGACCTCATGTACGAAGGCGGTATCGCCAACATGAACTACTCGATCTCCAACAACGCTGAATACGGCGAGTACGTGACGGGTCCGGAAGTTATCAACGCCGAATCCCGTCAGGCCATGCGCAACGCCCTGAAACGCATTCAGGACGGCGAGTACGCCAAGATGTTCATCAGCGAAGGTGCTACCGGCTACCCATCGATGACCGCCAAGCGTCGTAACAACGCCGCTCACGGTATCGAAATCATCGGCGAGCAACTGCGCTCGATGATGCCGTGGATCGGTGCCAACAAGATCGTCGACAAAGCCAAGAACTAAGTTCTAGCCTTGAAGAGAAAACGCGGCGTAGGCCGCGTTTTTTCGTTTGGGCAGACAGGTTCTGGTATAAAGCTGAACCGTTTGCGTCCGAACCGTTGTCGCAGACACCTGTCGAAACTTTCCACACCGTTGCAAGGTATTGTCCATGAGCGAACGTCCCGAAGAGCCACACCAGGCCTCTGACGCCGAAAGCCTGCTACCGATCGATGAGCATGTTGAAGAAGGGCATGACGCTGAAGGCCGTAAAGTCCGGCATCGTGGTATCTATCTTCTGCCGAATCTGTTTACCACCGCGAACCTGTTTGCGGGGTTTTACTCCATCATTAATTCCATGAGCGCACAGAGCGCTTTGAGTGCCGGAGACGCGATAAGCGCGAGCAAGTATTTTGCTTTTGCTGCGATTGCGATCTTCGTCGCCATGGTGCTCGACGGGCTGGATGGTCGCGTTGCCCGGATGACCAACACCCAGAGCGCCTTCGGCGCTGAATATGATTCGTTGTCCGATATGGTCGCCTTTGGCGTCGCACCCGCGTTGCTGGCATTCGGCTGGGCCTTGGGTGATATGGGCAAAGTAGGCTGGATGGTCGCTTTCGTCTATGTGGCGGGCGCAGCATTGCGTCTGGCGCGGTTCAATACTCAGGTAGGTACCGCAGACAAACGTTATTTTATCGGTCTGGCCAGTCCGGCCGCGGCAGGCGTGGTAGCCGGGATCGTATGGGCGTTCAGCGATTACGGCATCCAGGGTTCCAAGATGTCCTTTCTTGTTGCTCTGATGGTTGCCGCCGCCGGCATGCTGATGGTCAGCAACATCAAGTACAACAGCTTCAAGGAGCTGGATCTGAAAGGGCGAGTGCCTTTTGTCGCGATTCTGGCGGTGGTGCTGGTGTTCGCTGTGGTCTTTAGTGATCCGCCGCGCATTCTGTTGCTGATTTTCCTCGGCTATGCGGCCTCCGGACCGGTGCAGTACCTATTGCGTCTTCGTCGTCACAAAAACGTCGAGTGATGTAATTTCCCCCATACTCCGCAGTCTATTGGCGCATCAGTCCTCCAATGCTGCGGAGTTGTCATGTTAATCAAGCTACCCAAGTCGTCCGACTGCCAAGAGTCGGATGTCACGCCAGAATCCCTCTACTTCTCTCGTCGCAACCTGTTGGGCGGCGCTATCGCCGGGCTGGCAGTCAGCAGCTTGCCGCGCTGGGCTAATGCTGATGATGCGACTCGGTATGCGGATGTCGAGCCGGGTAAGGCGCCGTCCTGGTTCGCCGAAAAGCTACCAGCGGCCAAATGGCAGGCTGTCACCGTCAAGGATGAGGCGATCACGCCATTTAAAGATGCGACCCACTACAACAATTTCTATGAGTTCGGTACTGATAAAGGTGATCCGGCACAGAACGCGGGAACTCTGAAAACTGAGCCGTGGAGCGTTGTGGTGGATGGCGAGGTGGGCAAGCCCGGGCGTTATGCCCTGGAAGACTTCATGAAACCCTATCAGTTAGAGGAGCGGATCTACCGTCTGCGGTGTGTGGAGGCTTGGTCGATGGTGATTCCCTGGATCGGTTTTCCCATTTCTGCGCTGCTCAAGCAGGTTGAGCCGACCTCCAAGGCCAAATTCATTCGTTTCGAAACCCTGAAGGACCCCAAGAGCATGCCTGGTCAGCGCTCCGGTTTTGCCCTGATCGACTGGCCTTATATAGAAGGGCTTCGTCTGGATGAGGCGATGAATCCGCTGGCGATTCTTGCCGTGGGTATGTACGGGCGTGAGCTTCCTAATCAAAACGGTGCGCCGCTACGTCTCGTGGTGCCATGGAAGTACGGGTTCAAGAGTGTCAAATCCATCGTGCGTATCAGTCTGGTCAGTGAGCAGCCGAAAACCACTTGGCAAAGCATTGCTGCGGATGAGTACGGTTTCTACGCGAACGTAAACCCTACGGTTGATCACCCGCGCTGGACTCAGGCCCGCGAGCGTCGTCTGCCAAGCGGACTATTCAGCCCTAATGTTCGCGAGACACAGATGTTCAATGGCTACTCCAATGAAGTCGCTTCTTTATATGCCGGCTTCGATCTGCGGAAGAATTACTGATGCGTTATCCGTTGTGGCGCATTGGCGTCTTTATAGTAGCGGCGGTTTGGCCGCTGCTTTGGTTGTATCAAGCCTGGATCTTCGCCCTGGGGCCGGATCCGGGGAAGGTACTGGTTGACCGATTGGGGTTGGGCACGCTGGTTCTGTTGCTGATCACCCTGAACATGGCGCCTTTGCAGAAACTGACCGGCTGGGCTGGATGGATTGCCGTGCGACGGCAGTTGGGTTTGTGGTGCTTTGCTTATGTGGTGATGCATTTGAGTACTTATCTGGTATTTATCCTTGGTCTTGATTGGTCGCAACTGGGGGTGGAGTTGCGCAAACGGCCTTACATTATTGTCGGCAGTCTTGGGTTCGTTGGATTGCTAGCGTTGGCGGTCACCTCTAATCGTTATAGTCAGCGACGTCTCGGTAGTCGCTGGAAGAAATTGCATCGCTTGGTATATGTGATCCTGGGGCTTGGATTACTCCATATGCTTTGGATCGTTCGAGCGGATCTGAAGGAGTGGGCTATCTATGCATCTATAGGTGCGCTGCTATTAGTGTTGCGTATCCCGCCTGTCACGCGCCGAATTCCCCGGTTAATAGCAAAAAAAGCACCTTCTGCAACAAAAGCGTAATTAACCCTTGACGGCAGATTCTGTAAGTCTATAATTCGCCCCACTTCCGGCGCAGTCGAAACGGAAAACTCCTTGGTAAACAAAGAGTTACGCAGTTTTCGACAGCGGTTACGCTTCAGTTCATCGAGGCCCGAAGGAGTTGCTGGAGTCGGGGTGTTGGGCTCCATTAACGGTTCGATCCACTCGGTCGAAAGCGGTGTAAAAGAGGTGTTGACAGCAGCGAGTAACGCTGTAGAATTCGCCTCCCGCTAACGAGTGATCGGAAGCGCCAAGTGGTTGAAGTTACAA